>NZ_JAAGPF010000157.1 GCF_017104645.1 Burkholderia sp. Ac-20379
AACGCCGCGCAAACCTTGCATCCGGTGGCCGGGCAAGGGCTGAACCTCGGGCTGCGCGACGCGCACACGCTGGTCGACGCGCTGTCCGAGCACGGCGCCACGCCGCTCGCGCTGGCCGCGTTCAACGGCCGCCGCGTGCTCGACCGGCGTCTGACGATCGGCGCGACCGACCTGCTGGCGCGGCTGTTCACGATCGAATCGCGCCCGCTCGCGGCGCTGCGCGGCGCGGCCCTGACCGCGCTCGAACTCGTGCCGCCGCTCAAGACGGTAATCGCGCGGCAGATGATGTTCGGCCAGCGCCGCTGATTCCGCCCCGGGGGTTCGGCGCCCGGCACCGAGGCATCGGCGCAACACCGGGCGGTTGACGCCCGGCGCGGCCCGCGCGCGCGCCCGGGCGACGCCGCCGTGACATCGTCACGGGAATGTCACCGAAGCTTCATCCCGATTTGACGCTTGTCGACAATCGCGATCGCCCGGCTCCCCCGGCGCTTACGGTAAAATGCGCGTTTTCCCACCGCCCGCCCCTGCCCGCGCCCTTGCGCGGGTGCTGTCATTGCCATGCCCGTTCTCGGCTCTCACGTTCTGCGCAACAACCTGTTCGTCGCCCCCATGGCCGGCGTCACGGATCGTCCGTTCCGCCAGCTCTGCAAGCGGCTGGGCGCGGGCTACGCCGTCTCCGAGATGGTCGCGTCGAACGCGCAGCTCTGGAAAAGCGAGAAAACCATGCGCCGCGCCAACCACGCGGGCGAGGTGGAGCCGATCGCGGTGCAGATCGCCGGCGCCGATCCGGAGATGATGGCCGAGGCCGCGCGCCACAACGTGGCGAACGGCGCGCAGATCATCGACATCAACATGGGCTGCCCGGCCAAGAAGGTCTGCAACGTGGCGGCCGGCTCGGCGCTGCTGCAGAACGAGCCGCTGGTGGTGCGGATCGTCTCGGCCGTGGTGGCAGCCGTGGGCACCGGCCCCGACGCGGTGCCCGTCACGCTGAAGATCCGCACCGGCTGGGACCGCGAGCACAAGAACGCGCTGACCATCGCGCGCCTCGCGCAGGATGCCGGCATCTCGATGCTGACCGTGCACGGCCGCACCCGCGCCGATCTGTACAAGGGCGACGCCGAATACGAAACGATCGCCGCCGTGAAGGCCTCGGTGACGATCCCGGTGGTGGCGAACGGCGACATCACCTCCCCGGCCAAGGCCCGGGCCGTGCTCGACGCCACCGGCGCCGACGCGCTGATGATCGGCCGCGCCGCGCAAGGCCGCCCGTGGCTGTTCCGCGAAATCGAGCATTTCCTGCGCACCGGCGAAACGCTCCCGCCGCCCACCGTCGACGAGATCCAGCACCTGCTCAACGAGCACCTCGAGGATCATTACGCGTTCTACGGCGAATTTACCGGCGTGCGTACTGCGCGCAAGCACATCGGCTGGTACACTCGCGGCCTTTCCGGCGCCAACGCGTTCCGGCACCGGATGAATACGCTCGATACCACACGCGAGCAGCTTGCCGCCGTCAACGATTATTTCGACGCGCAGCGCGCGCTGTCCGACCATCTCGTCTATGTCGACGACGAGGGCGGCGCATCCGACCCTATTCAATAGCAGCATGAGCAAGCACAACATCGAACAATGTGTCCGCGACAGCCTGGACGTGTATTTCCGGGATCTCGACGGCTCCAATCCGCATGACGTCTACGACATGGTGATGTCGTGCGTCGAGAAGCCGATGCTCGAGGTGGTGCTCGAACAGGCGGGCGGCAACCAGTCGCTCGCCGCCGAGTACCTCGGCATCAACCGCAACACGCTGCGCAAGAAGCTGCAGCAGCACGGCCTGTTGTAATCGCAGGCCGCCACGACGGCCGCTTCGTCCCCGTTTTCCTGGCTACTGGTGCTCCCCATCATGATCAAGCAAGCGCTCCTTTCCGTTTCCGATAAAACCGGCATCGTCGAATTCGCGACGGCCCTCTCGCAACAGGGCGTCAAGCTGCTGTCGACGGGCGGCACCGCGAAGCTGCTGGCCGACGCGGGCCTGCCCGTCACCGAAGTGGCCGACTACACCGGCTTCCCGGAAATGCTCGACGGCCGCGTGAAGACGCTGCACCCGAAGGTGCACGGCGGGATCCTGGCGCGCCGCGACCTGCCCGAACACATGGCGGCGCTCGACGCGCACGGCATTCCCACCATCGACCTGCTGGTGGTGAACCTGTATCCGTTCGTCGCGACCATCGCGAAGGACGACTGCACGCTGGCCGACGCGATCGAGAACATCGACATCGGCGGCCCGACCATGCTGCGCTCGGCCGCGAAGAACCACCGCGACGTGACCGTGATCGTCGATCCGGCCGACTACGCCGTGGTGCTCGACGAAATGAAGGCGAACGGCAACACGGTGGGCTACGCCACCAACTTCCGCCTGGCCACCAAGGTGTTCGCGCACACCGCGCAATACGACGGCGCGATCACGAACTACCTGACGAGCCTGACCGAGGAACTGCAACACGCCACGCGTCAGCCGTACCCGGCCACGCTGAACCTGGCGTACGACAAGGTGCAGGACCTGCGCTACGGCGAGAACCCGCACCAGACGGCCGCGTTCTACCGCGACCTGGCCGCGCCGGCCGGCGCGCTGGCGAACTACCGCCAGTTGCAGGGCAAGGAACTGTCGTACAACAACATCGCCGATTCCGACGCGGCCTGGGAATGCGTCAAGACGTTCGACGCCCCGGCCTGCGTGATCATCAAGCACGCCAACCCGTGCGGCGTGGCGGTGGCGGCCAGCCCGGCCGAAGCCTACGCCAAGGCGTTCCAGACCGATCCGACCTCGGCGTTCGGCGGCATCATCGCGTTCAACCGCGAAGTGGACGAAGCCGCCGCGCAAGCCGTGGCCAAGCAGTTCGTCGAAGTGCTGATCGCCCCGTCGTTCTCGGAAGCGGCCAAGCAGGTATTCGCGGCCAAGCAGAACGTTCGCCTGCTCGAAATCGCGCTCGGCGACGGCTTCAACGCGTTCGACCTGAAGCGCGTCGGCGGCGGCCTGCTGGTGCAGTCGCTCGATTCGCGCAACGTGCAACCCGAAGAACTGCGCGTGGTGACCAAGCGCCAGCCGACGCCGAAGGAACTCGACGATCTGCTGTTCGCCTGGCGCGTCGCGAAGTACGTGAAGTCGAACGCGATCGTGTTCTGCGGCAACGGCATGACGCTCGGCGTCGGCGCCGGCCAGATGAGCCGCGTGGATTCGGCCCGCATCGCCGGCATCAAGGCGCAGAACGCCGGCCTCACGCTGGCAGGTTCGGCGGTGGCGTCGGATGCGTTCTTCCCGTTCCGCGACGGCCTCGACGTGGTGGTGGCGGCGGGCGCGACCGCGGTGATCCATCCGGGCGGCTCGATGCGCGACGACGAAGTGATCGCGGCGGCCGACGAGCACGGCATCGCGATGGTGCTGACGGGCATCCGTCACTTCCGTCACTGATCGCCTGCGCCGGATACGGCGCTCGGCAGGCGGAACGGCGAGGCGCGCGAGCAACCGCCGCCTCGCGAAACGGCGGCGCAGGGTTTCCTCGCCGCCGTTTTTCATGGCGCGGCGCAATCGCCGTTGCGCCCGCCGTTGCCCAACCCGTGCGGCGATCGTTGTACCATCGACGCATTCCGCCGATTTTTCCCGCGCGCCACATGCGCTTTCCCACCTGTTCTTCATGCGTATCATCGGCATCGACCCCGGCCTCCGCGTCACCGGCTTCGGCGTGATCGACGTGCACGGCAGCCAGCTCGCCTACGTGACGAGCGGCGTGATCCGCACCCCGTCCGCCGCCGACCTCTCGGTGCGCCTCGGCGTGATCTTCGACGGCGTCTCCACGCTCGTGCGCGAACATGCGCCGGACCAGGCCTCGATCGAAAAAGTATTCGTCAACGTCAATCCGCAATCGACGCTGCTGCTCGGCCAGGCCCGCGGCGCAGCGATCTGCGGGCTGGTGGCCGGCGCATTGCCGGTGGCCGAATACACGCCGACGCAACTGAAGCAGGCCATCGTCGGCTACGGCCGCGCCACCAAGGAGCAGATGCAGCAAATGGTGGTGCGCCTGCTCGGGCTGTCGGGCCTGCCCGGCACCGATGCGTCCGACGCGCTCGGCGTGGCGATCTGCCATGCGCACGGCGGCGACACGCTCCAGGCGCTCGGCGGCCTCGCGCCCTCGCTGACCCAGAAAGGCTTTCGCGTACGGCGCGGCCGGCTGGTGGGCTGAGCGCGGCGGCGGCGCTTCACGCCGGCGGGGCGATCAATGCGAGCTTCGGAAAATACGTGCGATAGCGGCCGATGTCGCGCGTCAGCAGTGGCGCGCCGAGCACGCTGGCGTGCGCACCGATGAAAAAATCCGGCAGCACGCCGATCTTCGCGCCGGCCTTGCGCCGGTATTGCCCGAACGCCTTGCCGGCAAGAAACAGCGCCGCACGCGGCATCGGCTCGATACGCAGCCCTGCCCCCGCCACGAACGCATCGAGCGCTTCGATGCGCGCATAGCCCACGCCCAGCTGCGCGTACACCACGTCGTTGATCGACAGCGGCCCCCGCAGCGACGCGGCTTCGAGCTGATGCTGCGACCAGCCGCCCCAGACCGGATCGTCCGTGGCCAGATCGAGCAGCACGTTGGTGTCGACGAAAATCATGCGTCGCCGCCCCGCGTGAGGGCGAGGATCTCGTCGGTACTCATCGGCGCATCGAGCGAGCCGCGCAAGGCGGCGAAGCGCGAGGCCGGCGCGCCGCCACCCGCGCGCCGCACCGTCACGCGGCCGTCGCTCTCCATCTGAAACTCCACTTCCATGCCCGGCACGAGGCCTAGATGTTCGCGCACGGCTTTTGGAATCGTCACCTGCCCTTTCACGGTCATCGTCGACATTGCCGCCTCGAAGTAATACTTAAAAATTTCATCGTAATACCTCGACCCGGAAGCGGCAAGCGGCACGGTGATCGCCGGTTTGCATTGCATCGCGCGGCGTGCGCTACACTCGCGCTTTCCGTCCTTCGTCGTCCTTGTCATGATCGGTCGCATTGCCGGCACCCTCCTCGAAAAGAATCCGCCCCACCTGCTGGTGGACTGCAACGGCGTCGGCTATGAGCTCGACGTGCCGATGAGCACGTTCTACAACCTGCCGCACACGGGCGAGCGCGTGGTGCTGCTCACGCAGATGATCGTGCGCGAGGACGCGCATCTGCTGTACGGCTTCCTCACGCCGCAGGAACGCACCACGTTCCGCGAGCTGCTGAAGATCACCGGCATCGGCGCGCGCATGGCGCTCGCGGTGCTGTCCGGCATGAGCGTGCAGGAGCTCGCGCAGGTCGTGACGATGCAGGACGCCGCGCGCCTCACGCGCCTGCCCGGCATCGGCAAGAAAACCGCCGAGCGCCTGCTGCTCGAACTGAAGGGCAAGCTTGGCGCGGATCTCGGCGAACTGGCCGGCCAGGCCTCGCAATCGGATCACGCCGCCGACATCCTCAACGCGCTGCTCGCGCTCGGCTATTCGGAGAAGGAAGCGCTGGCCGCGATCAAGAACGTGCCGGCCGGCACCGGCGTGTCCGAAGGCATCAAGATCTCGCTGAAGGCGCTCTCGAAGGCCTGATCGCAGCCGGCTTGCCCGCCAGCTCCGGCCCGGCACCGCTACCTTCCCATGCCGCGCCCGGCCGCGCGAGTCGGCCGTTCGGCCGATTCTTCGTCGCCGGGTCGCGCGGTACAATGCGCGCATGATCGAAACCGACAAACTCGCCGGCGAGCGCATCATCGCCGCCACGCCCGCCTCGTCGCACGAGGAGGCGTTCGAACGTGCGCTGCGGCCGCGCCAGCTCGACGAATACGTCGGCCAGGAAAAGGTGCGCGGCCAGCTCGAAATCTTCATCGAGGCGGCCAAGCGCCGCTCCGAAGCGCTCGATCACGTGCTGCTGTTCGGGCCGCCGGGCCTCGGCAAAACCACGCTCGCGCACATCATCGCGCGCGAGATGGGCGTCAACCTGCGGCAGACGTCCGGCCCCGTGCTGGAGCGCCCGGGCGATCTCGCCGCGCTGCTGACCAACCTCGAAGCGAACGACGTGCTGTTCATCGACGAAATCCACCGGCTCTCGCCGGTCGTCGAGGAAATCCTGTATCCGGCGCTCGAGGATTACCAGATCGACATCATGATCGGCGAAGGGCCGGCCGCACGCAGCGTCAAGCTCGATCTGCAGCCGTTCACGCTGGTGGGCGCCACCACGCGCGCCGGCATGCTGACCAACCCGCTGCGCGACCGCTTCGGGATCGTCGCGCGGCTCGAGTTCTACGACGCGGGCCAGCTGTCGCGGATCGTCCAACGCTCGGCTTCGCTGCTCAACGCGCGCATCGATCCGAACGGCGCGTTCGAGATCGCGCGGCGTTCGCGCGGCACGCCGCGGATCGCCAACCGCCTGCTGCGCCGCGTGCGCGATTACGCCGAAGTGAAGGCCGACGGCGCGATCACGGCCGAGGTGGCCGATGCGGCGCTGGCGATGCTCGACGTCGATCCGGTCGGCTTCGACGTGATGGACCGCAAGCTGCTCGAAGCGATCCTGCACAAGTTCGACGGCGGCCCAGTGGGCGTCGACAACCTGGCCGCCGCCATCGGCGAGGAGCGCGACACCATCGAGGACGTGCTCGAGCCTTACCTGATCCAGCAGGGCTTCCTGCAACGCACGCCGCGCGGGCGCGTCGCCACGCTGCTGACCTACCGCCACTTCGGCCTGCCGGTGCCCGATACGGGCAGCGACGCCGCGCCGCGCTAACCGGCGGCCTCCAGCCATGTCGCGGCAGCCGTCCGATCGGGATCGCGCGCAGGCGCCTTCGGCGCAGGCCACGCCAGCGGCGTCCGGCGGCTTCGCCGGGCTGCTGCGTACGCGGCTCGCGGCCGGCGTCACGATGCTGACCTCGGGCGGCGGCGGGCCGTCGATCGATTATTCGTCGCCGCCGGGCGATCCGGGCCTGTTCGGCCCCGATGCCGTGTGCTGGCGGGTTCACGCCGATTTCACCTCGATGATGGCGGGCGGCATCGCCGCACTGCTGTTGCAGGCGCTGCATCCGCTTGCGCTGGCGGGCGTCTGGGATCACTCCTCGTTTCGTACCGACATCCTCGGCCGGCTGCGCCGCACCGCCACGTTCGTGGCCGGCACCACGTTCGCGAGCCGCGCCGATGCGCTGCACCTGATCGAGCGCGTCAAAACCATTCACGGCGGCGTGACGGGCACCGCGCCCGACGGCCGCCCCTACCGCGCGAGCGATCCAGCGCTGCTGACCTGGGTGCATGTGGCCGAGGTGTCGAGCTTCCTGGCCGGCTACCTGCGCTACGTGAATCAGGCGCTCACCGGCGAGGAGCAGGATCGCTACTACGCCGAAACATCCCGTATCGCCGTGATGCTCGGCGCGGCCGACGTGCCGTGTTCGCGTGCGGAGATCGCCGCCTATCTCGCGCGGATGCGCGGCGAGCTGGTGGCCGGCGAGCGCACCCGCGAAGTGATCCGCGTGCTGCGCGAGGCGCCGGTGCCGCGCGCGGTGATGCGCCCGGCCTCCGCGCTGCTGTTCCACGCGGGCGTGGATCTGCTGCCCGGCTGGGCGCAGCAGCAACTCGGCCTCGAAGCGCTCGCGCCGATGCGGCGCATCGTGGCCCGCCCCGGCGTGCGGCTCATGGGGCCGGTGATGCGCTGGGCGCTCGTCAACGGCGCCGCGAAACGTTCGCGGCGGCGAGCCACGGCCGCGCCGGCCCCCCTGCCGGCCGCGCCCGAGGCAACCGAATCCGCGCCACCGCCCCGGCACACCGAGCCGCATCCGGCTCCGGCCGTCGACGAATAACGCCGTCTGCTCGCAGCTTTACCGCCCTAATTTTCGGGACGGAAAACCCGCCGCCTCGCCGCCCCGCCCGTCTCACCGATTTGTCATATTTCAAATCGCTGTCACATCCAATCGGCAAGCTTGCGCCTTTTCTTGCGTCTGCCTTCCAACTTTTACCGATTGCTACCACGATGATTCCTTCGCTCAGCCGAATCGCCCTGGCCGCCTCGTTCTCGTCGCTGATCGCGCTTGCCGCGTGCGGTGGCGACGGCACGTCGGCCTCGCCCTCGGTCGCCGCCTCGCCGGCGCCGGCCTCCTCGACCACGACCACCCCGGCTCCGGGCAAATGGGCCGCGGCGGCGCCCGGCGACATCCTCGACGTTGCGCTGAGCGACCTGCACCCGACCCAGGCCGCGCTCGGCTACGACCAGATCTATTACAAGCTCGGCCGCTACGAACTCGACCCGACCAAGAAGTTCGACGATTTCTGCGCCGACGAAGGCCTCGGCGGCCTCGTCTCGGGCAGCTCGACCACCACCTCGAAGCTGACCGACCCCACCACCTACACCTGCACCACCACCGACCTGACCAAGCGCGACACCACCGTGCTGAACCCGGTCGTGATCGGCCCGAACGGCGACACGCTCTATCTGACGGACGGCCATCATGGCCTGTCGACCTACTACGAGACGGCCGACGGCGGCCCGTCGCTGCACGTGCACGTGCTGGTCAAGGCCAACTTCAGCGCCTACGCCGGCAGCACGTTCTGGTCGATGATGCAGTCGGGCGGCTTCACGCGCCTGAAGGACGCGAACGGCGCGACGATCACGCCGGACCAGTTGCCCACCGCGCTCGGCCTGTCGCACGGCATGCAGAACGACGTCTACCGCTCGCTCGTCTACTTCACGCGCGACATCGGCTACAGCAAGCCGACGCCGTCGACCGACTTCCTCGAGTTCTTCTGGGCCGACTGGCTGCGCACGAACTTCCCGCTGTCGGGCTACACGCTGACCAAGCTCGGCACGGTCAGCCCCGATCCGGCCACGGCCGACACGGGCTACCTGAACGCCACCTGGAACGCATCGGTGAAGATGGTCGCCACGACCGATCCGGTGATCGACGGCAAGACGGGCGCCGAACTCGGCCGCCTCGCCCAGATCAACGGCGGCAAGGCTTATACGAAGGGCAATTTCGGCGACCTCAGCGCCGCGATGACCGCCTCGAAGCCGGGCAAGATCGCCTACGCGCTCGACTACAAGACGCGCCACAACATCCAGTAAGCCGTTTCGACGTCAGCCGTCGCCCGCGATACCGGGGCGACGGGCACAAAAAAGCCTCGCGATCGCGAGGCTTTTTTGCATGGGAAACAGCAGGCGCCGCGTCACATCACCTTGCGATACCCGTCGTCGTCGCTCTCGCCGCCGAGGTGATCGACATCGGCCCAACGGACGATGCGCGGCGCATTGCCGTCGAACGCCACCACGTTGATGCTCGTGTTCAGCAGCGCGTACTGGCGCGGCGCGTCGAGCGGCAGCGCGATCGCCCACCGATAGACGCAATCGAGCACGCCGCCGTGCGCCACCACGGCGATCCGGCCGCCCGGATGCGCCGCCACGATCGGCTCGAGCGCATGCAGCACGCGATGGTAGAACGCACGCTGCGATTCGCCGCCAACCGGCTCGAAGCCCGGGTCGCGCGTCTGCCATTGGGCATAGGCATCGGGAAACTTCTCGGCGATCTCGGTGCTGTCGTGGCCCTGGAACGCGCCGTAATTGCGCTCGCGCAAACCTTCGTTCAGCACGACCGGCAGGCCCAGCGCGTCGGCGAACGGCTGTGCTGTCTGGCGCGCGCGCTGCAGATCGCTCGAATAGATCGCATCGAGCCGCTGGCCTTCGTGGGCCTCACGCGCCAGCCGTTCGGCCAGTTGCGCCGCCTGCTCGACGCCGCTTTCCGCGAGCGGAATATCGATGTGGCCCTGGATGCGCTTGATGCGGTTCCACGGGGTTTCGCCGTGGCGAATGAAGAGGATTTGCGTCGTGGTCATCGGTTGGCGAAGCGAAAGAAGGCCGGCGGCCGCGCGGCATCAGGACGGGCGCACCTGCAGCCAGAACGTGACGGGGCCGTCGTTGACGAGCGATACCTGCATGTCGGCGCCGAACTCGCCGGTCTCGACGACCGGATGGCGCGCGCGTGCCGCATCGACGAAATAGGAGAACAGCCGCGCCCCCTCGTCGGGCGGCGCGGCCGGCGTGAAGCTCGGGCGCATCCCGCTTTGGGTGTCGGCCGCCAGCGTGAACTGCGAGACCAGCAGCAGGCCGCCCGCGCGGCCCTCGCCGTCGAGGTTCGTGATGGGCAGGTTCATCTTGCCGGCTGCATCGCTGAACACGCGGTAGCCGAGCACCTTGGCGAGCAGCTTGTCGGCCGCCGCCTCAGTGTCGCCGCGCTCGGCGCAGACCAGCGCGAGCAGGCCCGCGCCGATCTCGCCGGTGACGCGCTCGCCCACCCGCACGTCGGCGCGCTTCACGCGCTGGATCAGCGCGATCATGCGCCGAGCGTCACGCGCGCGAAGCGGCGCTTGCCGACCTGCACGACGTATTCGCCGGCTTCGATCTTCACGCCCTTGTCGGACACGGTGGCGCCGTCGATCTTGACGCCGCCCTGCTCGATGTTGCGCAGCGCTTCGCTGGTCGACGGCACGAGGCCGGCCTGCTTGAGCAACTGGCCGATCGCGAGCGGCGCGCCGGTCAGCGCGACGGACGGGATGTCGTCGGGCACGCCGCCCTTGGCGCGGTGGTTGAAATCTTCCAGCGCGCGTTCGGCATCGGCCTGCGAGTGGAAGCGCGCGACGATCTCCTGCGCGAGCAGCACCTTGAAATCGCGCGGATTGCGGCCCGCCTCGATCTCGGCCTTGAACGTCTCGATCTCGGCCATCGGACGGAACGACAGCAGCTCGAAGTAACGCCACATCAGCACGTCCGAGATGCTCATCAGCTTGCCGAACATGTCGTTCGGCTTCTCGCTGATGCCGATGTAGTTGTGCTTCGACTTCGACATCTTCTCGACGCCGTCGAGGCCTTCGAGCAGCGGCATCGTCAAGATGCACTGCTGTTCCTGGCCGTATTGCTTCTGCAGTTCGCGGCCCACCAGCAGGTTGAACTTCTGGTCGGTGCCGCCGAGCTCCAGATCCGCATTGAGCGCGACCGAATCGTAGCCCTGCATCAGCGGGTACAGGAATTCGTGGATCGAGATCGGCACGCCGCCCTGGAAGCGCTTGGTGAAATCCTCGCGCTCGATCATGCGCGCGACCGTGTAGCGCGACGCCAGCTTGATCAGGCCGTCCGAGCCGAGCGGCAGGCACCATTCGCTGTTGTAGCGGATTTCGGTTTTTTCGCGGTCGAGCACGAGCGCGGCCTGCTCGAAATAGGTTTTCGCGTTGTGTTCGATCTGCTCGCGCGTGAGCGGCGGACGCGTGGCGTTGCGGCCCGACGGATCGCCGATCAGCGACGTGAAATCGCCGATCAGGAAGATGACCGTGTGGCCGAGGTCCTGGAGCTGACGCATCTTGTTCAGCACCACGGTGTGGCCGATATGGATGTCGGGGGCCGTCGGATCGAGGCCCAGCTTGATGCGCAGCGGCTTGCCGGTGGCTTCGCTGCGCGCGAGCTTCTGCGCGAACTCGTCCTCGATCAGCAGTTCGTCGACGCCGCGTTTCGTGATCGCGAGCGCTTCGCGCACGCCGTCGGTGATCGGGAGCGCGGGCTTCGTTTGGGGATCTTGGCTCATCGGTGCAAGAAAGAGGTAAGTCGGAAAAGGAGGGATTTTCCCATAACTCGCGGGCGTTCCGGTATCGCTTAACGGCGCGGCGGCTTGCGCGGATAATCGGGGCACCGCGGCGCGGGCATGTTGCCCGCATGCGCGGCGACCGAACAGGAGCGAAACCGTGGCGCCCAATCCCACGCAGGCCGGCCAGCGCGCCGGCACTCACGACGTCCATCCGGCCGATGGCGTCTACTTCGGCCTGATGTCGGGCACCAGCATGGACGGCTGCGACGGCATCGCCGTGCGCTTCGCGGCCGGCTCGGCGCCCGAGGTGCTGGCCGAAGGTTTCGTCGGCTTCGACGACTCGCTGCGCGAGGCGCTGTTCGCGCTGCAGCAGCCCGGCGACAACGAGATCGAGCGCGAATCGCTGGCCGCCAACGCGCTGGCCGCACGCTACGCCGTGTGTTGCCACGAACTGCAGCGCACCGCGCATCTGGCGCCCGACGCGGTGCGCGCGATCGGCGTGCACGGCCAGACGGTGCGCCACCGCCCCGAGCGCGGCTACACGCGCCAGATCAACAACCCGGCGCTGCTCGCCGAACTGACGCGTATCGACGTGATCGCCGATTTCCGCAGCCGCGACATCGCGGCCGGCGGCCAGGGCGCGCCGCTCGCGCCGGCGTTTCACGCCACCGTGTTCGGTGCGGCCGAGGAAACGCGGGTGGTGTGCAACCTCGGCGGCATCAGCAACATCACGATCCTGCCGGCCGAGGGCGCGCACGACGGCGCCGGCGTGCGCGGCTTCGACTGCGGCCCGGCCAACGCGCTGCTCGACGCCTGGGCGCTGCGCCATCTCGGCAAGCCGTTCGACGAAGGCGGCCAGTTCGCCGCGCGCGGCACGGTGGACACCGCGCTGCTGGCGGCGCTGCTGGCCGAGCCGTATTTCGACCTGCCGCCGCCGAAAAGCACCGGACGCGACCTGTTCAATCCCGAGTGGCTGCACGCGCGGCTGCAGGCGTTCGCCCAGGTCTCGCCCGAGGACGTGCAGGCCACGCTGACCGCGCTGACCGCCGTGACAGTTGCGCGCGAAATCGGCCGGCATGCGCCCGATTGCCGCGCCGTTTACGTGTGCGGCGGCGGCGCCCGCAATCCGGCGCTGATGCGTGCGCTGGCCGACGCACTGGCCGAGGCCGGCGTGGCAGCCGCCGTCGACACCACGGCCGCGCTGGGCGTGCCGCCGCAGCAGGTCGAGGCGATCGCGTTCGCGTGGCTCGCCTGGCGCTTCACGGCTCGCGAGGCCGGCAATATCGCCGGCGTGACGGGCGCGGCCGGGGAACGCGTGCTCGGTGCGTTGTATCCGCGTTGAAAACGACAAAACCCCACGCATGCGTGGGGTTTTTCATGCACCAGCGGCACACGCCCTGTTCGGGCGCCAACCGCTGTCAGGCCTGAGCGCTTAGACCGAGAACGACGAACCGCAACCGCAGGTGGTCGTGGCGTTCGGGTTCTTGATCACGAACTGCGCGCCGTTCAGGTCATCCTTGTAGTCGATCTCTGCGCCGACCAGGTACTGGTAGCTCATCGAATCGACCAGCAGTTGGACGCCGTTCTTGACCAGCACGGAGTCGTCTTCGTTGACTTCTTCGTCGAACGTGAAGCCGTACTGGAAGCCCGAGCAGCCGCCGCCTTGCACGAACACGCGCAGCTTCAGTTCGGGATTGCCTTCTTCGTCGATCAGTTGCTTGACTTTGTCGGCCGCCGAGTCGGTGAAGACGAACGGGGTCGGCATTTCGGTGGCGGTGCTAACCGCGGATTCAGTGACAGCGTTCATGACGAACTCTCCAAAAAGCACTAGCCGCTATTGTAGGGCGGTTCCGAAGATCGTGCCGAAGTCCGCGAAATCAAGCGGGACATGCGCGAGGCGCACCGGCGAAGCCGGATCGGAACGATACGGTCGCGCCCCGATTCCAACGCGGAACCGAAGCGCGCATAAAAAAACCGCCAGTCGAAACTGGCGGTTTTCGTCGGCGGCATCGCCCGAGGGCGACGAACCGGAAGCGCTTAACGCTTCGAGAACTGCTTTGCGCGACGTGCCTTGCGCAGACCCATCTTCTTACGCTCGACTTCACGCGCATCGCGCGTCACGAAGCCGGCGCTCGACAGTTGCGGCTTGAGCGTTGCATCGTAGTCGATCAGCGCGCGGGTGATGCCGTGACGCACTGCGCCTGCCTGACCCGTTTCGCCGCCGCCCGTCACGTTGACCTTGATGTCGAACGTTTGGCCGTGGCTCGTGAGTTCCAGCGGTTGGCGCACGATCATCAGCGACGTTTCGCGCGAGAAGTAGTCGGCGATGGGCTTGCCGTTGACGATGATGTCGCCCTTGCCTGCCTTGATGAAGACACGTGCGACGGCGCTCTTGCGGCGGCCCGTACCGTAGTTCCAGTTACCGATCATGTGGGTCCCCTTAGATCTCGAGCGCTTGCGGCTGTTGGGCCGAATGCGGATGCGTCGCTTCAGCGTAGACCTTCAGCTTCTTGATCATCGCGTAGCCGAGCGGGCCCTTCGGCAGCATGCCCTTGACCGCCTTCTCGAGCGCACGGCCCGGGAAGCGTTCTTGCATCTTGCCGAACGTCGTTTCATAGATACCGCCCGGGTAGCCCGAGTGGCGGTAGTACTTCTTGTCCAGCGTCTTGTTGCCCGTGACTTTCAACTTGCTCGCGTTGATAACGATGATGAAATCACCGGTGTCGACGTGCGGAGTGAACTCAGGCTTGTGCTTGCCGCGCAGACGGCGTGCCACTTCGCTGGCAACACGGCCGAGAACCTTATCCGTCGCGTCAATCACGTACCATTCGCGCGTCACCTCATGGGCTTTTGCGGAAAACGTCTTCATGATCGATCCAAAAATAATGACTGCTGCCCTTGTTTTTTTCCTGCTTGGATTTGGTTGCGCTCTGGGCGCTGTGCAGGCTCTCCCTGATTCTTCTCCGCGGGCATGAATGCGGAAAACCGAGGATTATAAAGGAAATTCGGGAGCGCGAGCAAAGAAATCGACGATTGCCGGCGAAGCCGCCGGCCGCGCGGGCACCAGGGCACCAGGGCACCGCAATCGGCGAAAAAAAGCCCGAACCGTCAGTTCGGGCCGAATCCACCTTTGGAGGAGGGTGGAGGAGACATGCGGACATTGCCGCAGCGCGGCAATCAATGGTCTGAATGATAGAAAGACCGCCGCCGGATTTCAAGGAAATCCATATGGCAAAAATGAACACCGCAATACGAAATGAGCATATGGGCGCGGCGGCCTCGCCCCCCTCCATTGAAATCCGTCGCCTGGCCTTTATCTGCGGGGCATGAAAGCTCGGGAGCGGGCGGCACCCGGCCTGCTCCGGCAACGCGGCGGATCCGCCGCGCGAACGCCGGCCGCTCCCGATTCGTTCCAATCCCGCACTGCATCAGCCGACAGTTGCGTCGCGGGCTACAATGCCGGTTCGCAATCGAAGCCGGAAAGACGGGAGCACACGCATGGAATGCAAAGTTAGCTGGATGGGCCAGGATGGCATGGCGTTCGTCGCCGAGACGGGCAGCGGCCACCTCGTGACGATGGATGGCGCGCCCGAAGGCGGCGGCCACAACCTCGCCGCGCGCCCGATGGAAATGGTGCTGCTCGGCACCGGCGGCTGCACCGCGTACGACGTCGTGCTGATCCTGAAGAAAAGCCGTCAGGAAGTGACGGGCTGCTCGGTCACGCTGAAGGCCGAGCGCGCCAGCGAGGATCCGAAGGTGTTCACCAAGATCCACTTCCACTTCACCGTCACGGGCCGCAACCTGAACCCGGCCACGGTCGAGCGCGCGATCAACCTGTCGCACGACAAGTACTGCTCGGCGTCGATCATGATCGCCAAGACGGCCGAACTGACGCACGGCTTCGATATCGTCGCGGTCTGAGGCAGGCTGCCGGGCGCTGCACGCGCCCATGAAAAAAGGCCGGCACCCTTCGGGGGCGCCGGCCTTTTTGCTTGAATCGGGGCAAAGCGGGCCGATAAGCCGGATTCTGTGCACCGTGCGCGTCCAGGACGCGCACGGCGTGGCAGCCATTCCTCTAGGCGCGCCATTGCTGACGCGCTCAAGCTTCCTACCCGCAGACGAAACGGGGGCACCGTCCTGCATCTCGAAGATGCGCGCCTGCCTACTTGGAATTGCTCCGGGTGGAGGTTACCGTGCCGGCGTACGTCGCCGCAGCCGCGGTGCGCTCTTACCGCACCGTTTCACCCTTACCTGATCCCGGCTTGCGCCGGGCCATCGGCGGTCTGTTCTCTGTTGCCCTGTTCCGCGTGTCGCCACGGATGGCCGTTAGCCATCACCCTGCCCTGGCGGAGTCCGGACTTTCCTCGCCCCGCGCGGCCGAAACCGCGCAGGCCGCGACTGCCTGGCCCACTTTGCGGTGCGGATTCTAGCATCGACGCCGCCGCATCGCGAGCCGCGCGGCGCAGACGCGGCCCGCAGGCGACATCGCGATCGCGTGGATGAACAGCGTGGAACGGGGGTCGAATGGCAATCGACAGGCGTCACGCCCGATTACAGCGCGGCCCGCCGGCCCGGGCGAAACACCTGCGTGTCGTCGTAAAAACCGGCGTCGGCGTTCGCCGGCCACCAGCCCGGCACGCCGAGCACCGGCAACGGCGCGAAGCCGCGGCTCGACGGCAGCCGCGCATCGAAACCGGCGGCCACATGCGCATCGAGCCAGCCGCGTCGCGCGCCTTCGTCCCAGCCGAAGAACGCCGGCGGCGCCTCGACGATCCACGCATGCGCGGTGCAGGCCTTGTACGGCTGCACGAGCTTTTCGAGCAGCGCATGCCCGACCAGCCGCAATTCGCAGGCACGCCCCCAGGCGGCGCGGTGCTCGACGAACAATGCCCGCCAGCCGAAGCCGCGCAGTGCGGCGCCGAGCGCCGGATCGGCGGTGACGAACAGCGCGCCGTTTTCGTCGAGCAAGGTCAGCGCGTCGCGCAGGCCGCCGCGCTCGCCGCCCACGCCGAGCGCATCGATGGCGGCCGACTGGCGTGCGTTGATCGCCGCCTTGATCCGCGGATACGCGAACCAGACCTGCGCATTGAAGAAATCGTGGAGATTGTGGCGGGTGGGCACGCCTCCCGTGGCGGCGATCTGCGTTTCGTACGCCACGCCGGCCGGCAGCGCGCCCTGTGCGATGAAGTGCAACGGCTGGCCGCGCCCGGTGGTGAAGCCGGCCGCCGCGGCGTCATCGCCGAGCGCCGCGAGCCAGGCGGCTTCACCGGCCAGCGCCGCGGCCTGCCAGCGCGG
>NZ_JAAGPF010000158.1 GCF_017104645.1 Burkholderia sp. Ac-20379
TGGAGGATGGGCATGGACGCGTCCTGCGTGCTGGAGATGGATTGCGCGGTGTCGTACACCTTTTGCGCGTAGGCGAGCCGCTTGTCCGGCGAGCTCGCATTGTAGGCGCCGACCGCATTCCAGGTCGGCCCGTACTGCTGGATGTTCTGCGAGAGGATCCATGCGCCCACGTAGGCGTTGGTGCACGGATCGAGCAGGCTTTGCTCGGTGATGCCCTCGCGCGCCAGCCGCGGCAGCCACGAGCTGTTGATCTGCATGAGACCGATGTCGGTCGTGCCGTTGCTGTTGGTGTTGATGACGTTGGTGCGCGTGCCCGATTCGACCTGCGCGATGGCGCGCATCAGGCCGACGTTGACGTGTTCGAACGCGGCGGCGTCGTCGATGCAGTCTGCGCGGGCGACGCCGTGCATCGCGACGAGGAGTGCGGCACACGCGCCGCCCCGAAACGCGAGGCCGCCGCCCGGCGCCCGTTTCTGGTGCTGCTGGATTCCCATGATTCGTACCGTATGCGTTGACTGCTTGTTATATCGGCCGGAACCGCCTTGGCGTTGCCTCGGAAGCGGTGAAGGGGACGGCCGCCGCCCGCGCTGCCGATGGCGCGCGGGCGTGCGGATGCGTCCGGAAGGGCGCCGGCCCGTGCGCCCGAGGCACGTATTCTAATGACAGATTGTTGAGACGAGGGAAAAGGCGGGGAGGTGGGGTGATGCGGGGCGCGGCAGAGGGAGTGGCGCCGGCCGGAAGCTCCCGGCCGGCGCGGTGACGCCGTTACTTGACGTTGGCAGTGATGAGGGCATCCGCCCCCAGCATCCGCTCCACATACCGCGCAATCATATCGATCTCGAGATTCACCTGCGCCCCAGCCGTCAAATGACGCAGCGTCGTGACCTGCACCGTGTGCGGAATCAGATTGATCGAGAATTCGCAGCCGTCCGCGCGGTCGGTCACGGCGTTGACGGTCAGGCTCACGCCGTTCACCGTGATCGAGCCCTTGTAGGCCAGATACTTGCCGAGTTCCTTCGGCGCCAGCACGCGCAGCTCGTGCGATTCGCCGACCGGTGCGAAATGCGTGACGGTGCCGAGGCCGTCCACGTGCCCCGACACGATGTGCCCGCCGAGCCGGTCGTGCGCGCGCAGCGCCTTTTCCAGGTTCACGTCGCCCGGCTCGGCCAGGCCGACCGTGCGGTTCAGGCTCTCGCGCGACACTTCGACGGTGAACGTGTCGGCCGTGGTGGCGATGGCCGTCATGCACGCGCCCTGGATCGCGATGCTGTCGCCGAGCGCGACGTCGCCCAGATCGAGCCCGCCCGCCTGGACGATCAGCCGAACGCCGGCATCGGCTTCGGCGCCGAGCGCTTCGATGGTTTCAATGCGGCCGACCGCCGCGACGATTCCGGTGAACATCGTGTGATTTCCGTGAACAGGTTCAGTGAGCCGACGGCGCGGCGAAGCGCGCGAGAATGCGCAAGTCGTCGCCGATCCGGTCGAGGGTGTGGAATTGCAGCGTGGTGCGCTGGGCCAGCGTGGCCGGTGCGACCAGGTTGAACATGCCGGCGGCATTGTCGCCGAGCAGCGTGGGCGCCAGGTAGACGAGCAATTCGTCCACACAGTCCTCGCGCAGCAGCGAGCCGTTCAGCTTGTGGCCGGCCTCGACATGCAGTTCGTTGATGCCGCGCTTGCCGAGCGCGGCCAGCATGGCGGGCAGATCGACCTTGCCATTCGCGTCGGCCAGCGGCACGACTTCGGCGCCGCGGTCGCGCAGCGCGGCCGCACGGCCTTCTCCGGCCGCATCGAGCACGCCGCAGAAGATCAGGATCGGCGCGCCGCTCATCAGCTTCGCGTCGAGCGAAATCTCGAGCCGGCTGTCGATCAGCACGCGCAGCGGCTGGCGTGGCGTATCGATGCCGCGCACGGTAAGTTGTGGATCGTCCTCGCGCACGGTGCCGATGCCGGTCAGGATCGCGCAGGCGCGGGCGCGCCAGGCGTGCCCGTCGGCGCGCGCGGCCTCGCCGGTGATCCACTGGCTTTCGCCGCCCGGCAGCGCGGTGCGGCCGTCGAGCGAGGCGGCGCTCTTCATGCGCACCCACGGGCGGCCGCGCGTCATGCGCGACACGAAGCCGATGTTCATCTCGCGCGCTTCCTGGGCCAGCAGCCCGCAACGCACGTCGATGCCGGCGTCGCGCAGCATGCCGAGCCCCTTGCCGGACACGAGCGGGTTCGGATCCTCCATCGCGGCGATCACCTTGCCGACGCGCGCCTCGGTCAGCCCGAGCGCGCACGGCGGCGTGCGGCCGAAATGGCTGCACGGCTCGAGCGTCACGTAAACCGTTGCGCCGCGCAGGTCGTGGCCGCGCGAGCGCGCGTCCTTCATCGCCTGCACTTCGGCGTGATCCTGGCCGGCCGGCTGGGTGTGGCCTTCGCCGATCACCGCGCCGTCCTTGACGATCACGCAGCCGACACGCGGGTTCGGCGTGGTGGTGTACATCCCGCGCGACGCCAGATCGAGCGCGCGCTGCATGTGCGCGAAATCAGTTTCCGAGAACATCGCGTCTCCGGATCGGGAAGGTCAGGCCGCGAGCGCGGCGAATGCGCGGCGCGCGGCGGCGAGCGTCTCGTCGATCACGGCGTCGTCGTGCACGCTCGACACGAAGCCGGCCTCGTAGGCCGACGGCGCGAAATACACGCCTTCGTCGAGCATCAGATGGAAGAAGCGGTTGAAGCGCTCGATGTTGCTCTTGGTCACGTCGGCGAAGCTGGCCGGCACGGTGTCGGTGAAATACAGGCCGAACATCGCGCCGATCGAATCGGCCGCGAACGGCACGCCGGCCGCCTTCGCTTCGGCCGCGAGGCCGTCGGCGAGGCGCTTGGTCTGGGCCGTGAGCGCCTCGTAGAAGCCCGGCGCCTGGATCAGCTTCAGCGTCTTGAGGCCGGCGGCGACGGCGATCGGGTTGCCCGACAGCGTGCCCGCCTGGTAGACGCCGCCGAGCGGCGCGAGGTGGGCCATGATGTCGCGACGGCCGCCGAAGGCCGCGGCCGGCATGCCGCCGCCGATCACCTTGCCGAGGCAGGTCAGGTCGGCCTGGATCCCGTAATGCTGCTGCGCGCCGCCGAGCGCCACGCGGAAGCCGCACATCACCTCGTCGAAGATCAGCACGGCGCCGTGCTTCGTGCAGAGCGCGCGCAGCGCCTCGTGGAATGCCTGTGAGCCGCGCACGAGGTTCATGTTGCCGGCCACCGGCTCGACGATCACGGCGGCGATTTCGTCGCCGAACGCCGTGAACGCTTCTTCCAGCGCGGCGACGTTGTTGTACTCGAGCACCGTGGTGTGCTTCGCGATGTCGGCCGGCACGCCGGCGGAGGTGGGGTTGCCGAACGTCAGCAGGCCCGAGCCGGCCTTGACGAGCAGGCTGTCGGCGTGACCGTGGTAGCAGCCCTCGAACTTGACGATGCGGCTGCGGCCCGTGAAGCCGCGCGCCAGACGCAGCGCGCTCATGGTGGCCTCGGTGCCGCTCGACACCATCCGCACCTGCTCGATCGACGGCACCAGCTTGCAGATTTCCTCGGCGATCTCGATTTCGGCCTCGGTCGGCGCGCCGAACGAGAAGCCGTCGGCCAGCACGGCCTGCACGGCGGCCAGCACCTCGGGGTGCACGTGGCCGACGATCATCGGGCCCCATGAGCCGATGTAATCGATGTAGCGCTTGCCGTCGGCGTCCCAGAAATGCGCGCCTTGCGCGCGCGAGACGAAGCGCGGCGTGCCGCCGACCGACCGGAAGGCGCGCACGGGCGAGTTGACGCCGCCCGGGATGGTCAGCTGGGCGCGTTCGAAGAGGGTTTGGTTGTTCGACATGGATAGGACCTGCGTAGAGAGGCGGCGGCCGGGCGGCCGCGGCAGGGCGCCGCGTTCGCGCCCAGGCGGACGAAACGATCGTCAGATTGTACCGAAGAGTCGGCGGGGCGGCGTCGGGCGGCGCGGGGCCGGCCGTGCGCCCTTAGCGCGGCAGCGGCGGCGGCTTGCGCTTGCCGGTCAGCTCGGCCCAGCGCTTTTCGAGCGCGCCTTCGGCCATCGGCTTGATCGAGGTGCCCGAGGTCTGGGCGTCCCAGGTTTGCACCGAGAACGGGTGCGCCCGCAGCGCATCGCGCGGAATCACGACCTCCTGGTGGCCGTCCACCAGCCAGTCGTAGACGAAATCGATGCAGAGCCGGTAACCGCGCTTGGTGCCCGCATCGGGCACCTCGTACGGCGCGCGCGTGACGTAGCCGGAGCCGAACACGCCTTTCGGCTCCTGCGCGACGCGGTGCAGGAATACGCGGTCGCCGGGCAGGATGCTGCGCGAGAAGCCGCAGCCCCAGGCGTCCTGCACCGCTTCGCCGGCGCGCACGCGCGCGGCGGCCTCGGGCAGGTCGGGCCAGGGCCATTTTTTCGGGCTCCAGATCAGCAGGAAGGCGGTCATGTCGAAAGGGGGCCGGGTGGGGCGGGCGGGTGCGCGAACACGGAATCGCGAGCTTACCCGATCGACCGCGCCTGCGCGCCGGCCAGCGTTCGCGGCCACGCGCCGGGCTGCGGGCCGGCGTCGCGATCGCGGCGGCGCGCGTACAATCGAGCGTTCGTGGCGGCTGTCCGGCCGCCATGCCCACCGAGCCGGGCCGCGTGTCGCCACGCGCGAAGTTCCGGCCGCAGCCGAGAATTCCCATGTCGAATGCAATACGGCGCCGGCCCGACGCCCGGTTGATCATGCTGCTCGGCGCATTGGCCGCCTGCGGCCCGATCGGCACCGATATGTACCTGCCGAGCATGCCGGCCGTGGCCGAGAGCCTCGGCACCAGCGCCGCCGCGGTGCAGTGGACGCTGACCAGTTTCATCGCGGGTTTCTCTCTCGGCATGCTGCTGTACGGGCCGCTGTCCGATTCGCTCGGCCGCCGGCCGGTGCTGCTCGGCGGCATCATGCTGTTCACCGTGGCGGGCGCGGGCTGCTTCGTGGCGCCGTCGGTCGATGCGCTGATCGTGCTGCGCTTCGTGCAGGCGCTCGGCGCGGGCGCCGCCTCGGTGCTGTCGCGGGCGATCGCACGCGACGCGCACGAGCCCACCGATGCGGCCAAGGTGCTGTCGATGGTGGCGATCGTCACCTCGGTCGGCCCGCTGCTCGCGCCGCTGATCGGCGGCCAGATCCTGCGCTTCGCGGGCTGGCGCACGATCTTCGTGGTGCTCGCGCTGTTCGGCGTGGGCTGCACGATCGCGGCGTTCCTGAAGGTGCCCGAAACCTGGCCGAAGGAAAAGCGCCACTCCTCGGCGATCTTCAGCTCGTTCGCGTCCTACGGGCGCATCCTGGCCGATCCGATCGCGTGGGGCTACATGCTGTGCGGCGGCATGGCGTTCGCGTCGCTGCTCACGTACATCACGGCCACGCCGTTCGTCTACATCGAATATTTCCACGTGTCGGCGCAGCATTACGGCCTGCTGTTCGGCATGAACATCCTCGGCGTGATGATCGGCAACTTCATCAACACACGGCTGGTGGCGCGGGTCGGCTCGATGCGCCTGATCTCGGCGGCCTCGCTGGTGAGCGCCGTGGCGTCGCTGTGCGTGGCGTTCTTCGCGCTGACCGGTATCGGCGGGCTGTGGTCGATCGTGGCCGGCCTGTTCTTCGTGGTGGGGGTGATCGGGCTGCTGTCGGCGAACTGCTCGACCGACCTGATGCTGCGCTATCCGCACAACGCGGGCGCGGCGGCCGCGCTGTTCGGCGCGATGCAACTCGGGCTCGGCGCGGTGGCGAGCGCGGTGGTCGGCTTGCTCGCCGACGGCACGCCGTTCGGCATGGGCGTGACGATCGCGATCACCGGCGCGCTGTGCTTCGTCGGCCGGCGGTTCGTGCTGCGCTGGCACGGCCGCCCGGTGCGCGGCGACTGAGCGCCGGCATTCTGCGTACGGCGAAAAAAAGGCTGGCGCCCGAAAGCGCCAGCCTTTTTCGCATGCGGCCCGATAGGCGGGCCCGGTAACGCCGCCGTTCAGTCGCGCGCGGCGGCCGGCGCCACGCCGTGGCTAAGCCAGTCGAGCACGTCGGACGATTCGTCGTCGCCCGCGCGGGCCTTGGCCTGCGCCACCGCCTCGTTGAGCTCGGCGTTCGGCGCGGCGCGTCGGATCGCGACGCCCACCGCGAGGATGTCGATCATGACCAGATGCAGGATGCGCGAGATCATCGACAACTGCGATTCGCGCATCTCGATGTGGTCGGTTTCGAGCGCCACGGTGGCGCGCTTGGCGAGCGGCGTGTTGCTGGACGTGATCGCGATCACCTTCGCGCCGGCCTGCATCGCCACGTCGAGCACGCGCAGCAGCTCGGGCGCGCGGCCCGATTTCGACACCGCGACGATCACGTCGCCCTTGCCGAGCAGCGCAGCCGACGCGGCCTGCATGTACAGGTCGCCGTAGGCGATGGTCGGGATCCCGAAGCGGAAGAACTTGTAGTGCGCGTCCTGCGCGACGATGTTCGAATTGCCGAGCCCGTAGAACTCGATGCGGCGCGCGCTGTTGAGGATCTCGATCGCCTTTTCGACGTGCTCGAAATTCAGATGCTCGCGCAACTGCAGGATCGCGGACACCGTGTTGTCGAGCACCTTCGCGCCGAAATCGGTGGCCGTGTCGCCGAGATGCACCTGGCTGTGGCTCATCGGAATCGTGCCGGTCAGGCCGGTGGCCAGCTTCAGCTTGAAGTCGGACAGGCCCTGGCAGCCGAGCGAGCGGCAGAAGCGGATCACGGTCGGCTGGCTGACGTCGGCCTTGCGGGCGATGTCGACGATCGGATCGTTGATGATCGAGCGCGGATGGTTCAGCGCGAGATCGGCCACGCGGCGTTCGGCCGGCGTCAGCGCGTCGCGCATCTGGCGGATCCGTTCGAACACGGCCGACGACGCGCCGCCCGAGCGGTTCGACAGTTGCTCGGCGAGGATCGCCGAGACGCCGAGGAACGCCGGGTAATCGGCCGTGATCAGATAGGTGGGGATGTTCGCGCAGTAATCGGAGAAGCGGCCCTTCGATTCGAAGCGCTCGCGAAAGCGCGACTTCAGGAACAGGTCGCCGAGCTTGAGCACCACGCCGCCGCCCACGTACACGCCGCCGAGTGCGCCGAGCGTGACCGCCAGGTTGCCGGCGAACGTGCCGAGGATCGCGCAGAACACGTCCACCGCTTCCAGCGCGAGCGCCTCGCCTTCGTGCGCGCGATCGACGATCTCGGGCGTGCCCACGCCGGCCGCCACGCGCTTCTTGTCGCGGCCCGCCAGCGCGCGGTAGATGATCTCGATGCCCGGCCCCGCGCACACGCGCTCGAACGAGACATGCGGCCATTTCTTGCGCGCGTATTGCATGACCAGATCCTCGCGCTCGTCCATCGGCGCGAAGCTGGCGTGGCCGCCTTCGCTGCCGAGCGCGATCCAGCGGTCGTCGGCCGGAATCAGGCCGGACAGGCCGAGGCCGGTGCCCGGGCCCATCAGGCCGATCACGCTGTTCTGACGGCGCGTGCCGCCGCCGACCTGCTGACGCTGCGCGTCGGTCAGGCCCGGCAGCGCCATCGCGAGCGCGGTGAAATCGTTGACCACGAGCAGCGTGTCGAAGCCGAGCGCGCGGCGCGTGGCCTCGATCGAGAAGCTCCAGTCGTGGTTCGTCATCTGCACCTGGTCGCCATCGACCGGGTTGGCGATGGCGATCGCGGCGTGATTGACGCGGCCGATCTTCACGTCCTTCAGATACTTGCGGATCGCGTCGGTCAGCGTCGGGTAATCGGCGCCCGGATACACGCGGATCTGCGTGATCTCGCCGGGGCCGGTTTCGAGCGCGAAGCGCGCGTTCGTGCCGCCCACGTCGGCGAGCAGGCGCGGGCCGTCGGCGTGCTGGCCGGCAGCCGGCTTAGTTTGCGCACCAGTAGACATCGAGCTGGGTCCCCTTGTCGTTGGCCAGTTGGGAAATCGCGTTGCGTTGCGGAGCCGCCGCGGCGGCCTCGAGCACCTCGCGCTTGCGCGCACCCGCGATCAGCAGGAACAGACGGTCGACGCGGCGCAGCGCGTCGAGCGACAGGCTCACGCGCGGATGCGGCGCGGCGCCCGGATGCACGGCGACGTAGCGCGCCGGCGTGGTGATCGCCAGATCCCATTCGGGCGCGTCGGCGAAGATCGAGGCGGTGTGACCGTCCTCGCCCATGCCGAGCACGGCGACGTTCGGCAGCGCGTAGGCCGGGTTCGCGTTCAGCGCGGCGACATGCGCGTCGAGCGTGGCGGCGGTGTCGACGATCGGCAGGAAGCGCGCGCCGGCGGCCGCGTTCTGCAGCAGCGTGTCGCGCACCAGTTGGGCGTTGCTGGCGCCGTCGGTGTCGGCCACCCAGCGGTCGTCGACCAGCGTGACGTCGACGTTCGCCCAATCGAGCGCGTGGTGCGACAGCGTCTGCAGGAACGGGCGCGGGCTGGTGCCGCCCGAGACGGCGAGCGTGGCCCGCGCGTGCTCGGCGAGCGGCGCTTGCAGCGCCGCGCCGACCGCCCGTGCGAGCGCGTCGCACTGGGCTTGCGGGCTTTCGAAAGCATGAAGCTCGATCACTTCTCCTCCAGGCTGCTTGTATCGAATTCGGTGGTCATGCGGGGATACATCGTATCGGTATCAGTTTTCTTCCTCGAGCCAGCAGGTGCCGTGCTGCGCGAGCATCGCGCTCGCGGCGGCCGGGCCCCAGGTGCCGGCCGCGTACGGCTTCGGCGGCTTCAGGGTTTTCTGCCATTCGGTCTGCAGCGGCTCGACCCAGCGCCACGCGGCTTCCTGCTCGTCGCGCCGCACGAACAGCGCGAGGCGGCCGTTGATCACGTCGAGCAGCAGGCGCTGGTACGCCTCCATCTGGCCTTCCTTGAAGAACTGGTCGAAGGCGAGATCGAGGTGGACGCTGGCCAGGTTCATGCCTTCGCCGGGCTGCTTGGCGAGGCAGTAGAGACGGATCGTCTCGTTCGGCTGCAGGCGGATCACGAGCCGGTTCGCGCCGGCGCGCAGCGCATTGGGGCCGAGCGCCGAATGCGGCACCGCGCGGAAATTGACGACGATCTCGGCCACGCGATCGGCGAGCCGCTTGCCGGTGCGCAGGAAGAACGGCACGCCGGCCCAGCGCCAGTTGTCGATTTCCACCTTCAGCGCGACGTAGGTTTCGGTGGTGCTGTCGGCCTTCACGCCCGGTTCGGTCGCGTAGCCCGGCACTTGCGCGCCCTTGATGGTGCCGGCGTGATACTGGCCGCGCACCGCCACCTTGCTGATGTCGCGCGGATCGATCGGCTTGAGCGCGCGCAGCACGCGCAGCTTTTCGTCGCGAACCGAATCGGAATCCATCGAATGCGGCGGCTCCATCGCGACGATCGACAGCAGTTGCAACAGGTGGTTCTGCACCATGTCGCGCAGCGCGCCGGTGTTGTCGTAGAAATCGCCGCGCGCTTCCACGCCGAGCTCTTCCGCGATCGTGATCTGGATGCTTTCCACCCAGTCGCGGCGCCACAGCGGCTCGAACAGCGCATTGCCGAAGCGCAGCGCGAGCAGGTTCTGCACCGGCTCCTTGCCGAGGTAATGATCGATCCGGTAGATCTGGTCTTCCGCGAAGATCTCGCCGACCGCGTCGTTGATCGCGTTCGACGAGGCCAGGTCGTAGCCGAGCGGCTTCTCGAGCACGATGCGCGCGCCGTCGTTCAGGCCCACGCCGGCCAGCGCCTTGCAGATCGGCTCGAACAGCGACGGCCCGGTGGCCAGATAGAACACGCGCGTGCCCGGCAGCGAGCCGATGGCGTCGCGCAGGACGCGGTAGTCTTGCGGGCGGCCGAGATCGAGATTGACGTAATCGATGCGCGCCAGAAAGCGCTGCCAGGCGGCGTCGTCGAACGCGCCGCCAGCGGCCTTCTTCGCGTGCGGCTTGACGTGCTCCTCGACCCAGCGGTGATAGCCGTCGCGATCGGTGTCGTTGCGCGCGACGCCGACGATGCGCCCGGATTCGGCCAGCATGTTGGCGCGGTGGGCCTCGAACAGCGCAGGCAGGATCTTGCGCATCGACAGGTCGCCGGTGCCGCCGAACAGTACGAAGGTGAAGCTGCTGGAATCGGTGTGCATGTGTCTCCGCCCGGTTGGAAATGCCCGCGCCACGGCATGAAATCGACACCGGTGTGCGAGGCCGTTCCGACGGGCGCGGACGGCGGAAACCGGAGCCGTAGTGCGATAAAAATATTTTTGACACTGAATTGTAGTTTAACTACAATCCGCCGCAAGGGGTAGACCTGAACGAAGAAAAAGAAGCGCACACGAGACATCGGGGAAGCGCGCTCTTCGTGCAGGACGGCCGGTGCGGCAGCGCGCCGAGACCGCATGTTAAAGGACATTGGCGAAACGCATCGTGCGCCGGTCCGCGACGGCCCCGAGGTTCGGCGTCGCGCGGCGGCGCAACCGGAACCATCAGATCAGAGGAGACAAGTCTTTGAATCTCGATCCACTCAGTCAGTCCCTGAGCGCCCGCGGCCGGCAACGGCCCGACCGTGTCCGGTCGTTCGCGGCGTGATGTCCCGGTTGCGACGTTTCGCTGCTTGTAGGCAAGACGGTTCCCGCACGAACGGGAGCCCCAGGAGTCGGTTCAATCAATCCGGAGGAGATAGGTAATGAAGATTCGCGCGATGATGGGCGCGCTGTGCGCCGCAGGCCTGATGATCGGCGCCGCCTCGGCGCAAGCGGAAGACGTCACGGTGCTGCACTGGTGGACGTCGGGTGGTGAGTCGAAGGCGGTCGGCGTGCTGAAGGACGACGTGCAGAAGCAGGGCTACGTGTGGAAGGACTTCGCGGTGGCCGGCGGCGCGGGCGCGGCAGCCATGACGGCGCTCAAGACCAAGGTGATCAGCGGCGACGCACCGTCGGCCGCGCAGATCAAAGGCCCGCTGATCCAGGACTGGGCCGACCAGGGCGTGCTCGTCAACATCGATTCGGTGGCGGGCGACTGGAACAAGAACCTGCCGCCGGAAATCGACAAGATCATCAAGTACAAGGGTCACTACGTGGCCGCGCCGTTCTCGGTGCACCGCGTGAACTGGATGTACATCAACAAGGCCGCGCTCGACAAGGTCGGCGGCAAGGTGCCGACCACCTGGCCGGAATTCTTCCAGATGGCCGACAAGATGAAGGCCGCGGGCATCCAGCCGATCGCGATGGGCGGCCAGCCGTGGCAGGATCTGACGCTGTGGGAAGACGTCGTGCTGTCCGAAGGCGCCGATTTCTACAAGAAGGCGATCGTCGACCTCGATCAGGGCACGCTGACCTCGCCGAAGATGCTCGACGTGTTCAACACGGTGCGCAAGATCCAGGGTTACTTCGACGCGGGCCGCAACGGCCGCGACTGGAACCTGGCGACGGCCATGGTCATCAACGGCAAGGCCGGCGTGCAGTTCATGGGCGACTGGGCCAAGGGCGAATTCGAAGGCGCCGGCAAGAAGGCGGGCAAGGACTACGTGTGCGCGGCGGTGCCGGGCACCGCGAAGGCCTACACGTTCAACGTCGATTCGTTCGTGTTCTTCCAGCAGAAGGGTTCGGACAAGCCGACGCCGGGCCAGCTCGCGCTCGCCAAGACCATCATGACGCCGGATTTCCAGGAGCAGTTCAGCCTGCTGAAGGGCTCGATCCCGGTTCGCCTGGGCGTGAAGATGGACAAGTACGACGACTGCGCGAAGAAGTCCTACGCGGATGAGCAGGGCGCGCTGAAGGCCGGCGGCTACGTGCCGTCGCTGGCTCACGGCATGGCGCAGGGCGATGCCACCGCCGGCGCGATCAGCGACGTCGTGACCAAGTTCATGAACTCGCAGGAAGATCCGAAGGCAGCGGTTGCCGCCCTCGCGAAGGCCGCGAAGGTGAAGTGATGCGGTGAGGGCGGGGCGCGGCCGGTTCGCGGCCCGCGCCTTGCCCGCGCCGTCGCAAACGGGCCGGCTGCCGCCGGTCCGCGCCGTACCCGATGCCGCGCGCCTGTTCGCAGGTGCCGGCGCCCCCGTTCCAGGAGTCGAAACAAGTGGCTGCCCCTCTCAGCGGAAACGAACCCGGCCGCGCCGACGTCGCCCGCCGCACGTCGCCGCTCTCGGCATTGGCCGATCGCTGGATCCCGAAGCTGGTGCTCGCGCCCAGCATCGCGATCGCCGTGGTGTTCATCTACGGCTTCATCGTCATTACCGGCTACCTGTCGCTGACCAAGTCGCGGCTGTTGCCCAACTACACGTTCGACGGCTTCGGCCGTTACACCGACCTGTTCCAGAACGACGTCTGGTGGACCTCGGCCGCCAACCTGGCCTGGTTCGGCATTCCGTTCATCGTGATCTGCGTCGGGCTCGGGCTGTTCCTCGCGATCCTGCTCGACCAGCGCATCCGCAACGAAGGCGCGCTGCGCGCCGTGTTCCTGTACCCGATGGCGCTGTCGTTCATCGTCACGGGCACGGCCTGGCAGTGGATCCTGAACCCGGGCCTCGGCCTGGAGAAGGTGCTGCACGACTGGGGCTGGGCGAGCTTCTCGTTCGACTGGCTCGACGATCCGGACAAGGCGATCTTCTGCGTGGTGATCGCGGCCGTCTGGCAATCCACCGGTTTCGTGATGGCGCTGTTCCTGGCCGGCCTGCGCGGCGTGGACGGCGAGATCTTCAAGGCGGCCCAGGTGGACGGCGCGACGCTGCCCACCATCTACCGCAAGATCGTGATCCCGAGCATGCGCCCGGTGTTCTTCTCGGTGCTGCTGATCCTCTGCCACATCACGATCAAGACGTTCGATCTGGTGGTGGCGCTGACGGCCGGCGGCCCCGGCACGTCGTCGTCGCTGCCCGCCATGTTCATGTATACCTATTCGTTCAATCGCGGCCAGCTCGGCGTCGGCGCGGCCTCGTCGGTGATGATGCTTGCGACCGTCGTCGCGGTGCTGGTGCCGCTGATGTATATGGAATCGAGGAGCACCCGCAATGCAGCCTAAGATGACGATGAGCCGCGCCGTCATTTACGCGGTGCTGATCCTGTTCGCGATCTACTTCCTGTTCCCGCTGTACGTGATGCTGTCGACCTCCTTCAAGGATCTCGACCAGTTGCGCACCGGAAACCTGCTGACCCCGCCCACGCACTGGACCGTCGATCCCTGGCTCAAGGCCTGGGGCTCGGCCTGTACCGGCGTGCGCTGCGACGGCATGCGGCCGTTCTTCTTCAACTCGTTGAAGATGGTGATCCCGGCCGTGCTGATCTCGTCGCTGATCGGCGCGTTCAACGGCTACGTGCTCACGCACTGGCGCTTCCGCGGCGCCGACGCGCTGTTCACGCTGCTGCTGGTGGGCTGCTTCATCCCGTTCCAGGTGATCCTGCTGCCGATGGCGCGCGTCGAGGGCTATCTCGGCCTCGCCAACACCACCACCGGCCTCGTGCTCGTGCACGTCGTGTACGGGATCGCGTTCACGACGATGTTCTTCCGCAACTTCTACGTGAGCATTCCGGCCGAGCTGGTGAAGGCCGCGCGCATCGACGGCGCGGGCTTCTTCACGATCTTCACGCGGATCCTGCTGCCGGTGTCGCTGCCGATCTTCATGGTCTGCCTGATCTGGCAGTTCACGCAGATCTGGAACGACTTCCTGTTCGGCATCGTGTTCTCGGGCGTCGATTCGATGCCGATCACGGTGGCGCTGAACAACCTCGTGAACACCTCGACGGGCGTGAAGGAATACAACGTCGACATGGCCGGCGCGATCATCGCCGCGCTGCCCACGCTGCTCGTCTACGTGATCGCCGGCCGCTACTTCGTGCGCGGCCTGACGGCGGGCGCGGTGAAGGGCTGACGACCGGCCGGGCCGGACGAACGAACCGGCCGCGCGGGCGTGTCCCGCGCGGCGAGCAGAACCGACGCGGCGCTCGACGCCGCACCAGAGACAGAGGATTCACAGCATGGCAAGCCTTTCCATCCGTGACGTGTACAAGACTTACCCGAACGGGGTGCCGGTCCTGAAGGGTGTCGATATCGACATCGAGGACGGCCAGTTCCTGATTCTGGTCGGCGGTTCGGGCTGCGGGAAGTCGACGCTGCTCAACATGATCGCCGGCCTCGAAACCGTCACGAAGGGCGAGATCCGGATCGGCGGCAAGGTCGTCAACGACCTGTCGCCGAAGGATCGCGACATCGCGATGGTGTTCCAGTCGTACGCGCTCTATCCGTCGATGACGGTGCGCGAGAACATCCTGTTCGGCCTGACCATCCGCAAGGTGCCGAAGCACGAACAGAAGCAGATCGTCGACCGCGTGTCGGCGATGCTGCAGATCGAGCATCTGCTCGACCGCAAGCCGGGCCAGCTCTCGGGCGGCCAGCGCCAGCGCGTGGCGATGGGCCGGGCGCTCGCGCGCGACCCGTCGCTGTTCCTGTTCGACGAGCCGCTGTCGAACCTCGACGCGAAGCTGCGCATCGAGATGCGCGCCGAAATCAAGCTGCTGCATCAGCGCCTGGGCACCACGATCGTCTACGTGACGCACGACCAGATCGAGGCGATGACGCTCGGCGATCGGATCGCGGTGATGAAGGACGGCGTCGTGCAGCAGTTCGGCGCGCCGCAGGAGATCTACGATTCGCCGTCGAACCTGTTCGTGGCCGGCTTCATCGGCGCGCCGCCGATGAACTTCATCACCGGCAAGGTGGTGGAGCAGGGCAGCGGCGTGGGCATGGAGATCGACACGGGCGCCACGCGCGGCGTGCTGAACCTGCCGTTCGAGCGCGCGAAGCTGAGCGGGCACATCGGCCGCGAGGTCATCGTCGGCCTGCGTCCCGAACGCATCACCGATGCGCGCAACGCGCACGACGGCCAGGCCTCGACGCTGCAGCCGATCGACGTGATCGTCGACGTGACGGAGCCGACCGGCCCCGATACGCATGTGTTCGCGCAGGTCAACGGCAAGCGCATCGTGAGCCGCGTGCACCCGGCCGCGAACCCGCAGCCGAAGCAGCAACTGAAGCTGCTGTTCGACGTGTCGAAGGCGGTGGTGTTCGATCCGGCGACGGAAGCGCGGATCGCTTGAGGGAGGCGGGGGCGCCCCGCCGATTGCCGATACGAAAGCGGGCTGCCGGTCGACGACCGGCGGCCCGTTCCGTTTTCGGGCGCGCCGCATCAAGTCGGCTTGAATTGTGTCGATAACCGAAACAACGAACGGCGAGCCTGCGATTCAGGCGGCAATCGCCGATTCCAATGCGGCCGCCGCGGACACGCTGGACGGCCCTCACGACACAAGAAGAACCGGGGGCGTTTTGAAGACGATGAAGGCAATACTGGCGGCCGTTGCGGCGGGCTTTCTGGCCGGCTGCGTGATTTCCACGCCGATCGAGCGGCTCGACGCCGCGCCGGATCCGGCTTCGGCCTATATCGCGAGCGCGGTGCAGACCCGTTCCGGGATGGGCTACGCGTTCTATATGAAGAACGTCGATACGAACGCGGATCTCACGTTGCAGATCGCCGATCCCTATCCGCTCGGCAAGCGCATCTTCGACGACGAGAACACGCCCCCGCAGGTGCACGCGATCAAGGTGCTGCCGGGCCGCTATGCGCTGACGGGCTGGGCCGCGTTCACGTGGGGCGTGCACGAGCGCCTGATTCATCGACACTTCGACGAGCCGAATGCGTTGTCGCAGCCGTTCGAGGTCAAGGCCGGTGCGATCGGTTTCCTGGGCAAGTTCATCACCACGACCGATACCGAGCTCACGACCTGGTCGACGCGCACGATCCACTACCGGATCCTTCCGGACACGCTGTCGGAGCAGACCGCGCACGACCTGTTCGTGCAGGCCTATCCGGCTTTTGGAGAACGCGAGTTCGCGTGCATTTTCTGCGCGCTG
>NZ_JAAGPF010000159.1 GCF_017104645.1 Burkholderia sp. Ac-20379
TAAAAAAAAAAAAATAAAACACATTAGAATAATTATTATAGCTATATAATGAATACAAAGTGTATGTATAACTTTATGCTCCATCAGATGTATCACATAGTGTGTCACATATATAATGCTGTCTATTCACACCATAGAAGCACATCCTATATCGAATACAAACTTACTCATCAGCACTCATCTGCACTTGATCAACTATGTCAACTGATGATCACACATGCATGAGATCATGATAAGATAATTGTACGGGACGACTGTGAGCGGAGACGAGGAGCTGTACAGTGTAATTCATAATTGCAAGAGACTAAGGCATAAGAGATAGGTAAGGATATGAATGTATGGAGATCATTGTTGAGACAATGAAGAGATAAGTGTTTACGAAACAGTATAAGAAATTTTATAACTGGTATTACATGGAGAATATACACAGATGACATGTATCGTAATGTTTTTTTTTTTTT
>NZ_JAAGPF010000014.1 GCF_017104645.1 Burkholderia sp. Ac-20379
AGATCCTGACCAGCTGCCCGTCGTGCCTGCAGGGCCTGTCGCGCTACAACGAGGACGCCAACATCGACGCCGATTACATCGTCGTCGAGATCGCCCGCAACGTGCTCGGCGAGAACTGGATGGCGGATTACGTCGACCAGGCGAATCGGTGCGGCATCGAACGGATCCTGATGTGATGCGAGCGCGATCGGCTCGGCCCAGGGCCCGCGCGCGCGCGTCGCGCGCCCCATCCAGCGGCGCAGGGCTGCCCAACCGAACAGGTTCGCGGCATTCGACGGCTTGCTATCCTGCGCACCGTAGTTGCCCTTGCAGCACCCCTTGCTCGCGCCTTTGCCGGGCTGTCCACACGCCTATCCCGAGATCATGAACGCCGTCATCCTCGAAGACGTAGAGAAGCATTACCTGCTGGGTTCCGTGAAGGTCGCCGCGCTGCGCGCCGTGAATCTGAGCGTTCGCCCGCAACGCCTGACCGTGATCGCCGGCGCCTCCGGCAGCGGCAAATCCACGCTGCTGAATCTGATCGGCTGTGTGGATCGTCCCGACAGCGGGCGTGTGCTGGTGGCGGGGCACGACGTGACGTCCCTGTCCGACGATGCGCTGTCGGATTTTCGCGCGCGGCATCTCGGCTTCGTCTTCCAGAACTTCAATCTGCTGCCGGTCTTGACCGCGCACGAGAACGTCGAATACCCGTTACTGCTGGCCGGAACGCGGATCAGTGCGACCGAGCGCAGCCGGCGCGTGCGCGACATGCTCGACGCGGTCGGGCTGGCCGACAAGGCCGCCCATCGACCGGGACAACTCTCGGGCGGCCAGCGCCAGCGTGTCGCGGTGGCGCGTGCGTTGATCGGGGAGCCCGCCCTGGTGCTGGCCGACGAGCCCACGGCGAATCTCGACAGCGGCACCGGGCAGGCCGTGATCGCGTTGATGCGGCGCCTGCAGCGCGAGCGTCAGGTGTCCTTCGTGATTTCGTCGCACGATCCGCAAATGCTGTCGGCCGGCGACGACGTCATCCATATCGCGGACGGCCGGATCAATACGGCCTCCACCCCGACGAAGGAGTACGCATGAAAACGCTCTCGCTCGCGCTGCGTAACCTGTTGCGAAACCGCCGACGCTCGATCACCACGCTGCTGGCGATGATCGTCGGCGCGCATGCCGTGTTGCTGTTTGGCGGATATACGCGAAACATCACGTATGGCCTGCAGACCGACTATGTGAAATACGGCGGCCATTTACAGATCGAACGAAAGGGCTACTACGAATTCGGCAGCGGCAATCCGTCAGCCTACGGGATCGCCAATTATCCCGAGATGATCGAGGCCGTGAAGTCCGATCCGGTGCTCGCCCCGATGCTGACGGTGGTGACGCCGACCCTGCAATTGCAGGGGATTGCCGGCAACTTCCGTCAGGGCCTGTCGCGCACCGCGCTTGCGCTTGGCGTGCGCGTGGACGACCAGAACCGCATGCGCGCCTGGAACGATTACCGATTTCCGGTGACGGTGCCGCAGATGGCGCTGACGGGATCCGGCATCGATACCGCCGTGGTCGGCACCGGTTTGGCGCGCGTGCTGAATCTTTGCGGCCCGCTCAAGCTCAGCGGTTGTGCGCCGCACGTCGAGGCGGCGGGCGCGCAGGCTCCGGCGCTGCCCGACGACATCGCGCAACTGGCTGGCGCCACGGGCCGCGAAGGCGGCGGGCCGGCGCGCGAGCGCGATGCCACGATCGAGCTGTTGGCCGCCACGGCCCAGGGGGCGCCCAACGTCGCCGCACTGACCGTGCTGAAGGCCGAACAGCAGGGCATCAAGGAATACGACGACATGTACGTGGGGCTGCACCTCGAACAGGCTCAGCGGCTCGTGTATGGCGCGGCGCATCCGAAGGCCACGGCGATCGTGGTGCAACTGCGCCATACGGCGGATCTGCCGATTGCCAAGGCGCGCCTGGATGCGTTGCTGAAATCACACTTCTCGGCCGACGACATGGAAGTGGTGGACTACACGACGCTGAACCCGTTCTACGGGCAGGCGCTCGCCATGTTTTCGACGCTGTTCGGATTCGTCGCGCTGTTGATTGCGGCCATCGTCTTGTTTACGGTCGGCAACACCATGAGCATGGCGGTATTCGAGCGCACGGCCGAGATCGGCACGTTGCGCGCCATGGGCCTGCGCCGCGCGGGGGTGCGCCGGCTGTTTCTGTGCGAGGGCCTGCTGCTCGGCGTCTGCGGCGCGGCGCTCGGCGTGATCAGCGCGGCGGCGCTTGCCGGTGCGATCAACAGCGCCGGTCTGACCTGGACGCCGCCGGGGCGCTCGCCCGTACCGCTGATCATTCGCGTGTGGGGAGAAAACGATCTGATCCTGGGCACGGCGGCCGGCTTGCTGGTGGTGTCGATGCTCTCCGCGCTGCTGCCGGCGCGTCGTGCCTCGCGCATGGACATCGTGGATGCGCTGCGCTATGCGTGAGCGCCCGCGCACCGGCCATCGCCGCCGTCTCTCGATCCGTCTGCTGGGCGCCGCCGTGCTCGGCCTGACGCTTGCGGGCTGTCATTCGCCGGATCGCGGGCGGCCGGCCGATCTGGATCTGTCGCTCTCGCGCAGCACGCGCGACGGGCTTTACCGCGTGAGCCTGGTGCCGCCGGCGGCGCCTCTGCCGCTGAATCGGATCCACACGTGGCGGATCCGCCTGACGTCGCGCTCGGGGGCGCCTGTCGACGGCGCCACGATCAGCGTCGATGGCGGCATGCCGGAACACGGGCACGGCCTGCCGACGCGGCCGCGTGTCGTGCCCGCCGGAAGCGACGGTCTCTATGCGCTGCAGGGCATGAAATTCAGCATGACGGGCTGGTGGGAGATTCGGCTGGGCGTGCATTCGCCGATCGGCAGCGACGCTGTCACGATCAATGTGATCCTGCCGCCGGCCGCGAGTTGAACCGGTGCGGCGGCCAGGCCGTCGCACCCCGTACATTTTTTATCGATCGAGAGGGGCGCGATGCAAACGAAGGTGATGGCTTGGCTGATGACGCTGATGGTGGCGCTGATGGGGGGCGCGGGCGCACTCGCGCAGACCGCCGCAACGGACGGGGATTCCGGCCTGAGCTTCCCCGCGCGGATCACGCCGTCCGAGGCGGATCGCCTGCCGGCTTACCAGCCGCGCTTCGGCCGGGCCCGCCCGGTTGTCGCGGTGGTGGGCGAGAATTACTACACGGAGCTGACCGACTACGTGGTGCCGTACGGCATCCTGAAGGAATCGGCCGCCGCCGACGTCGTCTCGCTGGCCACCAAGCCGGGCCCGATCCGGATGTTCCCCGCCCCGATGAACGTCTTGCCCGATGAAACCACGGCGCAGTTCGATGCGCGTCTGCCCGACGGCGCCGACTACGTGATCGTGCCCGCGGTGCATCGCGACGAGGATCCGACGCTGATCGCCTGGGTGGCCGCGCAGGCGCGCAAGGGCGCCACCATCATCGGGGTGTGCGACGGGGTGTGGGTGGTCGCGCGCGCGGGCTTGCTGGAAGATCGCCGCGCAACCGGACACTGGTATTCGATGGGCGACCTGCGCAAGAAATTCCCGAATACGCGCTGGGTCGACGACAAGCGCTATGTGGCGGATGGCAAGGTGGTCACCACCACCGGCGTGACCGCCACCATTCCGGCCTCGCTGGCCCTGGTCGAGGCGATTGCCGGGCATGAACAGGCACGCAAGGTGGCGGAGCGCCTGGGACGGCCGGCGTGGTCCTCGGAGATCGCCGGAGGCAGCTTCCGGCTCGGTTTTCCGGCCATGATGACGATCGCGACCAACTACGTGAAATTCTGGTCGCACGAGGACGTCGGCATCCCGATTGCGCCTGGCGTGGACGAGATCGCCCTGGTGCTGGAAGCCGATGTCTATTCGACCACCTTTCGCTCCACGGCCTACACCGTCGCGCAGAATCGCGAGCCGCTGCGCACCCGGCGCGGCCTGACGATCGTGCCGGATCGCGTGGCGGGCGTGGATGCCCCCACGCGCATGCTGGCCGCGCCCGATACGCGTCGTCCGCTGCTGGCGCTCGACCAGGCGCTCAACGCCGTGTCGGGCTCGTTCGGGCCGCGCACGGCGGCCTGGGTCGCGCTGCAGATGCAGTACCCCGGGTACTGAGCGCACCGGCCGCCGCCTTCCGCCGTCCCACCCGCCCGCCGCCGCGGCCCAGGCCATGCGGTGCGGGCGTCGCACACTGTTCCTGCCTGACCGGGAGATTCCCTCATGCTCAGCTTCTCAGCAGGCCGCCGCACGTTCGGCGCCGCGCTCCTGGCCGTGTGCGGCATCGCGCACGCCGCCCCCGATGCCCAGCGTCTGCTCGCCGACAGCGATGCGGTACGCAATCCGTCCGAACCGTTCTCGTTGAACGTGACGCTCACGCAGTACACGGATGGCAAGCAGACCGATGCCAATGCGCTGACCGCCTATTCACGCATCAACCCGGTTTCCGGGCAGTTCCGCAGCCTGATCCGCTTCGCCGCGCCGGCGCGCGATGCCAACAAGCTGATGCTGAAGACCGGCAGCGACCTGTGGTTCTTCGATCCCGCCAGCAAGGCGAGCATCCGTATTTCGCCGCAGCAGCGCTTGCTCGGGCAAGCGTCGAACGGCGATGTGGTGACCGTCAATTTCGCGCACGGCTATCGTGCTTCATTCGAGGCCGAAGAGGATATTCAGGATGGCGATCGGCAGAAGCGCCAGGCATACCGCCTGAAGCTCGAGGCGAGCGCGCCCGATATGACCTATCACGCGATCGAGATGTGGCTGGACGCAACGGATTCGCGGCCGATCAAGGCGCGCTTCTACAGCGAGAGCGGCAAGTTGCTGAAGACGGCGTTTTATCGACGGTATCAGCCTCAGCTCGGCGCCACGCGTCCGACCGAAATCGTCATCATCGACGGGCTCAACCCGAACCTTGTGACCGTCATGCGGTATGGCGAATTCAAGGCGCGTGCGATTCCCGACGCCTGGTTCCAGCAGGATTACCTGCCTCAGTTCCAGCCGGAATGATCAGGCTGAAGCGGCTGGCATATCGCGCATGCGCGGCGTGGGCGCTGTTCTCGGGCTGGCCCGACACGGTGTGGGCGGACGACGCGGAGGAGGCCGGGCTGGCGCTTGCCGACGACACCCCGGTGATGCGTGTGGAGCGTACCCACTATCAGTTCAGCCTCGAGCCGGGCTTGCGATTCGCCACCGAGCGGCCCGGCGACGGCGTACGCGCCGCCACGCGCTTGTCGAGCGATTTCTCGATACGCCGCTCGCTGCTGGATGGATGGGATATCGCCGTTGCCGACCGGCTCGACCTGAACGGGCCGGGGCGTCTGAGTGGCGACGCGGGCGCGATCAATACGCTCAAGGAGTGGTACGTCAGCGGCAAGCTGGGCCGCGATGGCCAGACGCTCGTCGATATCGGGCGTGTCAACGTCCGGCTCGGCGTGGCCACCGGCTTCAACCCGACCGATTATCTGCGTGACGGTGCGGTGCGCTCGATCACCTCGGTCGACCCCGCCAGCCTGCGCGAAAACCGGCTCGGCACGGTGATGCTGCGCGGCCAACGGCTCTGGAGCGGCGGTTCGCTGTCGGCGATGTATGCGCCGCGCGTGGCGCAGGGGCCGTCCGATGCCGCGTATTCGCCCGATTTCGGCGCGACCAATGCCCGCAACCGATGGATGCTGAGCGTGAGCCAGCGCCTGTTCGCCGATCTGTCTCCGCAGTGGCTGCTGTACGACGACGGCGAGCGAGGCAGCTCGCCGCAGTTCGGGGTGAACCTGACCCACTTGCTCAACGAGGCCTGTGTCGGCTACCTGGAGTGGTCCGGCGGGCGCGCCCCATCGACCTTGGCACGTGCGCTGGGGCGCGCCGCCAGCGACGTGGCGTTTCGCTGGAAGCTCGCCACGGGCATGACCTGCACCACCGCACGCAACCTGTCGCTGACCCTCGAATATGACCGCGACGGCGCGGCGCTGGACCGGGCCGGTTGGCGCGCGCTGCGAGCCAACCCGGCGGCCGGCCTGCTGGCCTACCGCACCACGGCGGCGATGCGGCAGGATCTGGTCACGCGCGATGCCGTGTTCACCATGCTGCGCTGGCAGGATGCGGGCGTGCCGCACCTGGATCTGTCGGCGTTCCTGCGTCTGAACCTGGCGGACAGCAGCCGCCTGAGCTGGGTGGAGGCGCGCTATCACTTCACGCGCACCGATGTGGCGCTGCAATGGCAGCGGCAGTCGGGCAGCGGTCTCAGCGAGTTCGGCGCGCTCGCGCAGAGCCAGCTCTGGCAACTGCTCGTCAAGCATTACTTCTGAGGCCGGTGATCCGGGCCATGACTCACAAGGACATCACAATGCGTCGATTCATCAGCACGGGCGACGGGCTACCGCAATGGCCCTCGCCCATCAGCCATGCCGTCGTCGTCAACGACACCTGTTACCTGAGCGGGCAGTTGTCGCTCGACGCCACCGGTGCGTATCGGCGCGGCACGCCGGCGCAGGAGGCGAGGCGTGCTTTCGCCCATCTGTTTCGTGCACTCGAGGCGGCGGGCTTCCGGCGCGACGAGCTGGTGTTCGTCGATATCGCCTTCGTCGATCTGGCCGCGTTGCCGGAAGTGAACGAAGTATTTGCCGAGCTGTTCGAGGCGGGCCGGCGGCCCGCGCGTACCGTGTACCAGGTTGCGGCGTTGCCGTTCGGCGGACAGGTCAAGGTGATGGGGACGGCCGTACGCGATACCGCTGCCGGGCAGCCGCCCCGGGCAGGCGTGGCCGCCTGACCCTAGCGCGCCTGCGGCCGTTCGGCGAGCGGGGAGGCGAGCGCCTGCATCAGCGCAACCAGTTGCTGCTGTTCGAGGGGTGTCAGCGCCACGGGCTTGAGCTCGCTGTGCCCGAGGGCCGCGGCCGGCGGCTCGGCGTAGTGGCGCATCACGGCCTCGAGCGTCGCGAACTGCCCGGCATGCATGTAGGGCGGCCGCTCGGCGACGTTGCGCAGGCCAGGCGTCTTGAAGGCGCCGCTCGACTGAGGATCGTCGGCGGCGATGAACTCGAGCTCGTCGCAACGCGATGGCGGCTGATCGCTGTAGGGGCCGCGGCAGTTGAATTCGTCGGCCAGCACCTTGTGCACGCCGTCGGCGCGGCCAGGATCGGGCGACGCAGGTTGGCGAGGGGGCACCCCGATATTGTGGAACTGGCGATCCGTGAGCAGCGGCCCGGTATGGCAGGTGATGCATTGACCGCGGCCGATGAAAACCCGCAGCCCCGCCTTTTCGGCCGGCGACAGCGCCATCAACTGACGTTGGTCGCCGGTGCGCACGCCGTCGATATACGTATCGACACGCGAGGGCGCCAGATGCAACGTGCTCTCGTAGGCGGCGATCGCCTTGCCGAGGTTCGAGAAAGCCCGCGAGACGGCCGCCTGCGATGCGGCATCGAGCGCCTGCCACGCCGCGCGCTCGTCCGGTGTGCCGATCGGGCTGGCGCCCCGTGCCGTCGATGGCAATGCCGGCAATGCGCCGAACAACGCCTCGTAATCGGTGCGATAGTGGCGGGCCAGCACGCGCACCAGATCGAGCCGGTTGCCGCCGTGTTCGTTGCCGTCCTCGAGCGGGCCGAGCGCCTGCGACCACAGGCTGTCCTTGCGGCCGTCCCAGAAAAACCACGGGCCACCGGTCAGATCGGCCACGGGCATGGTGCGGCGTTTGCCGATACCGAGGCCGATCGCCAGCGGCCGGCCGTCCTGGAATTGGTGCTGCGGGAGATGGCACGAGGCGCAGGCGATCTTGCCGTCGCGGCTCAGGCGGGGATCGAAGAACAGACGTTTGCCGAGCGCGGCGGCAGCCGGCACGGCGGCGACACGATTGCTCGGATCGGGCATGGCCGGACGTTGCGCGGGCAGCGCGAGCGTGCCGAGCAGGGCCCGCTCGTCGGCGTTCCAGCCATCGGGGCCGGTATCGGCGGCTTCGTGCGGCAGCGCCGACCAGGCCGCCCAACCGAGCGCGAGGCCGAGCACGGCGCCGAACACCAGCCGAGGCTCGATGCGACGTTTGCCGGCGCGGCGCGTGCGGTGAGGCCGCGGCGTGTCTTCACGCATCGGCGGTCTGCCGGGCCGGCAGCAGCGTGCGCACATTGCCGGCCATCAGCCAGCCGCGCTGCTGCGCGGAGACGCCGGCCAGCGGGCCGTCCTTGGCCAGGAACTGATCCATGACCTTGCGATGGCCGCCCGAATTCCGAAACACCGGCCAGTCGGTACCGAACAGAATCTTGTGATTGATGTTCATCCGGAACAGTTCGGCCAACGCGGCGCGCCATCCTTGCGGATGCTGCGAGCCCAGAAAGGCGCTGACGTCGAGATACACATTGGGCCGGTAGGCGCAGAGCCGTGTACAACTCGCGACGTGATTGACCGCACCGTGCGCGAGGATGAAGTTCACGTCGGGAAAATCGAATGCCGCGCGATCGAGCAGGTCCGGGTGCGCATAGGCGAACTCCAGCGTCGGGCTCGTCGGTCCGATGTGCAGCAGCACCGGCAATCGATGTGCGCGGCACAGCTCGTAGAACGGGTAGAGCGCGCGATCGCTGGGGCTGTAGCCGCACGGCGGATAGAGCTTGAGTCCGGCGAAGCCATATTCCGTCACGCCCTTTTCGAACAGGGTCACGCCGTCGTTCCCCCAGCGTGGATCGATGCCGCCGAATACGTGAAAGCGCCCCGCGTGGCGAGCCAGAATGCGGGCATGTTCGGCGTACATTTCGGCAATGCTCAGTTCGCTCTGCATGACGAACGTGAAGTCGGGCAGCAGCAGGACCGCCTCGTCGATGCCGGCCGAGGTCATCTCTCCGAGCAGCGCATCGGCCTCGTGATCCTGAGCCTGCAGGCAAAAGGATTCGATCAGTTCGGCGTGCGTTTTTTTGATGCCGTTGGCGGCAAGACGTGACTGCACATTGCGGCACAGGCCGTCGAAAAAGGCGAGCGGGATGAAGCGCGTCGACGCGACGTGACAGTGGCTGTCGATAATCGGGCCGCCATAGACCGGCTCGCTCATGATGTCGCCACCGGGCCGCCGATGCGCGCCTCGAGCATGCCCAGTGCGCGCGCCTTGAGCGCGGCCACCGGCTGCATCATGAAGTGGCCGGCATGCACGCTGCCCTGAGCGCGCGCATAGTCGGGAAGCACGCCCCACGTTTCGAAACCGAAGTGCTTCCAGACGCGATGCGCGGGCGTATCGGCGCGCACGTCGAGCGTCACGATATCGACCCCCTCCGCTTCGCAGCGCAGCGCGATTTCGACGAACGCGGCCGGCAACACGCCGCCGCCGCGGAAATCCTGATGAATCATGCCCTTGGCGAGATCGGTCAGATGGCTGTTGTTCGGGTTCAGGTTGCGACGCAGCGTGCACAGGCCGATCAGCGTATCCGTCCCGATCTCGATGGCGAGCAGGCGAACCTTTTGCGCCGCCAGATTGCCTTGCAGTTCGATCAGGTAGTCCGCGGCCTCGCGATCGCTGATCGATTCGGCAAAGCCGATAATCGGCGCGCCTTCGGTCGTGTGCCGCATCAGGGCGATGATCCGCTCGCCGAGCAGGGGATCGATGGTCTCGACCCAGCGATAGGCGACCACGCTCGGGGCGTGGCGCTCGAACGTCATGGTGTAGTGTGCGACGCCGGCCTCGGCGGATCGCAATGCGTCGATCGGGGTGCTCATGGTGGTCAGACTGCCTCGAGGGTGGGGTGATGGTCGGCCGTGGCGGGATGGGGGGCCGCTTGCGACGCGGCATGAATGACGTCCTGCATGCCGTGCGAGACGAGCCATTGGTCGTCGTAGATCGTGTCGAGATACTTGGTGCCGCTATCCGGCAGGATCAGGACGATATTGGCCGGCCCGTCGATGTGCGCCAGATGGCGGCGGGCCGCCTGGGCAATCGCTCCGGACGAGCCGCCCAGCAGCAGCCCCTCGTCGAGCGCGAGCCGCCGGCAGCCGAGGAACGCGTCGCGATCGGTCACGCGAACGGTTTCGTCGACGAACTGCATCTGGATGTTGCCGGGACGAAAGCTCAGCCCGGCGCCGTTTTGCAGGTGCGGCCGATAGGTGCCGCCGAATACCACCGAGCCCTCCGGCTCGACGCCGATCACGCGCGTGGCCCGATTGCGCTCCTTCACGTAGCGGGCGATGCCGCTCAGATGGCTGCCCGTGCTGGCGGAGACGATCACGGTATCCACGCGATGCGCGAGCTGCGCGACGATCTCGGGGCCGGTTGAATAGTAGTGCGCATCGATGGCGGCCGGGTTGTTGTACTGATCCAGGTTGATGCAGTTCGGCCGGCTGGCCGCGATGGCGCGGGCCACCGCGATGCGCTTCTTCTGGAAGCTGCCCGTTTCGTCGGGTTGCTCGACCATTTCCACCTGGCCGCCGAACGCGCGCACCAGGTTGGCGTTGGTCTTCGGCGTTTTCGGATCGAGCACGCAAATGAAGCGGTAGCCGTGCGTGGCGCAGAGCATCGCGAGCGCATGCCCCATGTTGCCCGAGGTCGATTCGACCACGGTCCACCCCGGGCGGAGGCCATGATCGAGCTCGGCCTGACGCAGCAGTTGCAATGCGCTGCGATCCTTGACGCTGTTGCCCGGGTTGTAGCACTCGAGCTTTCCGTAGACGCGAATCCGCCGGCGCTCGTCCGACAGGCTCTTGAGATAAAGCAGCGGCGTATCGCCGATCAGTTCGACAAGGCTATTTGCGTACATTCAGCATCTCCGGGCGTCATGATGACTCGTGCCCGCGAGGCGGGCAGGGAAGGAAAAAAGGCGGCCGCCGCGGGTGGCGGCACGCTGGTTTCACTGTAGTGGACGCGATTCAACCCGTTAGCTGTCCGAACGGGCAGACTGTGTTCCGATCCGGCCTACAGTTCCCCGGTTTCCACGTCGTCCGGTCGCGTCTTTTCCGTTTCCGACCGGACGACGCGGGACGGCAAGGGGCTCGGTGTGTCGCCGGTGGCGATGAAGGCGGAGACGAACGCGGCGAGCAAGGCCGCGTTTTGATGGATCATCTGGTGAGCGCCGAACCGGAGCACGAAGCGCTGGACGTTGGCGAACCCGTCGCACAGGTCGTGGGCGCGCGCCGCCGACGTCATTTCGTCATATTCGCCGGTGATCAGCAGGCAAGGCACCGGCCCGAGTGCCGGGCCGATCGATGTCTCGACGGCATGCTCGCGGAACGCCGCCAGCTGCCGGCTGTACTCGACCATGTTCGACGCCGATGCGAACGGCGCCCCGAGCCAATGCCGGGTGTTGGCATCGGGCTGGGAGAAAAGCGCTGCATCGTCGCTCGCGGCGCCGGGCGCCGCCTGCTTGTCGAGCAGCGCACGCATCGATTCCGCCATGCTGTTCGCCGCCTGTGGCATGCGATTGACGAGCTTGGCCATGGTGTGAAGGTTGGTCTCGTAGGCCGAGTCCTGGCCCACGCCCGCGGCGGCGCCGGCGAACGAAGGCGCGAGAAAGCTCATCGACGCGATCCGGCCGGGAAGGGTTCGTGCCAGCTCGAGCGCGTAGCGTACGCCACCGCACCAGCTCACGAGGTGCAGTGAATCGAGCGACTCGTTGGCCATCAACTCGCGGACCGCGTGTGCGAAACGCGCCGGCGCGTCAGGCGTGGCGTAGTAGACGCGCGTGAACCCGGCATCGCCGCCGCCGCTGTCCGCGTCGTCGAACAGATAGACCGCGTGATCGTCCGGGAGCGCGGCGGCGAACCGGCTCCAGACATCGTGCGGCATTCCGAATGCATTGAGCAGCAGCACCGGCGTGGCGCCCCGGCGGTAGCGCAGATAGGGCTGTCCGCTCGCGGTGGTGACGCGATCCAGATCGGGCAGATCGAGGTAGCGCGGCGCGGCGCGCGAGGCTTCGTCGGCGAGCCGGGCCGCCACGCGCATGCGCACCGGCTCGGCCTGGTTGAATCCGGATTCGTCGGGCAGGCGCGCGGCGATGCGGGGCGATTCGCTCGACGGCGCGTCCTGGGCAGCGGCGATGCCATGGCGCAGCGACACGTCGCGGCATGCGTCGGCGAGCAAGGTCGCGACGCCATCCGCCGTGACGCCCTGAGCCGATTCCACGACGTCGATCTCGCAGAGGCGGGCGACGCACCGCACCAGCGCGGGCCAGTCGATGCCGGTTGCCGAAACCGGCCACCGCGCATCGCGCGCGCTCGACAGCCGCAGCGGCTGTTGGCGGAACGCGGCAGGGTTGCGCCGCTGCACCTCGAGCAGCACGTCGAGGATCGCGTCGATGGCATCGTCGAGCCAGGCCGGCGGCGGCGGGCTGTGAGCAACGACGTGCGCCGCGAGCGGATCGGCGAGCCGAATAGGTGCAATCGGCGCAGTCGGCGAGACAGGCGTGGCGTCCGGCATCACGATGCCTCGGCCTGAGCCTGAGCCTGGACCAGCTCGCTGGCCAGCGCGACCGCGTCGCCCACGGTGTCGAGTTCGGCGACACGGCTCGTGCTCCCCGAAAAACTGATGGCCAGACGTTCCTCGGCCAGCGCGATCAACGATAGCAACGAGATCGAGTCGAGCATCAGATCCGCGGTCAGCGACATGGCCGGCGTGATCATTTCCGGCGCGACTTCTATGGCGACGATCTCGGTGATGATTTCCACGACGACGTCGAAGACGTGGGTTTCCTGTTCCATCGGCGGCTCCTGGTTGAGTGACCGTCGCAGTTATAGCCGATGGCGCGCGTGCTGAAACCTGCACTGCCGTACAGTTTTCACGCCGGGCTCCGACATCGCCCGAACGGACAGGTTTCAAGCGGTTCAACGACCATTACATTGCGCTTACCCCATCGAATGGATCGCCTACCATGTCTTCAGCACTCGCTTTGCCCATGGAAAAACCCGAGTTTGCTCGCACGCTGCGCGCCACGCTCGACGAGCAACTGACCCTCGATCATCCGATCTTCAAGGAGTTGTTCACGCCGGAGAAGAATTGGCGACTCCTGAAGATCATCTCGCTGGAGGGGTATCAGATCACGCGCTACTTCCTCGAGTACATCGAGAACCTCTATTTCCGCTGCCCGTTCCCCGATCACAAGCGCCGTCTGCTCTATAACCTGTTCGAGGAGGAAACGGGGCGCTTCTCCAAGACCAAGAACCACGTCGAGCTGATGGAGGATTTCATCCGCGCGCAGGGCATCTCGGACGAGGAGCGCGATGCGTGGACGCCGTCGGCCGCGACGCAGGAGCTGATCGACTACCGCCTCGAGAACTGCAAGGGTGCGGGCACCTATCACATCGGCGCCGCTGCCGTGATGATCGCGAGCGAAGGGCAGAGCCTCGAGACGCGTGCCGGCGATGCGCGCCACACGATCCTGGCCCAATGCTATGGCCTGTCCGAGAACGACACGCGGTTCTTCTCGGTGCATCAGAAGGAAGATGTCGCGCATGTGGCCGAGGGCATTTCGCTGGTTGCGGATCTCTGCACCACCGAACGCATGCAGGAAGAGGCGCTCTTCTCGGTACGTCATACCTGCAAGCTGTTCTGGAACATGTACGAAAGCGCGGCGCAGAAATACTACGCCGCCGATGCGCAGGCCGAATCGGCCGCGCTCGATGCCTGAGCAGGAGCGTTCATGAAGCTTGGCGACATCGTTGGCCGCCTGGCGGCCCATCGCGGACAACTCGTGTTCGCCGCGCCGGACGGTGCGGAATGCGTGCGTTCGTTTCAGGATCTGCACCGCGATGTCATCGCGACCGCCCAATGGGTCGGGCAGCTGGGATTGCGTCCCGGCGCTCGCATCGGGCTCGCGGGGCCGGCCGGTTATGCATGGATGGTGTGGGATCTGGCCTGTATCGAGCTCGGATGCGTGTCGGTGGCATTTCCCAACGAACGGGGCGCCGATGCCTGCGACACGCTGATTCAACGCTACGGCCTGAGCCTGCTGGCGATCGACGCGGCGTGGCTGGATCGATCCGACGGCGTGGCCAGCTTGCCGGCCAACACCGTCTTGCTGGATGCGGCGCCGTCGCCTGTCGCGGTGTGCGCGTCCACGGAGGCGCGCGAGGATGTGGCGGCGCAGGCGCCGGATACGCATTCGCTCGTATTCAGCTCGGGCACCACCGGCAAGACCAAGGGCCTGGTCATGAGCGCGCGGGGCACGGAGCATCTGATCGACCTGTACCATGATGCATTCGGCGTGGCCGACGGCGAACGCTTCCTGACCTTTCTGCCGTTCGCGAATTACCAGCAACGGATGATCTACTACTTCTGCCTGTACTACGGCATCGATTTCGTATCGGTGCCGTTTCAGGGGCTGTTCGCGGGCCTGAAGCAGTACCAGCCGAGTTTCCTGATCGCGCCGCCGATCGTCTACGAAACCTTGCAGACGCTGGCGAGCGCCGGCGTGGGCAAGGCCGATGCGCAGCGCGAGGCACGCCTGACGGAACGGCTGTCGGCGTTGACCGGCGGAAAGATCCGATACATGGTGACCGGCATGGCGCCGATCCGTCGCGCCACCCTCGATTTCTTCTGGCGTCACGATATTACGTTATACGAAGCATTCGGCATCACGGAAGCCGGCATGGTGGCCTGGAACAAGCCCGGCAGCGTGCGGCTCGGCTCGGTGGGGCGTCCCGCCGAGGCCGCAAGCGTGTCGCTCACGGAGGAGGGCGAGGTCATCGTGAAGCGCGATGCCCTGCTGTCGCTCGGATACTTCGAGGCCTCGGAGGAAGATCGCCTCGCGACGTTCGTTGCGGCGGATGCGGTTGCCACCGGCGATATCGGCCAATTCGACGACGATGGTTTCCTGCGTGTCGTCGGCAGAAAGAAGGACGCCATCATCTCCAGCAACGGCGAGAAATTTCATCCCGAGCCGATCGAGGCGATGTTGCAACAAGATTCGCGCATCGACGTGGCCGTCGTCATGGGCAGCACGGCGCCCGGCCTTCGCGCGGTGATCGGAACGCGGCACCATGCCGACGCGGCCGTGCTGGGCGAATTGCGGGCGCATGTCGCGCAGGTGAATGCGGCGCTGCCGGCCCAACGCAAGCTGGTCGATCTCGTCTTTACCGGTAGCGAATTCAGCATCGCGAATGGTCTGCGCACACCCAACCTGAAACTGAACCGGCGCGCGATTGCGGCGACCTTCAGCTCACCCGAATAAATGCGAACGGCGCCGCCGCTGGGCGGCGCACGTTGCGTCGGAGCTCTCATGACCCCCGTCCAGAATCCCCTATCCGACGCGTTCGGGCTTGCGCACGAACCGTCGTCTCTGATCGAAACCCTGGCGTCCCACGCCGAGCGCAGCCCCGATCGTACGGCGCTCACGATCCTTCGCGACGGCGAGGCGATCGAGCGCGAATTCAGCTTCGGCGAGTTGTACGACGCGACCTTGCGCGTGGCAGCCGGCTTGTCGGTCTTGACTGCGCCAGGCGAGCGCGTGTTGCTGCTGTTGCCGAGCGGAGCCGAATTCGCGTGCACCTTCTATGCGTGCCTGGCCTCGGGCCGTGTTGCCGTTCCGGCCTATCACCCGCAGCAGGCGCGCAAGCTCTCGCAGTGGCAAAAGCTGCAGGCCATCGTGGAGAGCTGCGGCGCCCGTGCGATCGTCGCACCGGCCGGCTCGATGGCGACGCTCGACAGCCTGCGCGAAGCACAGGGGATGTTCACGGGATGCGCGTTCCTGACGTACGAGCAGATGGTGGAGGCCGCCGTGCGACATCCGGAGCCGTTCGTCCCGCGATGCGCCGATCCCGCCTTTCTGCAGTTCACGTCCGGTTCGACCGGCACGCCCAAAGGCGTGATGATCACGCACGCGAGCATTCTGGACAATCAGCGTTCGATTGCCGCGATGATGGGGCACGACACGGCCACGCGGATGCTGTCCTGGCTGCCGCTGTATCACGACATGGGCCTGTCGCTGTTGCTGCAGCTCGCCTCGGTCGGGGTAAGCGTGGTGTTGATGTCGCCCGTGGCGTTCATTCAGCAGCCGGGCCGGTGGCTGCGTGCCATTTCTGCCCATCGTGCCACCACCTCCGGCGCACCGAATTTCGCGTATCAACTGGCGGCGGCCGCGCTTGCCGACAGCGCGCCCGACGAGCCGCTCGACCTGACCAGCTGGAGCGTGGCGTTCTGCGGCGCGGAGCCGATCCAGCGCGAGACGGTGAGCACCTTTATCGAGGCCGCCTCGCGGTTCGGGTTCGACGCCGCGGCGTTCTACCCGTGCTACGGCATGGCCGAGGCCACCTTGCTGGTGACCGGCGTCGGTCGCGGGGCGGGGCCGAGCTTTCTGGATGTCGACGGTGCGCGGCTGGCGGCCGGTGTGATCGAACCGGCGCACGATGCGCTGGCGCCGGCCAAGAGCCTGGTGTCGTGCGGTGTTCCGGCGCCCGGTACGGAGATTCGCATCGTCGGGCGCGACGCCCGCCCGGTGGCGCACGCGTCGCACGTCGGGGAGATCTGGATTCGCGGTGGCGCGATCGGCGCGGGTTACTACGGCCGCGAGGAGGCCACCCTCGAGACGTTCGGCGCGCGCCTTGCCGGCCAGACCGACGACACGGCGGCGGATGCGCGTGCGTTCATGCGCAGCGGCGATCTCGGCGCGCTCGTCGACGGCCGGCTTTACGTGACCGGCCGCCTCAAGGACATGCTCGTGATCCGGGGCCGCAACGTCTATCCGCAGGACATCGAGCTGTGCGTGCAGGACGCCGTGCCGGCGCTGCGCCGTGGCGGCGGCGCGGCGGTCGGCGTGATGATCGGCGGGGAAGAGCGCCTGGTCATCATTCAGGAGGTGGGCCGTACCGCACGTCGCACGATGGACGTCGATGCGACGTTGCGCGCCATGAGCATCGCCGTGGGCGACGATTTTGGCGTCACCCCGCATGCGATCGTGCTGGTCGAACCGGCCACCATCGAGAAAACCTCCAGCGGCAAGATCGCGCGCAGTCTGTGCCGGCGCGCCTACCTTCAAGGCGAGCTGCGCGCCGTCGCGAGCTGGACCGAGCAGGACGGGCTGGTGGGGGCGAGCGAGCCCGAGCCGGCGGTCGTGACGGCTCCCGCCACGCCGGCGCAACTGCTGGTGCGCGAGCTCGAGGCCCGCATCGTGCGCACGGCGGCCACGCACCTGAAGATTCCCGATGCGCAGGTGCCGCGCACGGCGCCCTGGGTCGCGATGGGCTTCGATTCGATGACGGCCCTGCAATTTGCGCTCAAGGTGCAGCAGGCGGTGGGCCTGTCGTTCGAGGCAGCCGTGTTGTGGGATTGCTCGAACGTGGCCGAGCTGGCGGCGCATCTTGCGACGCTGCCCGGCGCTCAGGCCGTGCTGGCGGGCGCCGGGAGCGGCTCGCCCGCCGCGGCCGGGCTGCCGGCGCTCGAGCCGCACGCGGGTGCGGAGCCCGCCGCGCCACTCGCCTCGCTTTCGGACGACGAGGCGCAAGCCCTGCTGCTCAAGGAACTGCAACGCTGAGTCGGCCTGCCCGACAACTCCGGAGTGAACAGCATGAATCAGCCCGATGCCATGGGGCTTACGCCTGTCAAACAGGCGCTGTTGAAGATCGAGTCGCTCCGACGCGAGCTCGAAGCCAGCCGCGCGGACAGCGGCGAGCCGATCGCGATCGTCGGCATGGGATGCCGCTTGCCGGGCGGCGTGAATTCGCCCGACGAACTCTGGGCCATGCTGGCGGCAGGCACCGATGCCATCGGCGAGGTGCCGCCGGAGCGCTGGACCGACGCGCTTTACGATCCGCGTCCGGGCCGTGCGGATACGAGCTACAGCCGCCACGGTGGCTTCATCGACGCCGTCGATCGCTTCGATCCGGCCTTCTTCGGCATCTCGGCACGGGAAGCGGCGCGGATCGATCCGCAGCAGCGGTTGCTGCTCGAATGCAGCTGGCGCGCCGCCGAAGATGCCGGTTTCACGCGGGAAACGCTCGCGGCATGTCAGACCGGCGTGTTCGTCGGCTCCTCGGTGGACGACTATGCGCGCATCAGCGAGCACGCCGCCGACGAGTTCAGCTATGCGCAGACCTCGCTCGGCACCGCGCGGCCGTTCGCGGCCGGCCGGATCGCGTACCTGTTCGGCCTGCACGGGCCCGCGCTGCATCTGGACACGGCCTGCTCGTCGTCGCTGGTCGCGGTGCATCTGGCCTGCCAGAGCCTGCGCGCGAAGGAAAGCGACGTGGCGCTGGCCGGGGGCGTCAATCTGATGCTGTCGCCGGAAATGACGATCGCGCTGAGCGAGCTGCAGGCGCTGTCGCCGGGTGGCCGCTGCCGCACCTTCGACGCCGCGGCGGATGGCTACGTGCGCGGCGAGGGATGCGGCGTGCTCACGCTGATGCGCCTGTCGGATGCGATCGCGCAGCACCGGCCGATCCGCGCAGTGATCCGCGGCTCGGCGCTCAACCACGACGGCCGCAGCAACGGCATGACGGCGCCAAACGGGACGGCGCAGCGCGAGGTGATTCGCGCGGCGCTGGCTCGCGCCGGCATATCGCCTGCCGAAGTCGATTACGTCGAAGCGCACGGCACCGGCACGCCGTTGGGCGACCCCATCGAGCTGCGAGCGCTGGAGGAGGTCTATTGCCGCGATGTGGCGCGCGCGCATCCGCTCTACGTCGGCAGCATCAAGACCAATATCGGCCATCTGGAATCGGCCGCCTCCGTGTCCGGGCTGATGAAGCTCGTGTGCGCGTTGCAGCATGGCGAACTGCCGCGTCATCTGCACTGCGACACGCCGACGGCTCACGTGGATTGGGCCCGTAACGGGATCCGCGTGGTCACCGAGCCGATGCGCTGGCCGTCTGCACGCCAGGGCGCCCGCGTCGCGGCCATCAGCTCCTTCGGGATGAGCGGCACGAACGGGCATCTGATCGTCGAGGCATGGCAGGCCGCGTCGCGCCACGACGGCGAGGCGCCGCCGCCGTCGTGGACCGCCGACGAGGACGTCGCGACGCCGCCGGACATTTTTCCCGTATCGGCGCATTCGGGGGCGTTGCTGACGCGTGCGATCGCGGATTGCGCCACGCAACTGAAGGCCGACCGCACGATTTCGCCGGCCGCTTACGGTTTTGCGCTGCGCGCCGGGCGCGATACCCAACGCCACCGTTCGGCCGTGGTCGCGAGCTCGCGCGAGGCGTTGATCGAGGCGCTCGAATCGCGTGCGCAAGCGATCCCGTCCCTCGAATCGCGCCCGGCCGGCGCCGGCCGGCTGGCCTTCCTGATGACCGGCCAGGGCGCGCAGCGCATCGACATGGCCAAGGCCTGTTATCGGCAATACCGCGTGTTTCGCGAGGTGTTCGACGAATGCGACCGGCATGTCACGGCGCTCGGCGAGCTGTCGCTGGTCGACGTGCTGTGGGGGGACGAGCAGGCTCGGATCGACCATACGCGTCACACCCAACCCGCGATGTTTGCGGTGGAGCTTGCGCTGGCGACGCTCTGGATGCACTGGGGCGTCGTGCCCGACGCCCTGATGGGACACAGTATCGGCGAGTATGCCGCGGCCTGTGTGGCGGGCGTGTTCTCGATCGAGGACGGCTGCCGGCTGGTGGTCGCGCGCGGCCGTCTCATGGAGACGCTCACCGGGGCGGGCGCGATGCTGGCCGTGCTGGCCTCGGCGCAGGACGTGCAGGATTGGATCGCGGCGTCGGCGGAATCGGACGGGCCCGTCGCGATTGCCGCCGACAACGGCCCGGCCAACACGGTGGTGGCCGGCGAGCCGGCGGCGATCGAGGCGTTCTCCCGGCGCTGTCGCGAGCAGGGCGTCGCCACCCGCGCGCTCGACGTCACGCGGGCGTTCCATTCCCCGGCGATGGCGCCGATGCTGGCGGCCTTTGCGGACGTGGCGGCCAGCGTGCAGTTCCACGCGCCGCGCATCCGCCTGGTGTCCAACGTTTCGGCAGGCTTCGAGACGACGCGTCTGCTGGATCCGCGCTACTGGGTGGAACATGTGAGTGCGCCGGTGGCGTTTCGCGCCGGCATGGACACCTTGCTCGACGACGCGATCCGCACGTTTGTCGAAATCGGCCCGGGCGGCACGCTCGTCGCACTCGCGAGTGCGTGCATCGAGGCCCGTGCGGCCGGCGCCTTGGCCGGGCCGACTTGCGTGTTGCGCTCGCTCGGCGCGCCGCAGCAGGAGGCGCACACGCTGCTGCTCGCGCTGGCGAGCCTGTACGAGGCGGGGTGGCCGGTGGACTGGACGGCGTACGAGCGTTCGCTGAATCGGCCCGCCACGCTGCCCCGGCTCGTGCTGCCGCCTTACCCGCTCGATGAAGGGCGCTACTGGGTCGGCCCGCGCGTGCCGGCCACACGCGCCAGGCCGCTGTCGGGCGCGATGGGCGTGGCGCCGGGCGGCGGATCGGGCGGCCTTCTCGGCGCCCGACTGGAACTGCCCGACAGCCGGGCGCAACGATACGAGGGACGGTTCGCGATCGAAGCCGATCCCTGGCTCGACGGACATCGGGTGCAGGGGCACTGGGTTGCGCCGGCCGCGGCATTCGTCGATATGGCGCTCGACGCCGTGCGGCGCGGGCGATCGGGCGAGGCCGCGGCGCAGGGTTCGGCCGGGCACGGCTGGATCGCGGCGCAAGCGCTGACGTTCGAACGCGCGCTGCGGCTGACACGCCGCGACGCGGCGTTTGCGCTGGGCACCGTGGTGGAGTCCGAAGCCGGCGGCGATGTGGATACCGCTTGGCGGATTGCCGTGTACGCCCGGCCGATCCAGGCCGACGCGCCCGCCTGGGTGCGGCACAGCACGGCGCAAGCGGGCGCGGCGGCAGGTGCGCACGGTCACGAATGCGCGGACGCGCCGCCGCTTGCCGGGTGGCACGTGCAATGCACGTCGGTTTTGCCGGTCGAGGCGTTCTACGCCCGTCTGGCCGAGCTCGGCCTCGGCTACAGCGGTGCATTCCGCTCGATCCGGCAACTGGTGCGAGGGGAGCTCAGCGCGCTGTCGCGCATCGAGCTTGCCGCCGACGATCGCGCGCTCGCCGCGGGCGTGGTTCAACCGGCCTTGCTCGACTGCGCGTTCCAGAGCGTCGCCGCGGCGGTCTGGGACACCGGTACGGGGCATGCCCATGTGCCGGTCGCGTTGGGCCGCATCGTCGTCCGGCCGTGTGCCGAACGCCTCGCTGCATGGTGCGCGGTACGTGTGCGACCGGGGCGAGGGCGGATCGAGGCGGATATTTGGCTCTACGACGATGACGGCGCCTGCTTCGCATCGATCGAACGCCTGACGCTGGCCGCCGTCGATGCGCGCGCATTCGGCGTGTCGGACGCGCCACCGGCCGCTCTGGCGGTCGCGCATCATCGCATCGACTGGCCGGCCATCGCGCTCGCGGCCGAGCCCGCCGATCTGCCGGCGCGCTGGACGCTGTTTGCCGGCGGCTCGGCGCTCGATGCCGGGTTGCTCGAGCGCTGCCGCGAGAGCGGTTGGCCCGTGCATTGCGTGCCGGCTTCCCGGCCCGCGCGCGTGAGCGATGCGGGTGCGGATGCCGATGCCGATGCCGATCAGGCCTTCGAATTCGATGACGATGCGTGGCTGGCCGGCGTGCGCGAGGCGTGCGAAGCGCACGTGGCCGCCGGCGCTGGCGCCGGGCGTCTGATGCTGCTGTACGTCTGGCCGCGTGCAGCGAATCGATACGACGACGATGCGGCCTCGCCCGAGGCGGCATTGGCCGAGGCGCTGCATGCGCAACGCCGCTTCGCGGCCTGGTGGCGCATCGTGCAGGCGATCGACTGGGCGTCGTGCGATGTCGGGATCGGCGTGCTGACGCAGGGCGCGCTGGCGCTGCCCGGGTCGAGCGCGCGCGTCGAACCGGATCAGGCGGCGGGTTGGGGCGCCGTGCGCAGCCTGATGCACGAAAGCGGGCCGTTGCACGTCGCGCTGGCCGATCTGTCGGGCCCCGATCGCGAGGCCTGCTCGTGCGCGCTGGCGGCGCTCAGCGCGGCGTCTCGCATCGGCGAGACGCAGTTCGCGGTACGCGGTGCCGCCGTGCATGGCGCGCGTCTGGTCGAGCGGCCGCTGGAGGCGCCCGTGCCGCTGGCGTCCGGCGCCTATCTGGTTACCGGCGGGCGCGGCGCCATCGGCGTGCGGCTGATCGAATGGCTGATCGGCCAGCGCGTGCCGAAGGTCGTTGCCGTGAGCCGGGGGCTGCCCGACCCGGCATTGCGCGATCGGCTGTGCGAGCTTGCCGAGGCGCACGCCGTGCAACTCGCGTTCGAGTCCGCCGATCTGGCCTGTTACCGCGACGTGGTGAATCTCGTCGAGCGCATCGGGACCGATCGGCAGGCGCCGCTGGTCGGCATCCTGCACGCCGCGGGGGTGCTCGAGGATGGCCTGCTCGACAGTCAGCCCGCTGCCGCGGTGCGGCGTGTGCTGGCGCCGAAGGTGGCCGGCACGCGGCATCTCGATCGCGCCACGGCCCACCTGCCGCTCAAGTCCTTCGTGACGTTTTCCTCGATCGTCGCCTGTATCGGCTCGCCCGGGCAGAGCGCCTACGCGGCCGCCAACGCGTGGATGGATGGCTTGATGCACGAGCGTCAAGCGGCCGGCCGGCCCGGACACACGATCAATTGGGGGCTCTGGGACGGCAGGGGCATGGCCGAGCAGCTCGACGCGAGGCAGCGCGAGCGGATTGCCGCCTACGGGCTCGGCGCACTCGATCCCGATGCGGCGCTGGTTTCGCTCGCCGCGCTGATCGGCGAGCCGGCGGGCCAGTCGCTGGTCTGGTGCGTCGATCCCGAACGCCTCGCCGCGCGCGGTTCGAGCCCCGCGCTGCCCGCCTTGCTCGGGCCGCTGCTGCGCGGCCCCGGGCCCGTGCAGGCCGGCGCGGCGCGGGCGGAGGGCTTGCGCGATCGCGTGCTCGCGGCGCCCGCCCCGGCACGCCGTGCGTTGCTGCGCGAGCATCTGCTCGGGGACATCGCCACGACGCTGCGCACCCCGGTCGGGCAGCTCGACGCGGATCGGCCGCTGATCGAACTCGGGCTCGATTCGTTGATGGCCGGCGAATTTCGCAGCGCGCTGCGCCGCCAGCTCGGCGTGGACATCCCGTTCGGCCGGCTGCTTGAAGGGGCGACGCTCGACGACGTCGTCGTCAGTGCGCTGGCGACGCTGTCCGGCGCGCGTGCCGCGGCGCACGGGGATCATCCACATACCGAGGTCGCGGCGCCGCAGCCGGCGCTGGCGATCGACATGGAAGGGGGAGAACTGTGAGTTCGATCGAATTCATCCGGGATCTGGGGCGCCAGGGCATCGAGCTTTGGGCACAGGACGGCAAGCTGCAGTACAAGGCGCCGAAGGGCGCCATGACGCCCGAACTGATCGCCACGCTGAAGGCCGACAAGGCCGAGCTGGTCGCATTGCTGGAGCAGTTTGCCGGCACGCTCGGCAGCTATCCGCTGTCGTACGCGCAGGCTTCGCTCTGGTCGCTTCACCAGCTCAATCCCGAGAGCGCCGCGTATAACGTGACCTATGCGATACAGCTCGACGATGCGGTGGAGAGCGCGACGTTGCGGCGTTGCGTCGATTATCTGATCGCGCGCCATCCGATCCTGCGCACCGCTTATCGCGTGATCGACGGCGAGCCGTGTCAGGAGGTCGTGGCGACGGCGGCCGCGAGCCTCGCCATCGACCGGCTGTTCGACGCGGATGAGGCGGCGATCCGACACTGGATCGACGATCAGGCCAACCAGCCGTTCGATCTCGCGCAATCCCCGATCCGGCTCAAGCTGCTGGTCAATGTGCCGCGAGAGGCCCAGGGGATCCGGCAGGTGCTGCTGATCAACGTGCATCACATCGCCGCCGATTTCCGCTCGCTGGAGATCCTGATCCGCGAGTTGCACGCGCTGTATGCCCAGGCCGTCGCCGGCGCACCGCTCGCGCTGCCGCCGCTTGCGCTGCAGTACCGCGACTGTGTCCAGCATGAGCTGGCCCGGCTGGGGCGCGGCGCCAGCGAACCGGCGGCGGCGTTCTGGCGTCACGAATTGCGCGATGGCTGGCCGGTGCTCGAACTCGCCACGGACCGCGTCCGGCCGCCGCTGAAGAGCGAGCGTGGGCGCGTGCACGAACTGGCGCTGGGCGAGGCGCTATCGGCCCGCGTGCGCGACGCCGCCCGGCAGGCGCACGTCACGCCCTACATGTGGCTGCTCACCGTCTACCAGTTGTTTCTTTACTGTCATACCGGCCAGCCCCGGCTGATGATCGGGGCGCCGACGTCCGGTCGCGGCGTGGCAGGCAGCGAGAATGTGCTCGGCCACTTCGTCAACACGGTCGTGCTGGCGTGCGACGTGAACGAGGGCGACACGTTTTCCACGTTGCTGGATCGCACGCGCGAGATGATGCTGCGGGTGCTCGAGCATCAGGACTATCCGTTTCCGATGTTGGTGGACATGCTGCGCCCGCCGCGCGATGCGAGCCGTTCGCCGATCTATCAGGTGATGTTCAACTGGAATCAGGCCCACGGCGAAACCGGGCTGGACGCGGCAGGCGGCGTGCCGTTCTACGGGGCGCGGCTCGCGGCCTCCAGCACCGGCACGCGAGGCGCGACGCATGACCTGACGCTGAATCTCCAGGATCTCGGCAATGCTTACCTGAGCGCCTGGACCTTCAATACCGATCTGTTCGAGCCGGAGAGTATCGAGCGCTTCGCCAGGCAGTACGTGCGTCTCGTCGAGCAGGCGCTCGAGGATCCCGCTCGCGCGCTGGCGCGCTTCAGCACCGCGGATCAGCAATCCGGCGCCGCACTGATGGCGCGGCTCGCCCGTGTGCTGCCCGGTTCGCCGGCGGCCCTGTCCGAGTGCGCCACGACGTCGCTCGACGCGAGCGCCGTGGTGTGGCAACTGGACGGCGCGGGGCTGACGCGGGCCGACGTCGACGCGGCCCGGCGAGCCCTGACGGCGCGTCTGGCGAGCGCCGGTGTGGCGAAGGGCACGTGCGTCGCGTTGCATCTGACGGCGCCGGCGCAATGCGCGCTGGCGCTGTTGGCCGTGTGCGAGCTGGGCGCGCGCGTGCTGCGCACGACGATCGGCCTGCCGCGCGCCGACGACGCATGGGTCGATCCGCGCGTCGGCGTGACGCTGCTCGACGGCGGCACGCCGGATTGGCACCCCGCCTCGATCCGCATCGAGGCAGCCCGGCAGGGCGCGCATGTGCGCTCGGACGATACCCGCGACGCGATGGACGCGGGTGCCGTCATGGCGTTCACGGCGGATCTCGCGCGCCTGTTGCGCGCCGATCGGGACAGCGTGGTGGTGGCGTTGTGCGACCAGCCCGCGTGGCTGACGGTCGCCTCGCTCGTGCATGCGTTCAGCCGCGGCGGATCGGTGCGGCTGAGCTCGCAGGCTTCCATTTCCGCGCTGGCAAGCCCCGACGCGTCGCTCGCCCGGGCGGCGCGAGCGACGCTGGGAGCGCTGCTCTCGCCCGCCGCGTGTCTGATGGTGCCCGCGTTGCTGGCCACCCGGTTGGCCGACGCCGGCATCGACCGGGTTCGGCACCGGCTTGTCTATGGCGATCGGCCCGGCGGCGCGTCGGGCTCGACCGTTTTTGTACCGCTCGCCGCCGTGGAACCGTGGCACACGCTTGCCGGCTTCGTGCCCGATCGCGGACGATGGCGCTTCCTGGCGCCGTCCGCCGATGGCCGCGTGGCCGTGGTGGTCGGCCCGACGGGGCGCCTGGCCGACGAGCGTCAGGCCGGCGAACTGCGTTTCGTCTGGCCTGCCGCGGGCGCATGCGACATCGCAAGCCCGCCTGATTCGCCAGATGCGCTGTTGGACGGGGCGGTGCCGCTCGGCGCCGGCCTGCGCGCGGTGCGGATCGGCGAGACCATCCTGAGCGATGCGCCGTCGTTGCGCGGGAGCGATGCGTCATGCGGTGTCGCCGATGCGATCGAGCGGCATCTGCGCGGTGTGCCGGGTGTCCAGGACGCCGCCTGCGAGGCGCGCGAGGTGGCGGGCGCCGTGGTGCGGGTCGCCTATTTGACGCCCGATCCGGCGCTGGCCGATAGCGGGCCCGACGCCTTGCTCGTGCGTGCGCGGGCTGCACTGAAGGCGGCGTTGCCCGATGCCATGCATCCCGATGCGATCCAGTGGCTCGCGCAATTGCCGCTCGACGCGCGAGGCGCACTCGACGTGTCGCGCCTGCCGCTTCCGGATGCGCAGCCGGGTGCGTCGCGAGAGGCGGACAGCGAGATCGAGCACGCCTTGGTCGCGATCTGGCGCGACGTCCTGGGGCGCGCGACGATCGGTGTCGACGACGATTTCTTCGAGTCGGGCGGCGACTCGATTCTGGCCGCGGTCATCGTGTCGCGTGCGGCGCTCGACGGGCTGTATCTGAAGCCGAAGGATCTGTTCGAACATACGACGGTGGCGGAGCTGGCCGCCGTGGTGCAGGCTGCGCCGGCGCTCGGCGTGGATCAAGGGCCGGTGCGTGGCGACGCGGCGCTCGGGCCGGCCGCCGCCTGGTTTGTCGAGAAAGTCGACCGCGATCGCTCGCATTTCAACCAGGCGCTGCTGGTGTCGCTGCGCGACGAGCCCGATCTGGCGATGCTGGCCGAAGCCTGGCGCGTGGTTGTGCAGCATCACGACGGCCTTCGCTCACGCTTCGCAGCCGACGGCGCGAGCCTGCGTCAGCACTTTCCCGATACCGCCGGCGACGATGGCATCGATGTCGACGCGGTGTCCTGCGTCGATGCCGCCGGGCGCCACGACGAGGCGGCTTGGCGAGCGGCGATCGCCGCCGCGCAAACCGGCCTCGATATCGAGCGCGGCCGGCTGCTGGCCGTGCGTTGGCTCAAAAGCGCCAGCTTATGGTCCAGCCGGCTACTGATCGTCGTCCATCACCTGGCGATCGACGGCGTATCGTGGGCCATTCTGCTGCAGGATCTGGCCGATGCGTATCTGCAGATCCGCCAGCGCACGACGCCGAAACTGCCGCTGAAAACCAGCGCCGCGAAGGCCTGGGTCGAGCACTGGCAAGCCCTGGTCGCCACCGGCGCGCTCGATCGTGACCGGGCCTACTGGCTGGCGCGCGCCGAACATGTCCGGGCGGCGCTCGGCGGCGGGACGCGCGTGGCGCTGATGCGTCACAGTCTCAACCCGATCGTGCACCACACCTACGAGGATTCGCCGCTGAGCTGCACGATCACGCTCGATGCGAAAACCACCACGCGCTTGCGTACCACCGCGCATCGCGCCTATGGCACGGACGCCAACGATCTGCTGGTGGCGGCCCTGCATGGCGGCTTCTGGGACTGGAGCCGCAGCGAGGCGCTCTGGATCGACGTCGAGGGGCATGGTCGCAACGCGTTCGACGACGAGGCGCTGGACCTGAGCCGCAGCATTGGCTGGTTTACCTCGATTTATCCCGTGTTCGTCGATGCGCCGGCCGACGGCGAGGCGGCGCGCTTGATCAAGGGCGTCAAGCAGCGCCTGCGCGAGGTGCCCCGCCATGGGGCCGGCTTCGGCGCACTGCGCTATCTCGACGGCGACGCGACGCTGGCGGCGCTGCCCGCCGCCCCGATCCTGTTCACCTATCTCGGGCAACTCGAGCAGATGGCCGGCAACCCCGACTTTTATCGCGGCACGCTCGAGGCTGCCCCCGGCATCCGCAGCCCGCGCCAGCGACGCACGCATCTGCTGGACATCGTGGCGTATGTGGCCGGCGGCAGGCTCATCCTCGATGCGTCGTTCCACGGGGCGCCCGGCGTGGACGAGAGCATCGGCTGCCTGATGTGCCACGTCGAGGCACGGCTCAGAGCGCTGATCGATCACTGCGACGCGGCGCCGGACGGCGGCATGACACCGTCCGATGTGCCTCAGCTGGACGTGGATCAGGACGAGCTGGACGCCGTGCTCGCCGAAATCGACGCCCTCGAACCATGACCCGATGGCGGTGCGCGGCCCGCGCATCGCCCGTCATTTCCCGAATCAGGAATTCTGCATGGCACGCAACGTCGATACGCTCTATTACGCTACGCCGCTACAGCGCGGCATGCTGCATCACTCGCGGCTCGATCCGTCGTCGGGCATCTATGTCGAACAGTTTTCGTGCGTGTTGCGCGGTGCGATGGACATCGAGCGATTCCGCGCGGCCTGGCAGACCGTGGTGCTGCGGCACGACGTGCTCAAGACGCTGTTCATCCGGCTGCACGAGGCACGCCCGATGCAGGTGGTGCGCCAGCGCGCGACCCTGCCGCTCGAGGTACGCGACTGGCGCACGCTTGCGAGCGAGGAACACGCGTCGCGCTTCGAGGCCTTGCTGGCCGACGATCGCCGGCGCGGCATCGCGTTCGACGTCGCGCCGCTGATGCGCGTCACCGTCGTCACGCTGGCCGACGACCGCCATCGCTTCCTCTGGACCTATCACCACGCGATCCTGGATGGCTGGTCGATGCCGGTGCTGCTCGGCGAGGTGTTCGCGAGCTACGCGCGACCCGAGCTGCCGCTGCCGGCCGCGGCCCGGGATTATCGTCACTACGTGCAGTGGTTGGCGGCGCAGGACACGCAGGCCGCGAACGCATTCTGGCGCGACATGCTGGCCGGGTATCGCGAGCCGTTGCGTTTCGCGCCCTCGGTCGAACCCAGCGTGGCGGCCGCGTCGGCGGAGCGCCGATTGCGGTCGGTGGAGGCGGCGTTGCCCGCCGACTGGCTTCAGACGGCGCAACAGCGCTGTCGTGCCGAGCACATCACGCTCAGCACGTTGTGCCAGGGCGCCTGGATGCTGCTGCTGGCCCGCCTGGGCGGCGTGGACGATGTCGTCAGCGGGGTGGTGATGTCCGGCCGTCAGTCGACCTTCGAGGGCGCGGAGCGGATTGCCGGTTTGTTCATCAACACCTTGCCCGTGCGGGTGCGGCTGGATGGCGAGTCGCGCGTGGGCGACTGGCTGCGCGGCGTGCAGCGGCTCACGCGCGAGGTCGAGCAGAATGCGTCCTGCGCATTGACCGAGGCGCTGCAGTGCAGCGACGTGCCACGCCATCTTCCGCTGTTCGACGCACTTTACGTATTCGAGAACTACCCGGGGCGCGATGCGTTCGATCGGCTGGCGGCCGATTGCGGCTGGCGCGTCGAGGCAACGCGTGCGGTCGAGGAAACGAACTACGCGCTGGCCCTGATCGTGCTGCCGGCCGATGCGCTGCACCTGCAACTGACCTATGACACGGCGCGCTTCGACGCGCGATTCGTCGATCGTCTGCTCGGGCACTATCGCGCGCTGCTCGAGTGCATGATCGCGGACCCGATGCCGCGCCTGGGCGCGCTTGCGCTGGCGGCGCCCGAGTGGCGGCGGATCCGGCCCGAGGCGGCGGCGCCCGCGCCGATCGCGCTGGTCGACGCGCTGCTGGCTCGGGCCACGCATGCGCCCGAGCAACTGGCGTTGTCGTATGCGCATCAGCAGGGTACTGCCGAGGGCGGGCTGACCATTGCCGTGACGATCGCCTACGCGGCGTTGGCCGAGCGTGTGACGCGGGCGATTCGGCAGTGGAAGCGCTTCGGGCTGCAGGCGGGCGATCGCGTGATCCTGATCGAGCCTGAGCCGATCACGCGGCTCGTGTTGTTGTATTCGGGGCTGGCCTGCGGCATCGATTGCTGGATGGCGGAGGATAGCCAATCGGCGGCCGCGCTCGCGGAATTGCGCCGCGAGGGGGCGGGTTGGCCGACGCTGCGCGGGTGCGCGAGCGCGTCGTCCGCCGTGTCCGGCATGCTCTGTTTCGTTTTCGACGAGCGCCACCCCGATTATGGCAAGCCGGCGCCGGCCGCCGATCAGCGTGCCACCGATCCGATGCCGGCCGCGCAGGGCGCCTGTTCGCTGTTCACGTGCGACGCCGACGGCACCTGGCAACAGGTACGCTATCGCCACCACCAGCTCGCGCTCGCCGCGCAGTCGTTCGCCGAATCGTTCAGCGCCGGCGAGTGCGTGGATGTCGCGATCGATGGGCCGCTCGATGCCCCGACGCATCTCGCGATCGTGCTGGGCGCGCTGCATGCGGGCCTGTCGATTCATCAGGTGGCAGGCAGCGATGCCGGGAGCGTTCTGCAACGGCTGGCGGATTCGGCACGCCGCTGGCACAGCGTGTTTCTCGGCGCACCTGCCACGCGCCGTCTCGAGCCGATGCTGGAGCGGGCGCCGCACGCGCGTATCGAATGCGCCTATCTGGTGGCCGACAGCCGTTCGTTGACCCCGCACGGTGCGCGCGCGATGGGGATCCTCGCACCGCGTGCGCGGCACTATCGGGTGCTGCGATGGCCGGCCGTTTCGTTGCCGCACGCGTTGGATCCGATCGACGCCGGCACCACGGCCTTGGCGGCGCTGATCCACCCCTTGGGCCCGGATGCCACGGTGGGAGTGGTCGATACGCACGGTAATCCGGCCGGCACGGATGCCTTGGGCCGGCTTGCACTCGGTGGCGCGAGCGTGCCCGAATCCATCCGGACGGGGGCGGCGTTCGACGGCACGGCGGGGCCGGGGCCATCCCGGGATGCCCCGCTGCCGACCACGCTCGAGGCGTGGCGCACGGCGGCGGGATGCGAGCTGCGCCTGCCGGATCCGCGTGCGGCCGCCGATGCCCCCGCGGCCGATTGGGCGGCGCTCGAGGTGCTGGCCGCACGCGCTGCCGACGCCGATGCGCATGCGCTCGCCGTGGTCGAGCGTCTCGACGCGAATGCCCGGTGGGAGACGATCCTGTTCCACGTCGGCGCGCAGGCGGCATGCGACGTACTGCTTGCCGCCTGCGAGGGCGATCCGGAGCGGCGCGCGAGCATCGATGCGGTGATCGAGCTGGCGGCCATGCCGCGCGACGCGCATGGCCGTATCGACCGGGCCTGCCTGATCGCGGGCGCGGCGACACCCGTCAGGCCGTCGAGTTCAGGCGAGCCCGCCAGTCCGATCGAAGCGGGCATTCTCGAGATCTGGCAAGCATTGCTCCAGCGCCAGGACATCGGCCTGCACGACGACTACTTCGAACTCGGCGGCGATTCGCTGCAGGCCACGGTCATGCTCTATCAGATCGAGGCGCAGTTCGGGAAGAAGATCGGCACGCAGGCATTGCTGGCGAAGCCGACGATTGCGGCATTGGCCGCCCGCGTGGCGAGTGAGGCGGACGACGCCGACGATGCGATGCCGGATCTCCGCGCCGATGCGGTCCTGGATCCCGCGATCACGCCGAATGCCGTGCCGACGGCCGCAGCCGCGCGTGCCGTATTGCTGACCGGCGCGACGGGGTTCCTGGGCGTGCACCTGCTCGAGGCGCTGCTGAACGACACCGCGGCGGACGTGTGGTGCCTGGTGCGCGCGAACGATGCTCAGGCCGGGGCGCGCCGTCTGCGTGACGCGATGCAGGCGCATGGCGTCTGGCGCGAGGCCTATGCGGCGCGCATTCGGGCCGTGCCCGGCGATTTGGCGCTGCGGAATCTGGGCTTGTCCGACGCCGATTTCGATGCGCTGGCAAGGTCGGTCGACGTCATTTATCACAACGGCGCGCTCGTCAATTTCGTCTATTCGTATGCGGCGCTGAAACCGGCCAATGTCGATGCGACCGAAGCGATTCTGCGGCTCGCGAGCCTGCACGGCGCGATTCCCGTTCACTATGTTTCGACAGTCGGCACACTGAACCGCCATGCCGATGCGATCCCTGAAACATTGGCCGTGCCGTATCACGACTATCTGGCAACCGGGTACGAACAGAGCAAGTGGGTGGCCGAGCAACTGGTCGCGCAAGCATCGGCCCGCGGTCTGCCGGTGACGGTATATCGACCGTCGCGCATCGTGGGGCACTCGTCCAGCGGCCGCATGAACCTCGACGATCTGTTCAGCCGCCTGATCAAGGGCATCGCGCTTCAAGGCCAGGCGCCACGCAATGTCGGGTTCGACAACATGCTGCCGGTCGACGTGGTGAGTCGCATCATCGTGGCATCCTCGCTGAGCGCGGAATCGGCGGGCAAGGCGGTGCATGTCGTCAATCCGGTATGGAATTCTCTTGATGCGCTGGTCGATTACATCGAACAGGCCGGGTATCCGTTGACACGCCTCGACTACGACCAGTGGCTTGCCGCGCTCGACGATCACGTGCGCGTCATGCCGGAGCATCCGCTGGCGACGCTGATCCCGGTGCTCACGAAGCTGAATCCGTCGGCGGATCCGTCGATCGGAAAGATTCTGCCGATCGAATCGGTGCAGCTTCATCGCCTGGCGGGCGCCGTTCTGGCCGACAGCTTGCGTCCTGCCGAGGTGTGGCTCGACACGTTCTTCGATTACTTCCATGCCGAGGGTTTTCTGCCGGCCGTGGCGGACGCGGTCGATGGTGCCTGAGCGAAGCGCCATGCGGACGCCTCGCGGCCATGCTGCATTCCCGGGGGCAAGGCCTGATCGTGTTTCTGCGCCGGACGGCGTTCGGTTCGACGAAGCCCGGCGCGATTCGCAAGCCGACCGCGAGCCCCCGGCTGGCGATCGCCGGGGCGGCTCGATGGCCGGAAACGTTCGGCTCGCGGGCTGACGTGTTCCGAGCAGCGGAATCCCGGCCAGCCGACGATCGGTGCCGACTGGCGGCGCGTGCAGGCGCGTGACGCGCCGTGTGGCGGGGATCGCCGCGCCGGCCTGCGCGGCGTGGCGCCGCTGCGCGCCGAACACCCGCCCGTGCGGTTCTCCAGACGCACTTCGCGCAACGCCCCGATCGCCATCCTCCATAGATGAGAATGATTCGTATTTGTGATACATTGCGCCCTTCGATACTGAAAGGTTTGCAACATGACGACTGCCACGACCGCCGCGTATCAGGATGTTCAAGCGCTGTATCGCGATCATCACGCGTGGTTGCAGTCGTGGCTTCGGCGGCGCTTGGGCGATGCCGTCGATGCCGCGGATCTTGCGCACGACGCCTTCCTGCGCCTGATCGTCAAACCCGCTCCGACGGGGCTTGCCAGCGAAGGCGAGGCGCGCGCCTATTTGCGCACGCTGGCGCATGGCATGTGCATCGATCTGTGGCGCCGCCGCCAGGTCGAACAGGCGTGGCTCGAATCGTTGGCCGCCCAGCCGGAGCTGTATGAACCGTCGCCCGAGCATCGGGCCGTGGTGATCGAGACGCTGCTCGAGATCGGCACGGCGATAGGCCGTTTGTCCGCCAAGGCGCAGCAGGCGTTCGTGATGGCTCAGATCCATGAACTGCCGACGCGCGTGATCGCAGAGCGGTTGGGCGTGTCCGACCGGATGGTGCAGAAGTATCTGGCCCAGGCGATGCTGCAACTGGCCCTGCTCGACGCCGGCCTCGACGCGTGAGCCATCCGTGCGACACCTCGCCGGACGCCGAAGCGAGCGTCCGCGCCGATTTCCGCAGTCTCGAGCAGGCGGCCGAGTGGTACGCCGTGCTCTACGCCGGTGACGCCGCCGCCGGCCATCACGAAGCGTGGCTGCGCTGGATGGCGGAGCGGCCCGAGAACCGTCAGGCGTGGGCGCACATCGAATCCGTCAGGCGCCGCATCGTGCCGTTGCGCAGGGAAGGGGTGCGCGAAGCCAACGCGGCTGCCGTCAAGGTGTCGGCGCGGCTGACGCCGGGGCGCCGCAAGGTACTCGGCGTCGCGCTGGCCGCACTCGGCGGCTCCGGCTGCGCCGCTTGGCTCGGCTGGCGCGATCCCGACGTGCGGGACCGGATCGCCGCCTGGCGCTCGGATTACTCGACCCGCGTGGGCGAGCGCCGCGATATTCGCCTTGCCGACGGCACGCGGGTCTGGCTCAACACGGGCAGCGCCTTCGATGCGGATTACAGCGCCGGCCGGCGCGACCTTCGGCTGACGGCAGGCGAAATGCTCGTCGAGACCGGCCGCGACGGCGGCGGCCGCCCGTTCTTCGTCACGAGCCGGAACGGCCGGATGCAGGCGCTCGGCACGCGCTTCACGGTGCGTCAGACGCCCGGCGCCACGCTGCTGGCCGTCTACGACGGGCGCGTGCGAATCCGGAATCTGGCGGGCGGCGAGGCGATCGTCGAGGCGGGCCGGCAGCGCACGTTCACGGCGCACGACATCGGCGCCGAGGTGCCGGCCGAACCGGCGCGCGAGGCCTGGTCGCGCGGCTTGCTGCTGGCCGACGACATCACGCTGGGCGCGCTGTTCGACGAGCTGGGCCGCTATCGGCACGGCCATATCGCCGTGGATCCGCAGGTGGCCGGCATCCGCGTGGTGGGCCGCTTCCCGCTCGGCAATGCCGACCAAACCTTCGCGATGCTCGAGCGCGATCTGCCGATCCGCATCCGCCAGCCGCTGCCGTGGTGGGTCACGGTGGCCGCTCGCTGAGCCGCGCCGCCGCGTTTGCCGGCGGCCGATGACGGCCGCTCGAAAAAATTTTCGCGAATCGGTTCGCACTTCCGATCCTCATCCGGTTTACACAGCAAGGACGACGATGCCGCCGCGCGAGGTGCGGCGCATCGCCGGCTCCGCAACGTCGACCCTGAGGAATCCCGTTTCATGCATCGCCCGCCGTTCCCCGCGAACCCGCCCCGTTCCGTGTCCGCCCGTGTTGCGCACTTGCGCGTCCGGGCGGCGCGGCTGGCCGTGGTCGGCCTGCTGCTGGCGGCGGGCCTGGCGGGCACCGGGCCGCGCGCGTTCGCCGAGACATCGGGCGCGCCGGGCGCCTCGGCCTCGGCGGTGCGGCGTTTCGCGATCCCGGCCGGGCCGCTGGCCACGAACCTGAACCGGCTCGCCGAGCAGGCCGACGTGCTGCTCAGCGTGCCCGGCGATTACACGGCCGGCAAGACCGCGCCGGCGGTGCGCGGCACGTACACCACCGACGAGGCGTTTCGCGCGCTGCTGAACGGCAGCGGGCTCGAGGCGGTGCGGCAGAGCGACGGCAGCTATTCGCTGCGGCCGGCCCCGATCGCCGACCTGCGCGGCGTGCTGCCGAGCGTCGAGGTGCGCGGCCGCCGCCGTGCCGATGCGGCCGTCGAGCCGTATGCGGGCGGGCAGGTCGCGCAGGGCGCGGAACTGGGCCTGCTCGGCAATCGCGATTTCATGGACACGCCGTTCAGCCTGACCGGCTACACCGACAAGCTGCTGCGCGACACGCAGGCGACGAGCGTGGCAGATCTGTTGAGCACCACGGATCCGTCGGTGCGCGCGGCGATCGACGGCAGCAACCGCTACGACGCGCTGACGATACGCGGGCTGCGCGTGGAGAACGGCGAGATCGCGCTGAACGGGCTGTACGGCCTCGTGCCGAACTACCGCATCGGGCCCGATCCGGTGCAGCGCATCGAGCTGCTGCGTGGGCCGGGCGCGATGCTGAACGGCATGCTGCCGCTCGGCGGCGTGGGCGGCAACGTCAACGTCGTGACCAAGCGCGCCGACGACACGCCGCTGACGCGGCTGACGGCCGAGGCGATGTCCGGCGGCCTGGCGGGCGCGCACGCCGATATCGGCCGGCGCTTCGGCCGCGACGGCGAATTCGGCGTGCGCATCAATGCGTCGCGCCGGCAGGGCGATACGCCGATCGACGAACAATTCAGGCGCAACAGCGCGTTCTCGGCCGGCCTCGACTATCGCGGCGGCCGGCTGCGCCTGTCGGGCGACGTCGTCTATCAGGACGACACCATGCGCGGCGCCGCGCGCGGCTACACGCCGATCGCGGGCATCGCGCTGCCCGACGCCCCCGATCCGCGCATCAATCTCGCGCAGCCGTTCTCGTATTCGAATTCGCACAGCCTGACGACGATGGGCCGCGCCGAATACGATCTCGCGCCGAACACGACGCTGTTCGGCGCGGTGGGCGTCAACCGCTTCGGCTACGACAAGCTGGAGGATCCCGGCGCGACGCTGCTCGATGCGCAGGGCGATGCGCTGGCCGCCACGAAATACCAGGACGGCCGCGCACAGGCGCTCTCGGCGCAGGCGGGCGCGAGGACGCGGGTGCGGACCGGGCCCGTCGAGCATCGTCTCGTGGTGGCCGGCAACTACCTGCAACAGACGACCTGGCTCGGCCAGGCCGTCTACGGCAGCTATGCGACCAACATCTTTCTGCCGACCCGGCTGGCCGGGCTCGGCGAGCCCGTTTCGGCTTCGCCGCAGGCGCGCGACAGCGCGCAGATCCTGCGCGGCATCGCGTTCGCCGACACGCTGTCGGTGGCGGGCGGGCTCGTGCAACTGACGCTCGGGCTGCGCCGCCAGCAGATCGCCAGCGCCAACTTCGCCGCGTCCGGCGTCGAGACCGCGCACTACGATCGCGGCGCCACCACGCCGTCCGCCGCGCTGCTGATCCGGCCGCTCGATCGGCTCGCGTTTTACGCCAACTACATCGAGGCGCTGACGCCGGGCGCGACGCCGCCCGCCGACGCGGCCAATCCCGACCAGGTGTTCGCGCCGTACCGATCGAAGCAGGTCGAGCTCGGCGGCAAGCTCGACCTCGGCCGCTTCGGCGCCACGTTGGCGCTGTTCCAGATCGACGTGCCGAGCGGCATCGTCGATCCCGTCACCAGGATCTACGGCATGACCGGCCTGCAGCGCAATCGCGGCGCGGAGCTGTCGGGCTTCGGGCGGCTCGCGCCCGGCCTGCGCGTGCTCGGCGGCGCGAGCTGGCTCGACGCGATCCTGCGCCAGACGCAGGGCGGGGCCAACGACGGCAACCGCGCCGTCGGCGCGCCGGCGTTCCAGGCGAACCTCGGCGCCGAATGGGATGTGCCCGCCGCGCCCGGCGTCACGCTGACGAGCCGGCTCATCTACACCGGCTCGGCCTATGTCAGCCAGGACAACACGCAGCGCGTGCCGTCGTGGACCCGCGTCGATCTCGGCGGCCGCTACGCCACGCATGTCGCGGGGCACGGCCTGACGGTGCGCGCCAACGTCGTCAACCTGTTCGGCCGGCGCTACTGGCAGGCCAATCCAACCGGCTACTTGATCGGCGGCATGCCGCGCACGGTCTGGCTGTCGGTTTCGACCGACCTGTAGCGCAGGCCCGGCGCGCCGCATCGCGATGCGATGCGGATCGGCAGCCGCCGCGTGCCATTTGAATCGGACTACGAAGTATTGAAGTGTGCTGGAAAGGGAATGGTCTTCATTCCGGGGTTGCGAGGACGTGCTCGTCCGCCGGCCGGCGGCGAGCGATTTCGACAATAAGACGAAACGGAAGCAGAGCGATGCGACAGATCGGCAAGGCAGAGGGGAAACACACACGGGCGGGCGGCGCGCGGCGCATGCCGGCGATGCGGCAGGACAGGTTGATCCTGGCCTGCGCGATGGCGTTCGCCTCGTGGAGCGTGCAGGCGCAGGAGACGGCGCCCGCGCAGGATGCGGCCGCACCGGGGGCGCAGCCGCCGACGGCGCTCGAAACCGTGACCGTGAAGGCCAGCCGGCCGTCGCTGTACTCGGTGCCGGACGTCAACGTCGGCGCGCTCGGCGCGAAGGATCCGAAGGATCTGCCGCTGTCGGTGGCGTCGTATTCGAGCGAGCTGATCGAGGCGCAACGCGCGCGCACGCTGATGGACGTGCTGAAGAACGACCCTTCGGTGCAGAACACGGCGGTGGGCGGCGCGATGGACAACATCAGCATTCGCGGCTTTCCGGTGGACTGGACCAACACGATGCGGCGCGACGGCATGCCGGTGGCACCGTACTACGATCAGCCGCTCGAGAACGTCGAGCGCGTGGATGTGCTGAAGGGGCCGTCGGGCTTCCTGTACGGCGTGAATTCGCCGGGCGGCACGGTCAATTACGTGCTCAAGCGCCCGACGCGCGACCGCTTCACCACCGTCACCGGCGAGACGCGCAGCTACGACGGCTACTACGGCGCCGTCGACACGGGCGGCCCGATCGGCGACGGCCGCTTCGGCTACCGCTTCAACGCCGCCGGCGAGAAGGTCGGCAACTTCGGCCATGCGGGCGACCTGCGCCGCACGTTCGTGAGCGGCGCGCTCGACTGGGCGATCTCGCCGCGCGCGCTGCTGCGCTTCAACTTCGATTACCAGAACAAGCGGCTCGCCGCGCAGCCGGTGATCGGCACGCAGCCCGACGGCGCGCTGCCGCCGATGTTCGATCCGCGCACGCTGCTGGGCCAGCCCTGGCTGCAATACAGCACGAATACCTTCAACGTCGGCGGCCAGTTCGACTACAAGCTGACCGACAACTGGAGCTTCACGACGCAGATCGCGCAGTCGTACAACAACCGCGATGCCGCGTTCCCCGATGTCTATTCGGTGGCGCCGAACGGCAACATCCTCAGCGGCGATATTTATCTGTCGCCGAGCCAGAGCTACCGCGTGCTGTCCACCAACACCTTCGTGACCGGCAAGTTCGGCACCGGGCCGCTCAAGCACCAGCTGGTCGCCGGTATCTCGACGCGCAACTACGATTCGCAGCAGGGCGGCTTCGGCGTGATTCCGATCACGGTCGGCAATATCTTCAGCCCCGTCTATTCGGCGCCGCAAGGCACGACCTATCCGGCCAAGACGGCCACCAGGAACTTCCAGCCGAGCGTGTTCGTCAGCGACCTGATCGACATCGGCTCGCACTGGAGCGTGATGCTGGGCCTGCGCCACGTGCGCTATCGCGACGATGCCTATGCGCCGGGCAGCGCCGATACGCATTACCAGACCAGCGTCAACGTGCCGTCGGTGGGCGTGGTGTTCAAGCCGCTGCCCGCGCTGTCCACCTATCTCAGCTATGCCGAAGGCTTCGAGGAGGGCGGCGTGGCGCCCTATAACGCGCTCAATGCCGGCGCGACCCTGTCGCCCGTGAAAAGCAAGCAGTACGAAGCGGGGATGAAGGCCGACGTGGGCCGCGATCTCAGTGTCAACGCCGCGGTGTTCCGCATCGAGAAATCGCTGCAGTACGTGAACGGCGCGAACTACTACGTGCAGGCCGGCACCGAGCGCCACGTCGGCGTGGAGCTGACGGCCAACGGCCGCGTGACGCGCGACCTGTCGATCGTGGCGGGCGCGTCCTACCTGCATACCGAGCAGATCGGCACCGGCGACGCCAGCACCGACGGCAAGCGTGCGGCCAACGTACCGACGTTCCAGGCCAGCGCCTTCCTCGACTATCGGGTTGCGGCCGTGCACGGTCTGAACCTCGACGCCGGCGTGTACTACGTCGGCGCGCGTCCGCTCGATGCGGCCAACACCGTGTCGCTGCCGGGCTATGTGCGCTTCGACGCGGGCGCGCGCTACCAGATGCGGATCGGCGGCCACAACACGATCTTCCGCGCCGGCGTGCAGAACCTGACCGACAAGCGCTACTGGGCCGCCGCCAACTACAACGCGGTGTGGCCGGGCCAGCCGCGTACGTTCTTCCTGTCGGCGCAGGTCGACATGTAAGCCGCTTCACGAGGGCCGTCGAGCGCCACCGAGAGACGACGGTACCGGACGCGCCGCAGAGCGCGCCGGCCGTCACCTGCCACGACGCGTGTACGCCGCGGCGGGCATGGCGCTGGAAGTGCTGCAGCAAGTGTTGGGACACGCCTCGCTGCAAACCACCACGATCTACGTCAATGCAGAGCAGCAGCGCATGCGTAAGGAATCAGCCGAATACCATGCACGTTTGGCCGCTCGGGCTTTGGAAACATGAAATCCGTGAAACTCGGAAGTTATTTGGGTAACGACGTGCCCGCTAACTGGCTTTTTCGGCTCGAAATGCCCCTTCGACGGAAGCGATTTGGGTAATTTCGGGGAAATGAATCGAGTACCTCTACAGTAATCGCTCCACGACCCGACGCGTGTATCACATACGGGCGCGGTCGAGCGCATCGAGTATCGCGGAGGTGTTCAACAATTCGGGAAGGGCCCGGCCGTTCGGCGCGCCGGGCCCGTACACCACGTCGAGCGGAATGCCGGCGCGGCCGAAGCCGTCCACGTAGCGCGCGATGCCGGGATCGGCGTGACTCCAGTCGGCGCGCATGCGCACGAGGTTCGGCGCGGCAAGCGCGCGCTGGATCTCGGGCCGGCGCAGGACGGTCAGCGCGTTGACCTTGCAGGTCAGGCACCAGGTGGCGTCGACGTCGACGAATACCGTCTTGCCCTTCGCCACCAGTGTTGGGATCCGCGCCGGATCGAACGCCTGCCAGCCGTCGCCGGCGGGGGGCGCTGCAGTGCGGCTTGCCGCCGCCGCGGCCGGCGCCGAGTCGTGTTCTTTCGGCAGCGCCGCGACGACGATCGCGCCGATCGCGAGCCCCGCAAGCAGCGGGGTCGTCCAGCGCGATGCCGGCGCCTTGCCCGCCCCGGACAGCAGCGCGCGCATGCCGAGCAGCGCCGCGATCACCAGCGCGACCGCGAGCGCGATACGCACGCCGGTGGCGCTCGCCAGCAACACCAACAGCCATCCGGTCGTCGCCAACAGCAAGAGTCCGAGCAGGGTTCGTACACGGTTCATCCACGGGCCGGGACGCGGCAGCCAGGCAACCAGCGACGGTGCGATCGCTATCGCGAGGAAGGGCGACGACATGCCCAGCCCCATCGCGAGCAGCACGGCGACGATCTCGACGGGGCCGCGCCCGAGCGCAAAGCCGATCGCCGTGCCGACCAGCGGCGCGGAACACGGCGTGGCCAGCAAGGTCGAGAACGCGCCCGAAACGAACGCCTCGGCGAGCGGGCCGCGCGTGGTGGCGGTGCCTGCCAGGTCGGCGAGCGTGCGCGGCAGGCCGATCGCGAGCCAGTCGAACAGGCTCGCCGCGAAGAGCGCGGTCGCCACGGCCATGCTCGCGAGAAACCACGGTTGCTGGAACTGAATGCCCCAGCCGATTGCGACGCCGCCGAGCTTCAGCGCGCTCAGCGCCAGGGCCAGCAAGGCAAACGCGGCAAGGGTGCCGAGCACGGACGCGCCGGCAAGCCGGCTCGTCGACCGGCGCGAGGCGCCGGCCGTCTTCAGCAGGGCGAACGCCTTCAGCGACAGAACCGGCAGCACGCACGGCATCAGGTTGAGGATCAGGCCGCCCGCGAACGCGGTGAGCAGGATCGACAGCAGCGGCAGGATCGACGCGCGGCCGTTCGCGCTTGCGGGGCCGATTTCGACGGCGCGGGCGCCATCGACGAGCGTCAGGGTCATCGACTGCGCGTTGCCGGTCGAGCCGGGCAGCGCGACGTCCAGTTCGGCGTCGCGCCGATCGTTCGACAGCCGGACGACCGGCGCCGCAGGCAGCCCGCTGCCCGCGCCTTCGACGAACAGGTCGGGGGCCGTGAACGGCAGCGTGCTGCTGCGCAGATGGATGTCGAGGCTGCGTACGCCCGCGTGCATCGAGATGTCGCTGGAGATCACCGAGATTCCGGCCTGGGCGGCAGGCACCGGCACGGCGCGTCGCGCCGCGTCGAGTTCGGCGGCTTCCGCCGAGGCCGGCGGCGGATCCGTCGCGGCCGGCAGCGCGAGCGTCAACGCCGCATGCTCGGGGACACAGACATTCGAGCAGGCCGCGTAGTCGAGCGTCAGGTTCAGATGCGCCGGCGCGCCGGCCTGGCGAAGCCGGATCGTCGTGGGCAGCACGACATCCTCGCGATACACCGCGTTTTGCAGTCCGTCGATCACGAGCCGCGTCGGCGCCGGCCACTGCATCGTGGCCGACGCCACGTCCGGCGCGTGCGACCAGTCCGGATGCGGGGCGACGCCGGCATCGCCGGGGGTGCGCCAATAGCCGTGCCAGCCGCGTGGGAAATGAAATTCGATGCCGGCCTGCAGCGAGGTGCCGGCCACCGCGTCGACGGCGGTGACGAGGCGCGCCTGCGCACGCGCGTCGCCGACCCAAACGGACGCGGCGGCGTGGGCGGCGCTCGCCTGACCGAGCGCCGCCGCGCACAGTGCCGCCGCGAGTATGCCGCCCAGCCGCGTGCTCGGGTTTCGCATTGCCGCCTCCCGGTGCGCCGCCCGCTCAGTGCGCACCGGCGTCCGCGACACGCGCGGCGCCGACGATCCTGCCGTCCGGCGCTTCCAGCAGCACTGCCAGCCGTTCGCCCGACACGGGAGCCGTCTTGAGCGCCAGTGCGGCGCCCGACCATTCGCCGATCGGCATGAAGCTGCGCACGATATTCGATTCGGTCAGCGTGCGGCCCGAGTTTTCGCCGCGTCCGATCGCGGTGGCGTGGCGCGTGTCGTAGCCGACCAGCAGCACACGGGCCCGCCCGGCGCCCGCGCCAACCGACACCGTGACCGTGCCGCCGTCGCGGCTCGCGTCGACGGCGGCGGCCGTCACGCTCGACGTCTTCGCTTTCGCGATCGCGGCATTGACTGCGCCGCGATCGGAGCCGACCACGCCGGCTGCGCCGTCGATCACCATCTCGGGCGTGTACGAGCCGTCTCCGAAGCGCTGGGCGTAGCGCGCCTGTCGATCCGTGGCGAGGTCCAGCGAATAGGGATCCTTCCAGCCGAGCTGGTTCCAGTAGGTCACGTGAAACGCTAGCGGCAGCACATCGGCGCGCGTATCGCCAAGTTCGGAGAGAAAGCGGTCGGCCGGCGGACACGACGAGCAACCTTGCGAGGTATACAACTCCACGACGACGGGGCGTGACGCCGCGGCGAACGCGTGGGCGCTGGCGAGCACGGCGGAACCGGCGCACAGGGCGAGAAGAAAACGGGGCAGCATGGCGAACTCCAGTGAAGGACGTGATGGGTAGTTCGTCGTTTGCCGCCGGCGGGTTACACCCGCTTCGCCGAAACGCGCTCGAAAATACCGGGCTGCGCGGCGAGGTCGCGGTGTCGTTGGGGATGGCCGCTCGCAGGTCAGCCTGTCGGGCGCCGGATATCGGTGGCTATTCGAGGCTCGGCGACGATCAGAAACGTCGGCCGGGCAAGGCGGTGTCACCGAACCGGAAACAGGCGGCGCGCGCCCGCTTCCTTCCTCATCCCACCGCCGGCCCCGCCAGCTCCATTCGATACGCCACGCTCAAAAACAACGCCTGCGCGAGACACATCGAGCTCGTCAGCGCGCGGAAGCCGAACGTGCTGCCTTCGCGCGCGAGCAAGGCCACGGCGGCGCGCGGGATCAGCGGACTGAACTGGCTGTCGGTGATGGCCAGCACGCGGGCGCCGCGCGCCACGGCGGTGTCCACGGCGTCCAGTGTTTCCGGCGCGTACGGCTCGAACGAGATGGCGATCAGCACGTCGTCCGGCGTGATTGCGCGCAGTTCGCCCTGCTGTGTGAAACCGAGGCCCTGCAGCCAGTGGATCGGCTTGCCCGTCTGCTGCAGCGAATAGGCGAGGTAGGCGGCCACCGGGAACGGCCGCCGCGAGGCGATCAGCCAGATCGAGCGCGCGCCGAGCATCAGCTCCACTGCGGCGTCGAGGTCGGGCATCGGCAACTGGTCGAGCAGCAGATGCAGGCTATCAATGCTGTTGCCCGTGACTTCCCGGGCAATTCGCGAAGGCGTGATCGGGCCGGAATCGGTATCGATCAGCGAGCGCAGCCGCTCGTGATACACGAGCTCAGGCGCGAGCCGCCGCGCCGCGCCGGCCCGGAACAGCGCCTGCATCTCGCTGAATCCTGAAAACCCGAAGCGCTTCGCGAAGCGCACCACGGCCGAAGGCTGCACGCCGCACTGGCGCGCCGTGTCCTGAATCCCCTCGATCGCGATCCGCTCCCCCTGCGCCTCGATGTAGCGCGCCACCAGTTTGAGCTGACGGCTCAGCCCGTCGAATTCCGCCTGGATCGTCTCCATGAACGCCGCGACGTCGGCGGGCGGGGCGGTATCGGGCAGGGCGGCTGGGTTCATGGGGCTTGAAGGTCTCGCAGTGCGGCGTTCGCCGTCGTCGGGAAGGCTGGATTATACGGCCCGGGCGCCACCCGTCTCATTGATCGGAAAATAAATTCCAATTTAAAAAGTATTGGAAATTTATTTCCATTTGAGTAGACTGCGTTCCATGCCCGAGACGCCGGATGGCACCGGGCTCACGAAGACAGCCCCGCAGCGGGCGCAGATTGGAGATACGTGGCGCATGGAACTTCCTTTTCCCTCAGGTCGGTCGATCGACGTGGCCTGCCTCGGCCGGCTCGGCGTCGATCTCTACGCCGACCAGATCGGCTGCAGCCTCGAAGACGCAACCCGGTTTTCCAAATACCTCGGCGGTTCGTCGGCCAACATCGCGTTCGGCACGGCGCGGCTCGGGCTGGCCTCGGCGATGATCTCGCGCGTCGGCAACGAGCAGAACGGCCGTTTCCTCGTCAACACGTTGAAAAATGAAGGCTGCGACGTTTCGCAGATCCAGGTCGATCCGCAACGTCTGACGGCCATGGTGCTGCTGGGCATCAAGGATCAGCACACGTTTCCGCTGCTGTTCCTGCGCGAGAACTGCGCGGACATGGCGATCGAGGCCGAGGCGATCGACGCCGCGTTTCTCGCCGATTGCCGCAGCCTGCTGATCACGGGCACCCACCTGAGCACGCCGGCCATGCTCGCCACCTGCCGCCACGCGCTCGACATCGCGGGTCGACACGGCCTGGTACGCGTGCTCGACATCGATTACCGCCCCGTGCTGTGGGGCCTGACGAGCCGCGGCGACGGCGAGACGCGCTATATCGGCAACGACGGCGTGAGCCGCCATCTGCAGGCCCAGCTTGGCCAGTTCGAGCTGATCATCGGCACCGAGGAGGAGTGGATCATCGCGGGCGGCGTGGAGGGCGACCTGATCGCTAGCCTGCGTCGTGCGCGCGAATGCACGCAGGCGGCATTCGTCGTGAAGCGCGGCGCGCTCGGTTGCAGCATCGTGCCGGGCGCGATTCCCGATTCGATCGACGATGCGCTGACCGTGCTCGGCGAGCGCATCGAGGTGTTGAACGTGCTGGGCGCCGGCGACGCCTTCGCGTCGGGGCTGTTGTCGGGGCTGCTGCGCGGCAAGGACTGGCGCGAATCGGCGTCCATCGCCAATGCCTGCGGCGCGATCGTGGTGTCGCGTCATGGCTGTGCGCCGGCCATGCCGACGCCGGACGAACTCGCGCACTGGTTCTCCGGGCATCGTCATCCGCGCCCCGATCAGGATCCGCAACTGGCGCATTTGCATCGGGTGTCGGTCAAGCGGCGCGCGTGGCCCGAGCTGCACGTGCTCGCCTACGATCACCGCCCGCAGTTCCTGGAGATGGCCGATGCCGCCGGCGCACCGCCCGAGCGGGCCGCCGCGCTGAAGCACCAGCTCAACGCGGTGCTGGCGCGGATCGAGCGCGATTACCCCGATTGCCGCGGCAAGCTCGGCCTGCTGCTCGACGGTCGGCCCGGGCTCGGCGAATCGGCGTTGCACGCGGCGACCGGGCGCGGCTGGTGGGTCGGTCGCCCGGTGGAGTTGCCGGGTTCGCGCCCGCTGCAGTTCGACGGCAGCGAATCGGTGGCGACCGGCCTCGCACACTGGCCGCTCGAACAGGTGGTCAAGTGCCTCGTGCTGATTCATCCCGACGACGAGGCGGCCCTGCGCGCGCAACAACTGGCGCGGCTGCGCGAGCTGTGGGAAGCCACGCGCGCGAGCGGGCACGAACTGCTGCTCGAGATCATCCCGCCGGCGGCCACGCTTGCGCCCGACGATGCAGGCGAGGCCGTGGTGCGGATGATCCGCGAGCTGTATGCGCTCGGCTTCCGGCCCGAGTGGTGGAAGGTCGGCACGATGTCGGCGGCCAACTGGGAGGTGCTCGATGCGCTGGTGCGCGAGCAGGATCCGTATTGCCGAGGCGCCGTGATTCTCGGTCTGGCTCAGCCGATCGAGCAACTGGTTGAGGCGTTCGCGCAGGCTCGCGCACCGATCGTCAAGGGCTTCATGGTCGGCCGCTCGGTGTGGTCGGAGCCGGGTGCGGCCTGGCTGCGCGGCGAGATCGACGATGCGACGCTGCAGGCACGGATCGCCGCCAATTTCCTCGCGCTGATCCGGGGCTGGCAATCACGGCATGAACGCCACGCTGGCTGAACCACGATATCGATCCAGGAGACGAACATGAACGACAACACTTCCACGCAGCGCCTCGCCTCGCGCACGGCTCTGATTACGGGCAGCGCCAGCGGGCTGGGCCTCGCGACGGCGCGTCGGCTGCTCGGCGAAGGCGCGCAGGTGGCGCTGGCCGACCTCGATTCGGCAGCACTTGATCGCGCCGCAGCCTCGCTCGAGGCGCCCGCCGGGCGCGTGCGCGGCTACCGGCTCGACGTGCGCGACGCCGCGAATGTCGAGGCCGTCGTGGCGCAGGCCGAAGCCGATTTCGGCCGCATCGACATCCTCGTCAACAGCGCCGGCGTCAGCTATCAGGGCTCCGTGCTCGACAATCCGCTCGACGCCTGGGAGCGCGTGATCGGCATTAACCTGACGGGCACCTATCTCTGTACCCAGGCCGTCGCGCGCCGCATGGCGGAGCGTCGCTACGGCCGCATCGTGATGTTGGCCTCGATCTCGGGTCAGCAGGTGTGGTCGGGGCGCGTCGCGTATTCGTCGTCGAAGGCGGGCGTGTTGGGGCTGGCGAAATCCTGTGCGATCGACCTCGCGCCGTTCGGCATCACCGTGAATTCGGTGTCGCCCGGCCCGATCGAGACACCGCAAACCGCCGCGCTGCACAACCAGCTGATCCGCGACACGATCGTGCAGGCCACGCCGATGGCGCGCTACGGCCGCCCCGACGAAGTGGCCGATGCGATTGCGTTCCTCGCCAGCGACGATGCTCGTTTCGTGACGGGCCACGACCTCGTGGTGGACGGCGGCCTCACCAGCGCCGCGATCCTCTACGACCTCGCGAAGAACCCGCAACCGAGCTGAGCCCGCCATGACGACGCTGAATTCCGCCTCCACCTCGCCCGCCACCATCCAGGCCGTGATCTTCGACTGCGACGGCACGCTCGTCGACAGCGAACCGATCGCGATCGCGGCGCTGCTCGACGAAGCCCGTGGAGAAGGCTTCGTTCTCGACCGGCACGTCGGCGAGGCCCGTTTCAAGGGCGTGAAGATGGCGCTGTGCGTGGCCGAAATCGAGCGCGAGCTCGGCCGCGCGCTGCCCGACGATTTCGTTTCGCGCGTGCGGGCGCGGATGGTGCGCGGTTTCGAGGCGAACCTGCCGCTCATGCCCGATGCGATGCGCGTGATCCGCGAGCTGCCGCTGCCGTATTGCGTTGCGTCGAACGGGCCGCCCGAGCGGTTGCGCGTCACGCTTGGCGTGAGCGGCCTGTTGCCGGAACTGCGCGGGCCCGTGATCAGCGCCTACGAAGTCGGCCACTGGAAGCCTTCGCCGGCATTGTTCCTGCACGCGGCCGCGATGCTCGGGGTGGCGCCACAACACTGTGCAGTGGTGGAAGACAGCGCGCCGGGCATCGAGGCGGGCGTGGCCGCCGGCATGACGGTGTTCGCGCTGTGCGCCGAGCACGAGATCGATCCGCGCTGGCGCGGAGAGGTGGTGCGGATCGACCGCCTCGGCGAGCTGCTCGACCGGCTCGCCTGAGGCGCGAGCGAGCGTTTCATGTTGCATCTTCAGAATGACTAACCAAAAAGCAAACATCAGGAGACAACCATGCCATTGATCATTCTGGCAGTCGGCATCGCCGTGCTGTTCGTGTTGATCGTCGGGTTCCGCATCAACAGTTTTCTGTCGCTGATTGTCGTCAGCCTCGGTATCGGCTGGGCCGAAGGGCTGCCGCTCGCCAAGGTGCTGCAGGCGATCGAGACGGGCGTGGGCGGCACGCTGGGCCACCTCGCGATCGTCGTCACCTTCGGCGCCGTGCTCGGCACCTGGATGGTGGACAGCGGCGGCGCACAGCGCATCGCCTCGGTACTGATCGGCGCGGTCGGGCGCAAGTATTTGCGCTGGGCTGTGTGTCTGAGCGGCTTCATCGTCGGCATCGCGCTGTTCTATGAAGTGGGCTTCGTGCTGCTGATTCCGCTGGTGTTCTCGATCGCGATCGGCGCGCGCATGTCGGTGCTCGAAGTGGGCGTGCCGATGGCCGCTGCCTTGTCCGTCACGCACTGCTTCCTGCCGCCTCACCCGGGGCCGACCGCGATCGCCGTGATATACGGCGCGAACGTGGGCCGCACGCTGCTGTACGGCATCGCGATCGGCATTCCGGCCGCGATCATCGCCGGGCCGCTGTTCCTGCCGCTGATGAAGAATATCCGGCCGGCCATGCTCGACGGCATCGCCTCGACGCGCACGTTCCGGGACGACGAAATGCCCCCGTTCCTGACCAGCCTGCTGACCGCACTGACGCCGGTGATCCTGATGGGGGCGGCGTCGATCGCGAGCCTCACGCTGCCGGCCGGCTCGGGCCTGCGCGCGTTCCTCGAATTCGTCGGCAATGCGGACATGGCGCTGCTGATCGCTGTCTGTGTGGCATTCGTGACGTTCGGCCGGGCGCGCGGCATCGCCACGCCGGAACTGATGTCGGGCGTGCAGAAGGCCGCCGCGACGGTGGCCATGATTCTGCTCGTGATCGGCGGCGGCGGGGCGCTCAAGCAGGTGTTGATCGACAGCGGCGTGGGCAAGTACATCCAGTCGCTGATGGTGGGCTCGAGCGTGTCGCCGTACATCCTCGCCTGGCTGACCGCCTGCCTGCTGCGCGTCGCGGTCGGCTCCGCCACAGTGGCCGCGCTGACGACGGGCGGCATGATGGTCTCGCTGATCGAATCGACCGGCGTGAGCCCCGAGCTGATGGTGCTCGCGACCGGCGCCGGCAGCGTGTTCGCCGGGCCGCCGAACGATCCGGGCTTCTGGATGTTCAAGGAGTTCTTCAACCTGTCGGTCAAGGAAACGCTGCGGACTTGGTCGGTGCTGGAAACTGTGATTTCGGTGGTCGGCATTGGCGGCGTGATGACGCTGGCCGCGCTCGGCGTGCACTGACGCGATGGCGCGGGCCATCGGTGGTGGCGGCCCGCGAGAACTTGCCGTACTTCCCGTTCATTCCGAGGAGACCTGATCATGTCCGAGGCGATTGCCGCGCCTTTGTCCGGAAAAACCGCACTCGTCACCGGCTCGGCCGGCACCATGGGGCTGGCCGCCGTCAGGGCGCTGCTGGCCGACGGCTGCCGCGTCGCGATGGTCGACGCCAACGTCGCCCGCAACGAAGCGCTGGCCCGCGAGCTGGGCGTGGGCGTGCAGGCTTTCTCGTTCGACATCGCCGACCCGGAGCAGGTGCAGGCTCACCACGAGGCGATCGTCGCCGCGCTCGGGCCGGTCGACATTCTCGTCAACAACGCAGGCATCCTGTCGAACAACAAGGCCGAGGCCACCAACGCCACCGAATGGCGCCGCGTGCTCGGCGCGAACCTCGACGGCGCGTTCTATCTGGCCCGGCAGGCGATCCCGTCGATGAAGGCACGCCGCTTTGGCCGGATCATCAACACAACGTCGCTGGCCGCGAAGACGGGCGGATTGACGGCCGGTACCGCCTACTCGGTGTCGAAGGGCGCGCTGGCCTCGCTGACGTTCTCGCTCGCGCGCGAGCTGGCCGCGTTCGGCGTGACGGCCAACGGCATCTCGCCGGCCTACGTGAAGACGCCCATGATCATCGAGCAGCTCGACGAGGCCCAGCGGCAGAAGTTGCTGAAGGAGATCCCCGTGGGCCGCTTCTGCGAGCCGGAGGAGTTCGCTCATGTCGTGCGTTTCCTGGCTTCGCCGCTGGCCGGCTTCATCACCGGCGAGGTGGTGGACATCAACGGCGGGCTGTTGATGGATTGAGCGCGCGAAGCGGGCGGCGGTGCTCGAACGCCCGCTACACCGTCTCCCAGAACGCCCGCCGATCCACCGATTCCGGCAACGCCTCCCCGATCCGCGCCCGGAACACCGCCGTATCCGCGCCCACCGCCGCGCGCTGGGCGACGATCCGCGCGATCGGCCCGCTATGTGTCGCGCGCCGCCGCGCGGCCCGTTCGACCAGCGCGGGATCGAACGCCGCGGCCACCGTGCTGGCCTGCGCGCCGCGACCGCGCCTCCGGGTAGATCTGAAGAGCGTCGTGTAGGGCAAGAGTGGTGGTGGCAGTGTAGATCTCGGTGGT
>NZ_JAAGPF010000160.1 GCF_017104645.1 Burkholderia sp. Ac-20379
TGCCGGACAGCGTGCCCGTCACCGAGCCGACGACGTTGCCGAGCGAGCCGGCCGCGCCCGATACGGTGCCGGTCACGCCGGCCGCCGCGCCGCCGCTGCCGACCGAGCCTTGCAGGCCGCCCGTCAGCGAACCGACCAGGTTCGTGACCGGCGAGAGCAGGCCGCCGCCCGACGCGGTGCCGCTCGCCGTGCCGGTCGCACTGCCCGACAGGCCGCCGAGCAGGTTGGTGACCGGCGTGAGCAGGCCGGAGAGGCCCGCGACCGGCGTCGTGCCCGAGGTACCGGACGACGTCGAACCGGACGAACTGCTGCCCGAGCTGCTGCCGACCGTGGCGCCGAGGCCTAGGTTCAGGCCGAGCGAGCCGGTCAGGTTCAGCAGCGGCCCGAGCGGGCTGGTGGCGCCGGTGCCGCTGGTGCCGTTGAGCAGGCCGCCGGTGGCCGTCACGGTGTTGCCGAGCGTGGTGACGACGTTGCCGAGATCCTTGCCGATCTGGTTGCCGGTCGCGTTCGAGATCGCCGCGCCGGCGGTGCCGAGGCCGGCGCCGAGCGTACCGAGCAGCGTGTTGACCGGCGCGCCGAGGCCGGTGGCCGCGCCGACCGTCTGCGTGGCGTTGGTCAGGCCGTTGGTGATCGGGTTGATCAGCGTGGCGACCTGCGTTTCGATCTGCTGGACCGGCGCGCTGCCGAGCACGGTGCCGAGGCCCGTTCCGACGTTGCCGACCACGCCGCCGAGCGTGCCGACCGTCGAGCCGAGCGCTCCCGTGACCGGGGCCAGCGGCGCGAGCGGGCCGTTGCCGAGGGCGGTGACCGCGCTGCCCAGCGATTGGACCGCGCTCGAGGCGTCCGACACGAGCGTGGTGGCCGAAGCCAGCGTCGGTCCGAGCGGGTTGGCCGAGGTGCCGATCTGGCCGAGGCCGTTGGCGAGGCCCTGACCGAGCGAGACGACGCCGTTGCCGAGGTTGTTGACCGCGACGCCCACGCCGGCCGTGGTGCCGCCGGCCAGTTCGGGGTTGACGACGGCGACCTGGGAGCCGGTGTCGGCGACGGTCGTGCCGGTGGCGGTGACGACGTTGCCGAGCTGCTGGATGATCGTGCCGAGGGGGTTGGAGCTGGTGCCCGAGGTGCCGGAGGTGCCTGACGTACCGGAGGTGCCCGACGTACCGGAAGTGCCCGAGGTGCCGGAAGTGCCTGACGTACCGGAGGTGCCCGACGTACCGGAAGTGCCCGACGTACCGGAAGTGCCCGACGTACCGGAGGTGCCCGACGTACCGGAAGTGCCCGACGTACCGGAAGTGCCCGACGTACCGGAAGTGCCCGACGTACCGGAAGTGCCCGACGTACCGGAGGTGCCCGAAGTACCGGAGGTGCCCGACGTGCCGGAGGTGCCTGACGTACCGGAAGTGCCCGACGTACCGGAAGTACCCGACGTACCAGAGGTGCCCGAGGTGCCGGAAGTGCCCGAGGTGCCGGAAGTGCCCGAACTTCCCGACGAGCCCGACGTACCCGAACTCCCCGAGGACCCACCGGACGACCCGCCCGACGTGGTCTGAATCCCGAGGCCGCCGCCAGCCGGCGTGTACAGACCGTCGGTGCCGCCGCCGCAGCCTTGCAACGCGAGCAGCGACGAGGCGCCGAGGGCGATCGCGGTCTTCTTGAATAGCGTGCGCATGATGTCCTCACAGAAAAAGAAAGGTTCTGTAAGGGCAGGCTGCAAATTCCGGGCCACGCCGTCCGATTCGGCAAAACGAGAAAATTAAAGAAATATCGTCCGAAAATTCCTTTTTTATTCGTTTTAAATGCGGAAATTTCCGAGAATGGTCAACACGAAAAATCGGATGTTCCCGCGTGCTACGTTACGCCGCGCGTGGCGGCGTAACGGCACTGCCGGGCACGCCCCGCTGCGGGAGCGCGCCCGGGGCGGCGATCGTCACACCAGCCCGGCCGGCCGTCGCGTCGCCGGAATCGGCGCGTCGTCGAGCGCGCCGAGGAAGCCGGCTGTCCACCAGTGCACGTCGTACTTGCGGATCTCCTCCAGCAGCAGCGCGTGGCGGCGCACGCGCTCCTCGAGCGGCATCGTCAGCGCGGTATGGATCGCGCGCGCGGTGCCCTGGATGTCGTACGGGTTCACGAGCAGCGCGTCGGTCAGTTGCTCGGCCGCGCCCGCGAAGCGCGACAGCACCAGCACGCCCGGATCCTTGCTGTCCTGCGCCGCGATGAATTCCTTGGCGACCAGGTTCATGCCGTCGCGCAGCGGCGTGACGAGCGCCACGCGGCTCGCGCGATAGAGGCCCGGCAGCGAGGTGCGGTCGAGGCTGCGGTGGATGTAGCGCACCGGCATCCAGTCGAGCTCGCCGTAATCGCCGTTGACCGAGCCGCACAGCGCATCCATTTCCTGACGCAGGTGATCGTAGGCGTCCACGTCCTCGCGGCTCGGCGCGGCGATCTGGATCAGCGTCGCGCTCTTGCGCATCTCGGGGTAGCGGTCGAGCATCTCGCGGAACGCCTGCACGCGGTGCGGCAGCCCCTTCGAATAGTCGAGCCGGTCCACGCCGAGCAGCAGCTTGCGGCGCGAGTATTCGTCGCGCATCTGCTCGTAGACGTTCAGGCCGTCGTCGTCGGTGGCCATCTGCGCGAAGCCGTCCACGTCGATGCCGATCGGGAACGCGCCCACCCGGATGGTGCGGTCGAACGCACGCAGGTATTCGCCGTTCACCAGTTCGGCGTTGGCCTCGGCTTCGGCGTAGCGCACGAAATGCGTGACGTCGGTGTGCGCCTGGAAGCCCACCAGATCGTAGGCGAACAGCGAGCGCATCAGCCATTCGTGTTCGGGAATCGCCGCCATCACGAGCGGCGGCGGCACGGGAATGTGCAGGAAGAAGCCGATCCGGTTGCGGCAGCCTTGCGCGCGCAGCTCGGTGGCGAGCGGGATCAGGTGATAGTCGTGCACCCAGATCACGTCGTCGGGCTGCAGCAGCGGCATCAGCTTCTGCGCGAACAGGCGGTTCACGCGGCGGTAGGCGTCGCCGAACTGCACGTCGAAGTTGGCCAGATCGAGCCGGTAGTGGAACACCGGCCACAGCACGTTGTTCGCGTAGCCGAGGTAGTAGTTGTCGTAGTCGCGCTGCGACAGGTCGATGGTCGCGAGCTTCATGTTGCCGGCGTCGCGGATCTGCACGTCCTGGCTGGCCGGATCGGCTTCGGTGAGCTTGCCGCTCCAGCCGAACCAGATGCCGCCGCGCTGCTGCAGGCTTTCGTTCAGCGCGACGGCCAGGCCGCCGGGTGCTTCGTTGTCCGGATCGGCTGTCCGGTTCGATACGACGATGAGACGGCTCACGAAACTCTCCTGATGAACGGTGGTGGAACGCGCGATCCGCCTCTCGGCGCCGCTGCGATGGCGGGCCGGGCAACCGTCGGGCAGGCATCGGTCAACGCGCCTGACAAGGCAGGGCGGCGCTGGCCGATACGAACCCGGCGCGAGGGGATCGGACAGGACGGTGACGCGGTCCGGCGTGGGCCGCATCTCGCGCGGGCACGCGGCGAGACGGGATACCGGGCACGGCGCGAAACCCGCCGCGGCAGGCCGGGCAGCGGCGGTGCCGGGCGTCGTGCGCGGCGCCGGGCCGGACGACGAACGAGCCCAGCGTACACCATCAATAAGACGTGCGTTCAGGACGCGCGGGGGCGCAAGCCACCCAATGTCGCATTCGGCACCGTCGACATCAGCGTGTGAATCGCGAAGCTGACGTCCGCGTGCGCGAGGTCGAACCACACCGCCATCCGCTCGCGATGCGCGTCGATATGCGAGACGTAGACGCCGAGCGGCGAGCGCAGCAGCACGCGGCGTTGCGCGCACAGATACTCGGCGTCGCCTTCGAGCGTGATCGGCAGCAGCACGCGCGGGCTGTCCTCGCGAGCGAGGGGCTCGGCGCGGCGTGCCGGTTGGCGGGCCGCGCGCATCGGGCCGATCGAGGCGGCCGGGCGAAGCGGGCGGGAAATCGGCGTGACGGACGCTGCACTGCGGGAGACGGGCATGATGTCGGCGGCGAACCGCGGTAACGAACATGGGCTCACGTTACGCCGGGGCGCGTAAACGTCTCGCAAAAATATCGGGGGAGGCGGCAAAGAAGCGGCAAGCGTCAGGCTGGACGGTGCGCAGCGGCGCAAGCGGCCGTGTTGCTTGCGCGATGGGGCGGGGGCGTTGCAATCGATCGCGGCGGTGGCCGGTGGCGCAGCGGACGGCTGGGCCTGAGGGGTTCGCCGCGTTGCCGGCCGACGAATTCGATGCGGTGCAGCAATCCGCGTGCCTGAAACGACACTAAAAAGGGCGGGTTTTCCTACCGCGCGGGCCGCTCAGGCTGCGGCGTCACGCATCGTAGCCCGATTCGGCCGCACCCGCGCCGGCCGAATCGCCGCGCTGGCGGTTCGCCACGAAATCGTTGACCAGCGCGATCGCCTTGCGGCACGCGTCGAGATCGAGCGCGTGGATCGTGCTGGCCGGATCGAGCCCAAGCTGGGTGGCGAGCCAGCGGATGCCCTTGGCGCGCGCCTCGAACGCGTTGCAGCCGTCGCGGCGCATCTTGGCGGCCACCAGCGGCTCGAGCGCCGCGTGCAGATCCGATTTCGCCTGCCTCAGCTCGGCGTTGGCGAGCCGGCCGAGCGGCACGTGGCGGCGGCTGCGCGGAAACACGCCGATCCAGGCGTCGCACGGCGGGCAGACCCACAGCTCGCCGTGCTCGTCGCGATACGGATAGGCGGCATCGCCGAAACGCGCAAGCTGCGCCTTCTCGCCGCAATAGTCGCAGACGGGTTGAGGCAGGGCGGGAACGGGACGGCCAACGCGCATGACGGGAAGATCGGCGAACGGGATCGAAGTGGAATCAGCGCACAGTATAAGGATCTCGCCGCGCCGCCCGCCATTCGGCCGAACGGGCGCGGCAGCGCGTCGCGCCGGCGCGTCAGGCCAGCACCACGCCCTGCGGGTCGCAGATCCGGTTGCGGCCGGCCGTTTTCGCGTGGTACAGCGCGGTGTCGGCCAGGTTGACGAACGCGGCGTCGCTGGCGGCGGCCGCCTCGCGCGTGGTGACGATGCCGATGCTGACCGTCACGCGCCCGTAGGCGCTGGCCGCGTGCGGCAGCGCCAGATCGTAGATCGAGCGCCGCACCTGCTCGCCGAAGCGGGCCGCGCCCTGCGCATCGGTATCGGGCAGCGTCACGACGAATTCCTCGCCGCCGTAGCGCGCCATGCTGTCGGTCGCGCGGCGCGCGCACTGGGCCAGCACGCGGCCGACCTCGCGCAGCACCTCGTCGCCGGCCGGGTGCCCGTAGTGATCGTTGTAGGCCTTGAATTGATCGATATCGACGAACAGCAGCGCCAGCGGCCGGCCGGTTCGTTGCGCACGCAACCACTCGCCGTGCAGCGTGGCGTCGAACGCGCGGCGGTTGCCGAGGCCGGTCAGCGCATCGGTGCGCGTGAGCCGGTAAAGCTGCTGCTCGGCCTGCTGGCGCAGCCGCAGCTCGTGCGCGAGCAGCATCGAGCCGGCCGCCACCACCAGCGAGAACACCGCGACGATCGCGCCGAGCCGCTCCGCGCGATGCCGCCATTCGAGGTAGATGTCGCTTTCCGCCGGCGCGACGTCGACGATGATCGGCAAGGCCGGCAGCCGCTTGTAGACGTACAGCCGCCGCGTGCCGTCGAGCGAGGCCAGGCCCGACACGGCGCCCTCGGGCTGGCGCATCGCATCGAGATACACGGTGGAGCGGCTGACGTCGCGGCCCACCATGCTGGTGTCGAACGGCAGCCGCGTGATCAGTGCGCCGTTGGTGCCGAGCACGGCGGCCGAACCGTGCGGGCCGACCGACAGCCCGTCGAGCAGCGCGCGGAAATAATCGACGCTGAGCGCGCCCACCACCACGCCGCCGAACGAGCCGTCGGCGTTGTCGATACGGCGCGACAGCGTCAGCATCGCCTGCCCGCCGTGCAGCGGCGACGCGTACGGCTTGCTGATGTAAAGGCCGATCTCGGGATGGTCGCGGTGGATCGCGATGTCCTCGCGCGTGCCCAGATTGACCGCCGGCGGCGTATCGGAGCGCGAATCGAGCACGACGTTGCCGTTGGCGTCGACCACGTAGATCGTGCCGAGGTAGCGCCCGGTGGTGGCGCGGTCGAACAGCACGAGGTTGCGCAGCGTGGGCGGCAGCGCCATCACCGGCGGCTGACGCATGCCGTCCACCACGGCCTGCAAGGACAGATCGTATTGTTCGACGCTGCGCGCGATGTCGCGTTCGAGCACGAGCACCAGGTTGCGCGCGTTGCCGGCCGCGCGCTGATACGCGTCCGAGCGCGACTGGAACAGCACCAGCGCGCAGAGCGCCCAGAAGAACACCAGCAGCAGGCCGCCCGTCAGCAGCACGCCGGCCGGGCTCAGCAGGCGCGAGACGGCCAGCTTCCACGAGCGGGGCGTCGGGTCGGGCTGGCGGTCGGCTGGCATCGGGATGTCGGACGGAACGATCTCTGGGATGAGCGAACGATGACGCTGCGCGGGCAACGGCATGCAACGCGATTATCGGAGGAAATCGGCGCTTCGTGCGTGACAGTGTCGAGGCGATGCCGAATCAGTGGCGCGCGCGAAACAGCGCGGGCCGTGACGCGGCGCAGCATCGTTGCGCGGGCAGGGATCGCCGCCGCGCCCGCGCACGGCGCGCGGCGTTCAGATACTGAGATCGGACAGCAACTGATCGGCCAGGAAATCGCACGGCGGCCGGTTCGAGCGCGCGCTGCGCGCCAGCACGATGTCGAGATCGGGCAGCGCCGGCAGGCCGTGCGCCGGCCCCTGCTGCGAGAAATGCGCCGGCACCGCGCAGCGCGCCAGCGGCGCGACCGCCAGCCCCGCCTCCACCATGCTGAACAGGCCCATCAGGCTCGGGCTTTCGTACGACGTGCGAAACGCGATGCCGGCCGATTCGAGCGAGCGAATCGCGTTGGCGCGCGCCACGCTGCCCGCGCCGAACAGCGCAACCGGCAGCGGCCGCTCGTCCCACACGGCGCCGCCCGACGGCGGCCCGGCCCAGACCATCGGCTCGGCGCGCACGAACGCGCCGTTCAGGCCGCGCATGCGCGTCACGCAGGCCAGGTCGATCTTGTTGTCCTTGAGCAGCGGCGCGAGCGCGCGGCTCGGCAGCCCGACCACCTGGATCTCGACCTTCGGATAGCGCGCCGAGAACTTGCGCAGCACCGGCGGCAGCAGCGACGAGGCGTAATCGTCGGGCACGCCGATCGTCACGCGGCCCTTGACCTCCGGGTGGACGATCGCGGCCCAGGCCTCCTCGCGCAGCGCGAGCAGGCGGCGCGCGTAGGCGATCAGGGTTTCCCCGTCGGGCGTGACGGTGACGTTGCGTGCGCCGCGCACGAACAACTGCTTGCCGAGCGACTGCTCGAGCGCGCGGATCTGCATGCTCAGCGCCGACTGCGAGCGATGCACGCGCGCCGCGCCGCGCACGAAGCTGCCCGCATCGGCCACGGCCACCGCCATGGCCAGCACATCGAGATCGAAGGATTTCATCGCCATCAGAAAATCTGAACGAAATGATCAATATAACGCGTTTGTCTGATTGAAGGGCACTGCGCATACTGGCTTCGCCTTCACAGCGGAGATGCAGGGATGTTTGCGGATTACGATGAATTCCGGCGCCAGGGGATGCGCCTCGACATGTCGCGCGGCAAGCCTGCGCCCGAGCAGCTCGACCTCGCGACGCGGCTGTTCGCCGAGGCCGGCGACCCCGGCTGGCGCGCGCGCGACGGCGCGGATTGCCGCAACTACGGCCTCGGGCTGGGCCTGCCCGAGGCGCGCGAATTCGGCGCGGCGCTGCTCGATGCCGACGCGGCGCAGGTGGTCGCGGCCGGCAATTCGAGTCTCGAACTGATGCACGACGTGCTCGCGTTCGCCGTGCTGCACGGCCTGCCGGGCGGCAGCCCGTGGCGCGGCGGCGAAGCGGCGATGCTGTGCCCGGCGCCGGGCTACGACCGTCATTTCGCGATCTGCGAGGCGCTCGGCATTCGCATGATTGCCGTGCCGATGCGCGACGACGGCCCCGACATGGACGTGGTCGAGGCGCTGGTGCGTAGCGACGCGTCGATCCGCGGCATCTGGTGCGTGCCGCGCTACAGCAACCCGACCGGCGCGGTCTATTCGGACGATACGGTGCGCCGGCTCGCCGCGCTGCCGGCCGCCGCCGCCGATTTCCGGCTGATGTGGGACGACGCCTATCGCTTCCACCACCTGACCGACGCGCCGCGCACGGTGCCGGACATCCTGCCGGCCTGCGAGGCGGCCGGTCATCCCGATCGCGCGTTCGTGTTCGCGTCGCTGTCGAAGGTCACGTTCGGCGGCGCGGGCGTGGCGTTCCTGGCCGGCTCGGCGCGCAACGTCGCGTGGTGGGCGCGCCATGCGGCCGTGCGCTCGATCGGGCCGGACAAGCTGAACCAGTTGCGGCACGTTCACGCGCTGCGCGACCGCGCCGGGCTGGAAGCGTTGATGGCGGGCCATCGGGCGCTGCTGCGGCCGAAGTTCGAGACGGTGGAGGCGGTGTTCGCGGAGCGGCTCGGCGGGATTGCCGAATTGAGCTGGACGCGGCCCGAGGGCGGCTATTTCGTCAGCCTCGATTTGCCGCCGGGGCATGCGAAGCGCGCGGTGGCGCTGGCGGGCGAGGCCGGGCTGGTGCTGACGCCGGCCGGCGCGGCGTTTCCGCTCGGCGACGATCCGCTCGACCGGCATCTGCGGATCGCGCCGTCGTTCCCGTCGCCGGACGCGGTGCGCGCGGCGGCGCATGGCATCGCCGTGTCGGTGCGGCGGGCGCTGGAACTCGGTTGAGCGGGCGAGGGGCGGCGGGCCGGCCCCTTCAGTGCTTCAGTGTTCTTCGCATTTCAGGTTGGCCTTCGGCACGTCGATCATGATCGGATAGGTGCCCTGATCGAGATCGACGCGCGCCACCACGGTGGTGACGGCGCTGTCGCTGTCGTCGTAGACGCTCACGCGATCGTGCCGCAGGCTGGTCAGGCCGGCGCAGCCCGAGGCGCGGCCTTCGTCGGAAATCTTGCAGGTGATCTGGTTCGCCATCAGATAGCGGAACTGGTCGCTCTGCGGCAGCTTCAGATATTCGCGCAGGCTGGCCGGCGTGCCCGCCACGCCGGTGGCGGTGCCGATCGCGCAGGGTTCGGCGGCGGCGCCGCTTGCGGCGGTATCGGCCAGCGCGGCCGTGGCGGACAGGGCGCAGGCCGCCGCGAGGGCCGATGCGATCAGAGGCTTCATGGTGCGGGTCCCGGTGCTGGATCGAAGTGCGCGATTGTAATCGGATCGCGCGCGCGGCGTGGCCGGGCCGGGGCCGGCTGGCGCCGCGCGGGAGCGCCGGGTGCCGTCAGCGCCCGGTGGCGGCGCGCATGGCCGGCTGCGTCAGATCCGGCGCGGCCGCCGCGGCTTGCGCCGCTTCGCCGAGGATCCAGTCGGTGGTGGCGGCCGGTTGCGTGACGGGCAGCATGTGGCCGCCGTCCACCAGCGTCAGCGCGACGCTGCCGAGCTTCTGCTTGAGGCCTTCGCCGTGCTTGCGGTAGCTCAGAATGCCGTCGTTGCGGCCGTACAGCACGCTGACCGGCACGCCGAGCGTCGGATAGCGGCGTTCCATTTCGGGCAGATCCTCGGGCGCGGCCACCAGGTCGGACGACGCCGCATAGAACGCGTTCGGGCGCAGCCCCATCAGCCCGCCGCCCTTGATCGGGAAATCGCGCGGCACCGGCTCCGGCGCGAAGATCGCGTCGATCGCCTTGCGGCTTTGCAGGATCATCACCGGAATGCCCATCGTCAGCGACGCGAAGCGGCGCAGCGCCGCCGGGCGCAGCTTGAGGCCCTTGAACGCTTCCGGCGGCGTGGTTTCGGTGTGCGTGAGCGGTGCGATCAGCGCGATGCGGCTGATCGCGTCGGGATGGTCGAGCGCCACCGCCAGCGAGATCGCGCCGCCGAGCGAGTGGCCGACCAGCAGCGGCTTGTCGAGGCCGAGCGTCTCGATGAAGCGCGCAATGGTGCGCGCCTGCGCATACACGTTGGCCCGCGAGGCCGGCCCGCGCGTCGAGCGGCCCGAGCCCGGGCGATCGACGAGGATCACGCGGTGCGACTGCGCCATGCGCGGCAGGTCGAGGTAGGCGAAGTTGCGCAACTGGCCGCACAGGCCGTGCACAAGCACGATCGGCGGGCCGCTGCCGTAATCGACGTAATGCAGGCGGTCGCCGTCGACATCGATGAATTGGCCTTCGGGCGGAAAGCGGCGCGTGATCTGGTGCGCGGTGAACAGCGTGAACGCGTACAGCACCACGAATACGGCGACGACGATGGCAATCAGTTCGGCAATCACGGCAATCCCCTTTTCTTATCGGACGGATTCGGAAGCGGTGCGGCCCGTGGCCGGCTCGGCCGGGCGGCGCGAGAAGCGCATCGCGCTGTCGGTCAGCGAGCCGAAGCGCAGCAGCGCGAGGTCGCGGGCGTAGTTCTGATGCGATTTCCACGGGTTGCGCGCGCCTTGCCGCGGCAGCAGCGCGGCGGCCCGCTGGATATAACCGGAGCTCAGGTCGACGGCCGGGCCGAGCGACATCGCCGGATCGTCGAGCGTGGGCGTGCAACTGTCGTAGCCCTTCTCGCGCATGTGGTTGAGCAGCCGGCACACGTACAGCGCGATCAGCTCGGCCTTCAGCGTCCACGACGCGTTGGTGTAGCCGAACGAGGTGGCCAGGTTCGGCACGCCGCTGGCCATCATGCCCTTATACGAGACGGCCTCGCCGAACTCGACCGGCCGGCCGTCCACGCTGACGGTCGCGCCGCCGAGCATGCGCACCTTGAGGCCGGTGGCCGTGACGATCACGTCGGCGTCCAGCGTCTCGCCGCTTTTCAGTTGCAGGCCGCTGGGCGTGAAGCGGTCGATCTCGTCGGTGACGATCGACGCGCTGCCGCCGCGCAGCGCCTTGAACAGGTCGCCGTTGGGCACCAGGCAGAGGCGCTGATCCCACGGGTTGTAGCGCGGCGTCAGGTGCTTGCCGACATCGAAGCCGGGGTTCAACTGGCGCTGGGCCGCGCGCAGGATGAAGCGTTTGGTGGCGTCCGGGCGCTTGCGCGCGAGGCGGTACACGTACATCGACAGCATCACGTTCTTGGCGCGCACCAGCCGGTGCGCGAGGCTGGCCGGCAGCCAGCGGCGCAGGCGCATCGCGAGCTTGTCGCGGGCCGGCAGCGACACGATGTAGGTGGGCGAGCGCTGCAGCATGGTCACGTGCGCGGCCTGCTGCGCCATCGACGGCACCAGCGTCACGGCGGTCGCGCCGCTGCCGATCACCACCACGCGCTTGCCGGCGTAATCGAGATCCTGCGGCCAGTGCTGCGGATGGACGATGCGGCCGCGATAGCCGTCCATCTCGGGCCAGCTCGGCGCGTGGCCGTTCTCGTAGTCGTAATAGCCGCTGCACATGTAGAGGAAGCGGCAGGTGAAGCGCAGCGCTTCGGTGCCGTGGCCGTCGGTGCGCGTCACGTCGACCTGCCAGCGCGCCGTGGCCGAATCCCAGTTCGCGCCCGTCACGCGGTGGCGGTAGCGGATCGTGCGGTCGATGCCCGATTCGCGCGCCGTGTCGCGGATGTAGTCGAGGATCGTCGCGCCGTCCGAGATCGCGTTGTCGCTGTGCCACGGGCGGAAGCTGTAGCCGAGCGTGAACATGTCGGAATCCGAGCGCACGCCGGGGTAGCGGAACAGATCCCAGGTGCCGCCCATCGCGTCGCGGCTTTCGAGGATCGCGTAGCTGGCCCACGGGCAGCGCTCGCGCAGATGCCAGGCCGCACCCACGCCGGACAGCCCGGCGCCGACGATCAGCACGTCGAAATCGGTGCGCTGCGATGCCGAGGCCTCGCCGCCGCTCGCGGTACGCGGGGCGGGCGGGGGCGCGGTGCGCGGTGTGTTCTCGTGGGCCGTCGCGGACGGCTGCCAGCCGGTGGTGGTGTTCATGCGGCATCCCTGGTGGTGTTGGACGGCGCCGCGCCGGCGCGGCCCGCGCCGTGGCGCTGCAGATTGCGTTCCCGCGATTTACGCACGAAACGCAGCACGAAGCCTTGATAGGCGGAACCGAACAAGCGCGAGAGTCGGTCGAGACGGCGCGCGTCGGCGCCCACCAGCACGCGCCGCGCGTTGCGTTCCACGCCGGCCAGGATCTGGCGCGCGGCCATGTCGGCCGTGGTGGCGGTGATCAGCTTGTTGGAGGCGCGGCGGTGCGCGTCCGGGTCCTGCCCGGTCAGCGCGTGGATGCTCGTGTCGACGCGCGACGCGTTGACGATATTGGTGGCCACGCCGCCCGGATGCACGCAGGTCGCGCTGACCGGCGCACGCTCCAGCTCCAGTTCCATGCGCAGCGCCTCGGTGAAGCCGCGCACCGCGAACTTGCTGGCGTTGTAGGTGCTTTGCGTCGGCATCGCGATCAGCCCGAACAGGCTCGAGGTATTGATCACGTGGCCGTCGCCCGATTCGTGCAGGTAGGGCAGGAAGGCCTGGGTGCCATGCACCACGCCCCAGAAGTTGATGCCCATGATCCATTCGAAATCCTGGATCGAGACGCTCTCGGCCGGTGCGGCCAGCGACACGCCCGCGTTGTTGAACACGAGGTTGACGCGGCCGTGCGCCTCGCGCGCGGCCTTGGCCCAGGCGAACACGGCTTCGCGCGAGGCCACGTCGAGCCGCTGCGAGGTCACGCGCACGCCGTGCGCATGGCAGAGCGCCACGGTTTGCGCGAGTCCGATTTCGTTGATGTCGCTCAGGGCGAGATGGCAGCCGCGTCGGGCAAGCTCCACGGCGAGGCTGCGCCCCATGCCGGAACCGGCCCCGGTGATCGCGGCCACCTTGTTCGAGAAATCCTTCATCGCATGCCTCCCGGGGCTTGCCGCCCTGCCGAATCGCGGCTTAAATGTGGTGTTGAGCGTCACCAATTTAATGATGACAGTGAGCGATGTCAAATAACGGAATGGAGAAATCCCTCGAAACCGGCCGGAAGGGCCGCCCGTATGGCGGCGTGGCGCCCGAGGCGCGCGCCGCCGAGCGGCGCGACGCGCTGATCGGGGCCGGCACGCGCCTGTTCGGCACGCTCGGCTTTCGCAAGACCACGGTGCGCGCGATCTGCCAGGAGGCGAAGCTCAACGATCGCTACTTCTATGCCGCGTTCACCGGCACCGATGCGCTGTTGCAGGCCACTTACCAATATCACGCCGTGCGACTGCGCGAGGCGGTGGCGGCGGCGCTCGAGGCGGCCGGCGACGGGCTCGAGGCGCGCGTCGACGCGGGCCTGCACGCGTTCTTCGCGTTCCTGCGCGACACCTGCGCGGCGCGCGTGCTGCTGCTCGAAGTGATGGGCGTCAGCGCCGAAACCGACATCACGTACCAGCGCAACCTGCTCGAATTCGGCAAGCAGATCGTGGCGGTCGCGCGCGTGACCGATCCCGGCGATCCCGAGCAGCGCGCCGACGCCCGGCTGACCGGCCTCGCGCTGGTGGGCGCGATGACCAACGCCGGCGCGTCGTGGCTGCTGACCGGCTATCGCGATCCCGAAGAGCGGATGGTGCGCAACTGCCGCCGCGTGCTGCTCGGCACGCTGGCGATGTTCGATGCGGATCGCGGGGCGGACGGCGAGCCGAGCCGCCACGCGGCACCGGCCGGCACCTGAGGCGCACCGGCTCACCCGCCGAGCCGCGTCTTCAGCATCTCGATCACCGCACGCACCTTCGCCGACGGGTGGTGCGTGGACGGATAGATCGCATGAATGTCGGCCTTCGGCAGCGACCAATCCGGCAGCAGCCGCACCAGCGCGCCGGTCGCCACGTCGTGCTCGACGGCGAAGCTGGTGGCCGTGCCGAAGCCGCAGCCGGCCAGCAGCGCGGCGCGCACGGCCGGCGTCGAATTCGAGGCGAAGCGCCGCCGGCAGCGCAGCCGCGTGCGCGTGCCGTCGTCGTGCTGCAACGGCAGTTCGAGCCGCTGCATCGAGGAGAGCGTCGCATATGGCCAGTCGAGCAGCGCGGCCGGTTCGCGGGGCAGGCCGAGCCGCGCGATCGCGTCCGGGCTGGCCACCAGCCAGCGCTCGAAGCCGCCGATCCGCACCGCGCGATGGTTCGAATCGGACAGCTTGCCGAGCCGCACCGCCAGATCGATGCGCTCGGACACCAGATCGACGAGCCGGTCCTCGCAGATCAACTCGATATCGAGTTCGGGGTGCGTGCGATTCAGCGCGACCAGCGCCGGCGCCACCACCAGCGCGCCGTAGTCGATCGGCGCGCTGACGCGCAGGCCGCCGCGCAGCGGCCCGGCGTCGCCCGCGATCGCGCCGAACGCCGCCTCGGCCGTGCTCAGGATCTCGCGCGTCGCCTCGTAGAGCGTGCGCCCGGCTTCGGTCACGCTGAGCCGCCGCGTGGTGCGCACCAGCAGGTTCGCGCCGGTCTCGGCCTCGAGCCGCTGCATGTGCGTGCTGACCATCGTCTTGGCGATGCCGAGCCGTGCGGACGCGGCGGTCAGCGAACCGGTTTCGACCACGGCCGCGAACACGGCCAGCCGGTTCAGGTTGACGTTGCGGATGTCGATCACTGTGATTGTCCAATTTTGATGGATTGTATTTCGCTGATTATCCATCTTTCGTGAACGACGCAGTGGGCTTAGGCTGTCGGTACACGTTGCAGGGCGGACGTTCAGCCGTTCAGCCCATCGCGACCCACGAACCGAACCGTCTACCCCAAGGAGTTGTCATGTCGTCCACCGCTCGCCCTGCCGCCCCGATCCGTCTGTATCGCGCGCCGCTCTCGGGCCACGCCCACCGCGCCCAACTGATGCTGTCGCTGCTCGATCTGCCGCACGAGCTGATCGACGTCGATCTGGCCGCGGGCGAACAGCATTCGGCCGCGTTTCTCGCGCTGAACCCGTTCGCGCAGGTGCCGGTGATCGTCGACGGTGACGTCGTGCTGGCCGATTCCACCGCGATCCTCGTCTATTTGGCCAAGCGCTACGGCGATGCGTCGTGGCTGCCCGAAGACCCGGCCGGCGCGGCCGCCGTGCAGCACTGGCTCGCGCTCGCCTCGGGCCCGATCATGTACGGCCCGTGCGCCGCGCGGCTCGTCACGCTGTTCAACATGCCGTTCGATCACACGAAATCCGTCGAGACCGCGAACAAGCTGCTGACGACGCTCGACCAGGAACTGGCCGGCCGGCGCTTCGCGCTCGGCGAGACGCGCACCATCGCGGACGTGGCCGGTTATTCGTACATCGCCCACGCGCCGGAAGGCGGCGTGTCGCTCGCGCCGTATCCGAACGTGCGCGCCTGGCTCGAGCGCGTGGAGGCGCTGCCGGGCTTCGTCGGCATGCGCAAGTCGCCGGAGCCGGCGCTGGCCTGAGCCGGCGCGGTGCGTCGAATCCGTTGATCGGGAGCGAGAGCCATGAGCGATGCCGCCAGCACGATCGAGCGCGCGCCGGTTGAAGCGGCCGACGCGCGACGCTCGGCCGACGGTTCGCCCGACGGCTCGCCGTTCCACGCCGGCGAGCTGGCCGTGCAGCGGCAGGCCGGCGTGAGCGACTTCGCCGATGCGGCGGGGCGGGTCAGCATCCGCGCGTTCATGCCCGATCAGCACCGCACGTTCTTCGCGAAGTTGCCGTGGTTCGTGGTGGGCGGCGTCGATCGCGACGGCCAGCCGTGGGCCACGTTGCGCGCGGGCGAGCCGGGTTTCGTCGATTCGCCCGACGCCCGGACGCTGCGCCTGCAGGGCGGCGCGCTGCGCGACGACCCGCTGGCCGGCGCGTGGCAGCCCGGCGCGCCGTTCGGCGGGCTCGGTATCGAATTGCCGACGCGGCGGCGCAATCGCATCAACGGCACGGTCGCGGCGATCGATGGCGCGACGATGTCGATCGCCGTCACGCAAAGCTTCGGCAACTGTCCGAAATACATCCAGTGCCGCACGCCCGAGCCGGTCGCGCTGCCGGATCCCGCGCCGCCGCTGCGCCGGGCCGACGCGCTCGGCGAGGCCGAGCGCGAGCTGATCGCGCGCGCCGATACGTTCTTCGTGGCCAGCGCCAATCTCGATGCCGACGCGCATGCGGCGCGCGGCGTCGATGTCTCGCATCGCGGCGGGCCGCCGGGCTTCGTGCGCGTCGACGACGCACGCACGCTGACGGTGCCCGATTACGCGGGCAACCGCTTCTTCAATACGCTCGGCAATTTCGCGTCGAATCCGCGCGCGGGTTTGCTGTTCATCGATTTCGCGCGTGGCGATCTGCTGTATGTGGCGGCCGAGGCCGAGATCGTCTGGGACGGGCCGGAGCTGGCGGCGTTCGAGGGCGCGCAGCGGCTCGTGCGCTATTGCTTGCGCGAGGTGCGGCGCAGCGAGGCGGCGCTGCCGTTCCGGTGGTCGGAGCCGGAGCTGGCGCCGCAGTTCGCGAGCGAGGCGGCGGTGGCGGCCGC
>NZ_JAAGPF010000161.1 GCF_017104645.1 Burkholderia sp. Ac-20379
GGTGCGGGCGCGCCGGTCGGGCGGCAGGCGGCCGGGCCCGCGGCAGGCGCGAACGCCAGATGCTCGTGCCAGCCGCGCTGCGGCGCGGTCATCAGGCTGACGATCAGCCCGCCGATCGACGCGTCGCCCGCGCCCACCGTGTCGGCCACCTCGACGCGCGGCGGCTGCGCCTCGAACACGGCGTCGCCGGCGTACAGTGTGGCGGTTTGCGCGCCGCGCGTGACCAGCACGGTGGCGGCCGGGTTCAGCGCGCGCAGCGTGGCGATCGCCTCGGCCTCGCTGCCGTCGAACAGATGGCGCAGGTCTTCGTCGGACACCTTCACGAGATCGGCCAGCGTCACCATCTTCTCGAGCGTCGGGCGATAGGCGGCCGTCATCAGGTTGCGGTAGTTCGGATCGAAGCTGATCTTCACGCCCTGCTCGCGCAACCGCGCGGCCAGCGCGACCAGCGTGCCCGCCAGCGGCTCGCGCACGAGGCTGATGCAGCCGAAGTGCGCCCATTCCAGCGGGGCTTCCCAGCCGGCCGGCAGCGCGGCCGGATCGAACGCCAGGTCGGCGCTGTTCTCGCCGATGAAGAAGTACGACGGCGGCTGCGTCTCGTGCACGATCGCCAGCAGCGGCGGGCGCTCGACGCGCTGCAGGAAGCGCAGGTCGAGCCCGGCCGCCTCGCTCTCGCGCCACAGCACGTCGGAGAAGCAATCGCGCCCGAGCGCGCCCACCGCCGCGCTCGGCACGCCGAGCCGCGCCACCGCGCGCGCCACGTTCCAGCCGGCGCCGCCGGGCACCGACGTCCACTGGGCCGCGCCGTGCCGGACCATGTCGGTCAGGATGTCGCCGGCCGACACGAAATGCGGAAACGGGGCGCCGCTCATTGTGCGTTCTCCTTGCGATGCGGAATGGCGGCGCCGTTCGCGCCGGGCAATGCGTTGAGCACCTCGTAGCAGGCGCCCATGGTGTGATAGTCGGTCTTGCCGGCCGGGCTCTTCTCGTCGCTGTACTTGCGGTTGTCGCAGGTCAGGATCCGATACCAGGCGCCGTAGCGGTGATCGACGAAATGCTGCCAGCTATAGCGCCAGATCTCGTCGTAGCAATCCCAGAAGCGCTCGCTGCCGGTGCGCTCGCCGAGCAGCGCGGCGGCGGCGAAGGTTTCGGCCTGCACCCAGAAATACTTGTCGTGGTCGCACACCGTGTAGTCGGGGCCGAAGCCGTACACGAGGCCGCCGTGCTCGCTGTCCCAGGCGTGCGCGAACGCGGCGTCGAACAGCTCGATCGCGCGCGGCAGCAGCCAGTCGAGCGGACGGTGCCGCTCGAGGATCAGCAGCAGCTTGGCCCATTCGGTCTGGTGGCCCGGCTGGAAGCCCCATGGGCGGAAGATGTTGGTGCTGTCTTCCTTGTTGTAATCCCAGTCGATCGACCAATCTGCGTGGTAGTGCTCCCACACCAGGCCCTGCGACAGCGCGGCCTGGCGCTGCGTGATGTGCGTCGCCACCAATTCGGCGCGGTCGAGGTAGCGCACCTCGCCGGTGGCCTCGTAGGCGGCCAGCAGCGCCTCGGTGGTGTGCATGTTGGCGTTCTGGCCGCGATAGCCGGACACCTGCCAATCGGGCGTGGCGTCGTCCTTGTAGAGGCCGCCGGCCGCATCCCAGAAGCGCCGTTCCATCAGTTCGAACGTGTGCGCGACCAGCGCGCGGCCTTCGTCGACGCCGGCCATCACCGCATGCGCGGCGGCCAGCAGCACGAACGCGAGGCCGTAGCAGTGGCGGGTGCCGTCGCGCACCGCGGCCTTGCGGCCGTCGCGCCATTCCAGCTCCCAGTCGTAGCCCTCGTTGACCGGATCCCAATGCGCGTCGCGCAGGAAGCGCAGGCCGTGGCGCACGTAATCCTGATGCTGGCGGCCGCCGAACTGGCGGTACGCCATCGCGTAGTTGAAGACGAAGCGGCAACTGCTGACGAGGTGGCGCGTGGTGCGGTCGTAGATCGTGCCGTCGTCGCGGAAGAAATGGAAGAAGCCGCCCGTCTCGTCGTACACGGTCGGGGCGTAGAAGCGCAGCGTGTGCTCCACGTGCGAAAGCAGGAAACCGGCGTCGCGGAAATTCGCGACGCGCGGCGCCGGCGTGTCCGGCGCGAGCGGCGAGGCGGGTGTCGTCATGAGGCGATGGCGGGCATGTCGGGGGTGTCGGTGGCGAAGAGGCGCGGCGCCGAGGCCGCGACGGCACTGCTCGCGCGTTCGATCAGCCGCACGGGCAGGCGAATCTCGGTGTGCTCGGGCGCGTCGGCCAGCAGCAGCTCGACGCCGCGGCGGCCCAGCGCTTCCTTGTCGACGGCCAGCGTGGTGAGCGGCGGCGCGGCGTGGGCCGCGCCGAGGATGTCGTCGAAGCCGACGAACGCGATGTCTTCCGGCACGCGCAGCCCGCGTGCGAGGCACACGCGCATCGCGGCCAGCGCGGCGGCGTCGTTGAACGCGAACACGGCGTCGGGGCGCGGCGCGCTGCCGTCGAGGATGCGCTCCATGGCGCGCGCGGCGCCGGTGTCGGGGTCGAGCCCGGCGTCGATGGTGATTTCGAGCGCCGGGTCGAACAGCAGGCCGGCCTCGAAGAACGCGCGGCGAAAGCCCAGCGCGCGCTGCGCGATGCTGTGGTGCGCGAGCGAGCCGCCGATGAAGGCGATCCGCTTGCGGCCGGTGTCGAACAGGTGGCGCATCGCCTGCGACGCGCCGGCGGCGTTGTCGATGTTGACCGAGCGCAGGCCCGGGGCCCACATGTCGATCAGCACGAGCGGGCGGCCGGTGGCGGCCAGCGCGTCGATCGTTTCCGGCTCCATGAAGCCGGCCACGGCGATCGCGTCGGGGGCGTGCGGGCGCATCTGGCGCAGCACGTCGTCGGTGGGGCCGACGGTCAGCAGCGCGGGCACGATGCCGCGGTCGCGGCACGCTTCCTCCACGCCGTGCAGCACGTGCGAGAAGAACGGCGTGGCGGCGAAGTTGTTGTGCTGGCGGTGCAGCAGGAACGTGAGCCGGCGGATGCGCGGCCGCAACTGCGCCGGATCGTAGCCGAGCTGCGCGGCCACCGCGACGATGCGCTCGCGCGTCGCCTCGGACAGGCCGGGCTGGTTTTTCAGTGCGCGCGAAACCGTGCCGATCGATACGTTCGCCGCTTGAGCCACATCGCGGATAGTGGTGCCCATGCTCGCCAAACCAAGTGTTTAGAGTGCGGACGATTGTATAGTAAAAATTTCGACCGAAAATGCGGGGAAATGCCGAGGGAATGTCGGTGAATACCCGTAAATTCGGGGTTTATGCGGAGGGATTGAGGGTGCGTGTGTTTATGGTGTTTGCTAAACAAACACCGCAAAAGTGAACGCGGAACGGCCATTGACATCCGCGGGGCGCGGAATCGGGAGCGCGGTGACGGGCGCCCGCAGCAGGATGGCGGGCGCGATGCAGTTCAGTCTTCGAGCGGTTCGGCCGGCGGCGGGCCGGACGGCACCACCTTCGGCTGTTCGCCGTGCGCGCGCAGCCAGGCGCGGCCTTCGTCCACGTCGATCAGGTAGAGGTGCCCCGGATGATGCTTGGCGCGGCGCTTGGCGAGCGCGGCCACCGAGGCGATCTCGTCGCTGCGGTAGCGGCGCGTGCCGGGCACGCGCACGCAGCCGATCGCCATCGTCACGAAATCGAAGAACGCCGGATTGCCGCGCCGGTCCTCGCCGTGGATGCCGCCCGCCTGGCGATCCGCATGCGCGTAGAAGCGCTGCGCGCCCTCGTCGAAGCGGTGGATCGCGCGTTGCGCGCGTGCCTGCCAGTCGTCGCTCTGGAACAGCACCAGGAAATCGTCGCCGCCCACGTGGCCGAGGAAATCGCGCGTCGGGTCGCACACGTCCGCCAGCACAGCGGCCGCGAATTTCAGCACCTCGTCGCCCTGCCAGTAGCCGTATTGATCGTTGAACGGCTTGAACTGGTTCAGATCGACGTAGCAGGCGTGGAACGCCGCATCCTTGCCCACCAGCCGCGCGATGTGCGAGCTGATCGGGATGTTGCCGGGCAGGAACGTCAGCGGGTTCGCGTAGCGCGCCGCCTCGACGCGCACCTCCGTCACCGCGCGCACCAGGCTCTCGCCGGTGCCGAGGCCGGCGTAGCGGCCGTGGTCGGTGATGATGAAGCCTTCGGTCAGGTAGCGCTGGTCGTGGTTGGCCAGCAGCGTGGTCAGTTGCTCGACCGTGGTGGCGTTGTCGACGATCAGCGGCGTGTCGTTCGCGAGCTGCAGGCACGGGCGCTTGCCGAACACCTCGCGGTGATACGGCAGCGCGTAGCGATCCATGAAGCTGCGGCGATTGATCAGCGCGATCGGCCGCTCGTTCTCGACCACCGCCACCGCGTGCAGGTCGGGCCGGCGCTGGAACAGCTCGAGCACCTGGTTGTTGGTCGCGTGGCTCGGCAGCGCGGGCGCGGGCACGCGCATCTTGTCGGTGACGGTGACGTCGGGCCGCGTGCCGGCGGTGCTGCGCGCCACGCCGGGGAACACCGCGATGTGCGAGGCGTGCAGCGCGTCGCGGGCCGGCTCGGCGGTGCGCTCGGCCGGGACGCGGGCCGGGCGGCCGAGGAAGAAACCCTGGCCGTAATCGATGCCGAGATCGCGCACCACGATCAGGTCCGCGGCGCACTCGATGCCTTCGGCGATCAGCAGCCCGCCGGTGGCCACCGAGAAATGCTGCATCGCCTTGACCGCCTCGAACTTGCGCGGGTCGCTGGCGATGCCGTCGATGAAGAAGCGGTCGATCTTGACGATGTCGGGCCGCAGGCGCACCCAGGCGCTCATGCTGGCGTTGGCCGTGCCGTAATCGTCGAGCGCGAACGACACGCCCGAGCCGCGCAATTCGGCGAGCGCCGCAGGCAGGCCGGGCAGGTCGCTGGCCGGATGCTGTTCGGTCAGCTCGATCACGATGCGGTTGGCCGGCATGGCCGACAGCACGCGCTCGCGATGCCGTGCGAGCTGCACGATCGCATGCGCGCTGAAATTGACGAACAACTGGCCGTCCTGGCCGGTGGCGGCGAAGCCGTTCACGCAGGCGGTGGCCGCGGCCAGTTCGAGTTCGAGCGAGCAGCCCTCGCGCGCGGCCTGCGCGAACAGCGCGCCCGGCATTTCGAGCGGCGAGCCGGCCGGCCCGCGCACCAGCCCCTCGTAGCCGATGATGGCGCCGCCGGAAATCGCGACGATCGGCTGGAATTGCGCACTCAGCGCGCCGGAGGCGAGCAGGTCGGCGACACGCGCCGGTTCGGCGACAACGGAGAGAGGCGGAGACATGGAAGCGGGACGGGCAGGCGAAGGCGGGCAGGCGTCAAGACACACAATTTAACAATCGCTCCCCGCGCCGGAGCAGTGAATTTTTTATGACGGCCCCGGCGCGCCGGCCGGGATACCGGCCGTCCGCAACCGGGCCGCGCATCGGCACGCACGGAAGCCCGGTACATTCATAGTCATTTTATTTTTAGTTATTTAATGACTATGAATGATAGGAGGAATGCGGAAGATTTCGGGGTGCGATCAATGTCCGGCGGCGCGGCCCGCGTCGTCGAGGCGCGTGTCGCGAGCGCCCCAGCGTTGCGCGAGCGCCGCGCACACCATCAACTGGATCTGGTGGAACAGCATCAGCGGCAGCACGATCGCGCCCACCGCGTGCGCGGCGAAGATCACCTTCGCCATCGGGATGCCCGACGCGAGGCTCTTCTTCGAGCCGCAGAAGATGATCGTGATGCAGTCGGCGCGATTGAAGCCGAGCCGCTTGCTGACCAGCGCCGTGACGCCGAGCGCGATCGCGAGCAGTGCCACGCACACCACCAGCAGGCCGCCGAGTGCCGCCGCCGGAATCTGGTGCCAGAGGCCTTCGTTGACGGCCTCGCTGAACGCCACGTACACCACCAGCAGGATCGAGCCCTGATCGACGAACTTCAGCACGCCGCGGTTGCGTTCGATCCAGGCGCCGATCACCGGGCGCAGCAACTGGCCCGCCACGAACGGCACGAGCAGTTGCATGACGATGCTGCCCACCGTGCTCCAGGCCGAATTGCCGGCGGTGGATTGCGTGGTCAGCATCGCGCCGACCAGCGCCGGCGTGATGAAGATGCCGAGCAGGCTCGACGCCGAGGCCGAGCACACGGCGGCCGACACGTTGCCCTTGGCGATCGACGTGAACGCGATCGACGACTGCACCGTGGACGGCAGCGTGCAGAGGAACAGCACGCCCGCATATAGCGCCGGCGTGACGAGCGGCGTGAGCACCGGACGCAGCGCGAGGCCCAGCAGCGGGAACAGCGCGAAAGTGCTCAGCATCACGACGATATGGAGCCGCCAGTGCGTCGCGCCGGCCACGATCGCCTCGCGCGAGAGCTTCGCGCCGTGCAGGAAGAACAGCAGGCCGATGGCGATGTTGGTCGCCCAGTTGGCGGCATGCGCGACCTGGCCGCGGCACGGCAGCAGGCTGGCGAGGACGACGGTGCCGACCAGCGCCAGCGTGAAATTGTCGGGAAGGAAACGGGGACGGGCCATCGGCATCTCGAGAGCGGAAACGGAGGAACGGGTGCGAGGCGCGCCGCCGTGGTCTGCCGGCCGACGCGCTCCGGCGCGTATTGTCCCGGTTGCCTATTCAATAGGCAAATTCATTTCGAGAATCGATTGATGAAAGCGGTTCATGGGAAATGTCATGTCGCGGGTGTCGTTTTTCCGCAAAACCTTTCAGGAAAAGCCGGCCGGCAAGGCCGTGAAGATCCTTGAAAAACTTACGAAAAATCTCGGAAAAGGCCGGGGTAACACGGTGTTACATCGATGCCGCCGGCCTAACATTTTTCGGCTCGACACAAAAACGGCATGCCCATAAATTACTGCTGAAAGCTCGCGTCCCAAATAGGGAACCAGCAATACGCGGTCAGCGAGCGCACAAGGGATGACGAACGTGGATCGGGCAAAACGGACAATCGGGCGATGGATGGCGGGCGCGGCAGCAGCGCTGTGCGCCTCGCTCGCGTTCGCCCATCCGCACGGCGGCCCGGGCGGCGGTGGCGGCGGGCATCGCGATGCCGCACGCGGCTGGCAGGGCGCGCCGCACGCGCAATCGCGCATGGGCGTGAGCAGCTGCGGGGCGCGCTGGGGTCTGCGGCCGATGGCGATGCCGTCGTACGGTCAACACGCGCCGCGCGGCCGCGAACCGGCGTACGACTCCAGCCGCGGGCCGGGCCTGCAAGGGCGGTACGCGCCCGGCAATCCCTACCGGCCGATCAGCGCGAACCCCGAATCGATGCAGCGCGCCGGCGGCGGCAACTACGCGCCGATGCGCAGCGGCTCGATCCGTGCCGATGTCGCGCGCTACAACGAGGAACGCGGCGGCCGTCCGGCGCCGCAGCCGCGCGCGCAGGAAGGCGGCGGCGCGCGCAACACGTTCTTCTCGTCGTTCTACCGCAACAATTGATGCGGCCGGCCGGGTGACCCGGCTGCGTCGCCTGTCTTTTTCTTCTCCTTCCCCTTTTTTCCGATCGCGTCCTCGCCGGCGGGCTTTCGCGCGCCCGGTGACGCGGATGCGCCACAGTCGCGCCGTTTTTCGCTCGCCGCGCTTGGGTCGTTCGCCCGCTTGCGCTATCTTTCGCGCCTCGCCGGCTAGCCGGCTCGCTCGGGGGGGCGGGCCGGTTCCGATACCGGCGGCGCGCCCGGCGCGCGGCGGCATGCTCCGCCGCGCGCTGGCCGGGCTCGCATCCGCGGCGATCGCGGCAATCGCCACGCCGCTATACCGAACATAAGGACGCCTATTTTTGACCGGCTTATCGGCCCGTGAAGATGGACGTGCCTCACCGTGCGCATGCAGCCCCAACAACGATACGCGCACCGGTTTCCAACGAATTGATTCGGAGATCTCATGAAGTCTTTCGCTCGCCGGACTGCGTCCGGTGTTGTCGCGTGCGCCGCGTTCGCGGCCTGCTTCTCGATCGCCGCGCCCGCCCGGGCGCAATCGAGCGTGCAGTTGTACGGCCAGGTCGACGCCTGGGTCGGCGCGCAGAAATTCCCCGGTAACGAACGCGCATGGGGCGTGCAGGGCGGCGGCATGTCGACCTCGTACTGGGGCCTGCGCGGCAGCGAGGATCTCGGCGGCGGCTATCGCGCGCTGTTCACGTTCGAGGATTTCTTCCGCCCGCAAAGCGGCAAGTACGGCCGCTTCGACGGCGACACGTTCTTCGCGCGCAATTCGTACGTCGGCCTCGAAACGCCGTACGGCACGGTGCGCGCCGGGCGTCTGACCACGCATCTGTTCATCTCGACGATCCTGTTCAACCCGCTGATCGATTCGTACGAGTTCTCGCCGATCGTCTATCACGTGTTCCTCGGCCTCGGCACGTTCCCGACCTACACGACCGATCAGGGCGTGGTGGGCGATTCGGGCTGGAACAACGCGGTGTCGTACACGTCGCCCGATTTCAACGGCTTCAGCGCGGGCGCGATGTACGCGCTCGGCAACCAGGCGGGCAGCAACGGCGCGAAGAAGTGGAGCGGCCAGATGCAGTATTACCGCGGCGCGTTCGCCGCGACGGCCGTGTATCAATACGTCAACTTCAACAACAGCCCGACCGATCTCGGCTCGCTGGTGGCCGGCATGAAGAGCCAGAGCGTCACGCAGCTCGGGCTCAGCTACGACCTGAAGTTCGTGAAACTGTACGGCCAGTACATGTATACGAAGAACGACATGCAGACCGGAAGCTGGCACGTGAACACCGCGCAGGGCGGCGTGTCGGTGCCGGTGGGCGCGGGCAGCGCGCTGGCGTCCTACGCGTATTCGCGCGATGCGGGCGGCCTCGATCAGACGCATCAGACCTGGGCGCTCGGCTACGACTATCCGCTCTCGAAACGCACCGATCTGTACGCGGCCTACATGTACGATCACCTGTCGAATCAGTCGGCCGGCTATACGTTCGGCGGCGGCATGCGCGTGCGCTTCTGAGCGGCGGCGGGGGCTGCGCGTGTTGCGCGCGCAACACCCGCTCGGCATTTTTTTCCGTTGCCGGGCGGTTCTGTAGCGAAAGTGGGGAATTACGCGGCGTTTTGCGTTTGTTGACCTTTTGCCGCGTCAGCCTTTGCTACAGTCGCTTCCAATTGAGCCTATCGAAGTCACTTGGATCGCGAGCGTTTGGCATGGATACCCTCGTCAGCATGAATGTGTTTCGCTACGTCGTCGAAGTGGGCAGCTTCGTCGGCGCGGCGGAGCGGATGCAAATGTCCGCTGCGATGGCGAGCAAGCACGTGATGCATCTCGAGCAGCAGCTCGGTTCGCGGCTGCTGCATCGAACCACCCGCCGCGTCGCGCCCACCGAAGCGGGTCGCGAATACTACGAGCGCCTCGTGCAGGCGCTGACCGAACTCGACGAAGCCGGCCAGGCGGTCGGCGCGGCCAGCATCGTGCCGCAGGGCCGCCTGCGCGTGACCACGCTGTCGGCGTTCGGCCTGCGCCACGTGATGCAGGCAGTGACCGCGTACGCGGCGCGCTACGCGGACGTGACCGTCGAGATCACGCTGTCGGATCGCGTCGTCGAACTGATCGACGAAGGCTACGACGTGGCCGTGCGCGCCGCGCCGTTCGGTTTGAAATCGTCGTCGCTGGTCGCGCGCCAGATCGCCACCGCGCACATCCTGCTGGTGGCCTCGCCGGCCTATCTCGAAGAGCACGGCACGCCCGCGACGCTCGCCGATCTCGAGCATCACAACTACCTGCGCCGCGACAGCGGCCCGACCTCGATCGATTCGCTCGCGTTCGAATCGGCCGCGGCCTCGCGCGTGACGCTGTCGGGCAACCTGATCATCAATCATCTCGAAGCGCTGCGCGTGGCGGTGCTCGACGGCAGCGGCATCGCGATGCTCGGCACCGAAGTGGTGGGCGACGACATCGAGGCCGGCCGCCTCGTGCCGCTGCTGCTCGACGCGATGCCGCCGCGCGAGCTGCCGATCTACGCGGTGTACGCGAGCCGCCGGCACGTGTCGGCGAAGGTGCGCTCGTTCGTCGATTTCCTGGCCGACCGGTTCTCGGGGCAGTCGCTGTGCCCGACCGTCGACGCCTATCTCGCCGAGGCCGCCGCACCGCGTTTGAAACGCGTCGCGTCGAGCTGAGCCGCGCCCGCGGCGGCCAATGAAAAAACCGGCTTCGCGGCCGGTTTTTTTTCATGTTTCTCGCGATGGCGAGCGACGCTCAGGCGCGAATCCCGAGCCGCGCCTTCGCGTCGTCGTATTCGCGCGTGAGCCGCGCGACCAGATCGCCGACGCTCGGTACGTCGTCCATCAGGCCGACGCCCTGGCCCGCGCCCCAGATGTCCTTCCAGGCCTTCGCCTTGTCCTGGTCCTTGCCGCTGCCGAAATTCATCTTCGACTTGTCGGCTTCGGGCAGCGCGTCCGGGTCCAGCCCCGCGTTGACGATGCTCTCGCGGATGTAGTTGCCGTGCACGCCCGTGAACAGGTTGGTGTAGACGATGTCGGCCGATTTCGCGTCGACGATCGCGCGCTTGTAGCCTTCCACCGCGTGCGCCTCCTGCGTGGCGATGAAGCGCGTGCCCATGTAGGCGAGGTCGGCGCCCATCGCCTGCGCGGCCAGGATCGCACCGCCGTTGGCGATCGAGCCCGACAGCACGATCGGGCCGTCGAAGCGCTTGCGCACCTCGCCCACCAGCGCGAACGGCGAGGTGGTGCCGGCATGGCCGCCCGCGCCTGCCGCCACCAGGATCAGGCCGTCCACGCCCGCTTCGAGCGCCTTCTCGGCGTGGCGCAGGTTGATCACGTCGTGCAGCACGATGCCGCCGTAGCTGTGCACCGCCTGCACGATCTCCGGCGCGGGCGCGCGCAGGCTCGTGATGAAGATCGGCACCTTGTGATCGACGCAAACGCGCACGTCGTGCTCGAGCCGCACGTTCGACTGATGGACGATCTGGTTGACCGCGATCGGCCCGATCACCGCGTCCGGATGCGCCTCGCGATGCGCGGCCAGGCCGTCCTCGATCTGCGTGAGCCAGGCGTCGAGCAACTCGGCCGGGCGCGCGTTGAGCGCCGGGAACGAACCGACGATGCCGGCCTTGCACTGCGCGAGCACCAGTTCGGGATAACTGACGATGAACATCGGCGAGGCGATGACGGGCAGCGACAGGCGCTGGAGGACGGCGGGCAGGGCCATGGTGGGAGTCTCCTGGATCGTCTTGCGCCTGCGTGCGTTGCGGGCGTCTGCATGAGTGTAGCGAGGCGGCGCGGCGGGTGCCGGGCACGGTGCGCGGCACCCGCCGCATATTAATACGAACGGTCGTGCGATTGTAGAACGATGCATCGAACGTTCGTATCGAATGAGTGTTCGGCTTCTACGGTTTGCGTGGGCTGGCGCCTGTTCGCGCCGCACCCGGCTCCTACAATGGCGGCTACAACAATTCGATCAGTGAGCTATCGCCATGTCGTTTGACGAGTTTGCATCGTTCAATGTGACGGTGGATGACGTCGACATCTTCGGCGTCAAGGGCGGCGCCGGGCCGCCCTTGCTGTTGCTGCACGGCCATCCGCAGACCCACATGATCTGGCATCGCGTCGCGGCCGCGCTGGCGCGCCGCTTCACGGTGATCGCCACCGATCTGCGCGGCTACGGCGCGTCGTCCAAACCGGAGGGCGACGCCGCGCACGTCACGTATTCGAAGCGCGCGATGGCCGCCGATCAGGTGGCCGTGATGCGCCACTTCGGCTTCGAGCGCTTCTGCGTGTGCGCGCACGATCGCGGCGCGCGCGTCGCGCACCGGATGGCGCTCGATCATCCCGATGCCGTCGAGCGCGCGATGCTGCTCGACATCGCGCCGACGCTCGCGATGTACGAAAAGACCGATCGCGCGTTCGCCACCGCCTACTTCCACTGGTTCTTCCTGATCCAGCCGCCGCCGCTGCCCGAGACGCTGATCGAGGGCAACCCCGACGCGTACGTCGAGCGCGTGATGGGCAGCCGCTCGGCCGGCCTCGCGCCGTTCGCGCCGGCCGCACTCGACGCCTACCGGCACGCGTTGAAGCAGCCGGGCGCGGTGCATGCGATGTGCGAGGACTACCGTGCGTCGGCCACCATCGATCTTGAGCACGACCGCGCCGATCTCGAACGCGGCACGCGCGTGGCCTGCCCGCTGCGCGTGCTGTGGGGCGTCGACGGCACGGTGGCGCGCTGCTTCGATCCGCTCGGCGAATGGCGCGCGGTGGCGCGCGACGTGAGCGGCCGCGCGCTCGAATGCGGGCATTACATTCCGGAGGAAGCGCCGGGCGTGTTGCTGGAGGAGATTCTGGCGTTCTTCGAGGCGGGGGAGCCGGGAGGCTGAGCGGGGCGATGCGGGCGGTGACCGGCGGCGCGCGGCGATGTCGTTTTCATGACGTGTCGCGCGGCTGTCGCGGCGCTTGCCTCGTATCGAAAAACCCTTCCAAACGCCGCGCGGCGCGTGGATTTCGATCTGTAGGGAAACTCCCGATGCCACGCAAAATCGGCGCTCGTATGATGGGCTCATCGTTGATCACGTCAACGGGATTCGACTCTGAGCGCCGTTCAACACTTCTTGGTTGAACGGCTTTTTTTTGCCCGAAGCGCGTCGTTCACCGCCCCTCGAACCACCGCGCCTCCACCCGCGCCAGCACCGCCCGCTTCCCGTCCGCATCCAGATCCCGCCAGGCCGCGATTTCGTCGAGCGTGCGCCGGCAGCCGGTGCACCAATTCGCTTGCGCATCGACGCGGCACACGCCCACGCAGGGCGAGGCCACCTCGGCGTCGTCGCGGTTCACGCGGGCTCGCGCAGCGCCACGTCCGCCACCGGCGCGCCCGTTAGCTCGGCCAGCTCCTGCGGCGACAGCGTGAACACGGCATGCGGATGGCCGGCCGCGGCCCACAGCGCGTCGTAGGCGAACAGATCCTCGTCGATCAGCATCACCGGCTTGACCAGATGGCCGATCGGGCAGACGCCGCCGATCGCATAGCCGGTGTTCTCGCGCACGAACTTCGCATCGGCGCGGCCGATCTCGCCGACGCGCTCGGCCACCTTCTTCTCGTCGACGCGGTTCGAGCCGCTCGCCACCACCAGCACCGGCGCGCCGTCGGATTTGCGGCGGAACAGGATCGACTTGGCGATCTGCGCGACGTCGCAGCCGAGCCCGGCCGCGGCTTCGGCCGAGGTGCGGCCGGTTTCGTCGAGCAGCACCACGCCCTTGGCGTGGCCGCGCTCGAGCAGCAGTTGCGCGACGCGGCGCGCGGAATCGGGAAGCTGGTCGGCTGGGGTTGGGGTCGGCATGGTTCGGTCGGTAAGAAGGGTAGGCGGGGAATCAGGCGTTGGCCGCTTGCGCGTCGCCGCGCTTGGCGAGCAGCGCGCGGCCGGCGCGCGAGGCGTTGGCGCGGCCGAGCGCGCGCGAAATGAAATCGCCGGCCTCGACGACTTCCATCAGGTCGATGCCGGTCTCGATGCCGAGGCCCTGCATCAGGTACAGCACGTCCTCGGTGGCGACGTTGCCGGTGGCGCCCTTCGCATACGGGCAGCCGCCGAGGCCGGCGACCGACGCGTGGAAGATCTCGATGCCTTCGAGCAGCGCGGCGTGGATGTTGGCGAGCGCCTGCCCGTAGGTGTCGTGGAAGTGGCCCGACAGCCGCTCGCGCGGAAACACCTTCGCGACGGCGGCCAGCACCTCGCGCGTTTGCGCGGCGGTGCCCACGCCGATCGTGTCGGCGATGTCGATCTCGTCGCAGCCGAGCGCGGCGAAGCGCTCGACCACGTCGATCACGGCGGCCACCGGCACCTCGCCCTGATACGGGCAGCCGAGCGCGCACGAGACGCTGCCGCGCAGCCGCACGCCGGCCGCCTTCGCGGCCTGCGCCACCGGTTCGAAGCGCGCGATGCTCTCGGCGATGCTGCAGTTGATGTTCTTCTGCGAGAACGCCTCGCTCGCCGCGCCGAAGATCACCACCTCGTCGGCGCGCGCGGCCAGCGCGTTCTCCAGGCCCTTGAGGTTCGGCGTCAGCGCGGAATAGAGCGTGCCGGGGCGGCGCGCGATGCCCGCCATCAGCTCGGCGCCGTCCGCCATCTGCGGCACCCATTTCGGCGACACGAACGACGCGGCCTCGACGTTGCGGAAGCCCGCGTGCGAGAGCCGGTCGACCAGCGCGATCTTCACGTCGGTGGGCACGAAGGTCTTCTCGTTCTGCAGGCCGTCGCGCGGCCCGACCTCGACGATTTTCACGGCGGCGGGAGTGGTCATGCGTTTTGTCTCCATCGTTCGGTGGCGCACGCGGTACGCGCGCCGGGATGCGATTGCCGGGCCCGGCGGCGGATCGCGCCGCGCGGCCCGGCGGATGCGGCGGCTAGTAACCGCGGGCGAGATCGACGACGCCGGTCACGGCCTCGCCGCGCTCGAACGCGCGGATCTTCGCGGCGATCTGCGCGATGGCGCCGTCGCGTTCGGTTTCGGCCGAGACGTGCGGCGTGATCGTGATGCGCGGATGCGCCCAGAACGGATGCTCGGCCGGTAGCGGCTCGGTGTGCAGCACGTCGAGCAGCGCGCCTTCGAGCTGGCCCGAGGCGAGCGCGTCGAGCAGATCCTGCTCGACCAGATGCGCGCCGCGTGCGACGTTGATCACGAACGCGCCCGGCGCCAGTTGCGCGAACACGCCGGCGTTGAGCGCGCCGTTCGTGTCGGGCGTGCTCGGCAGCAGGTTCACGAGCACCTTGACGCCTTGCGTGAACGCATCGAAGCCGGCGTCGCCGGGGCGCGGCGTGCCGTGGAAGGTGCTCACGCCGTCGAGCGATTTCGCGCTGCGGCTGAAGCCGCGCACGGTCAGGCCGAGCCCGGCCAGCGCGCGCGCCACCTGCGCGCCGAGCACGCCGAGCCCGAGCACGCCCACCACGAACTGCGCGCGCGGGCGCGCGTCGAGCGGCTGCCAGCGGTGTTCGCGCTGAAGCGCGGCGTAATCGTCGAAACGGCGCAGATAGCGCAGCACGCCGTAGGCGACGTACTCGATCATCTGCTGGCCCATGCCGGTATCTTCGAGGCGCACGAGCGGCACGCCGGCCGGCAGCGTGCCGGGATGCGCGCGCTCGAAGGCGAGCAGCGCGTCGACGCCCGCGCCCAGATTGAAGATCGCCTTCAGGCCGGGGCGCGGCGCGAGCAGCTCGGCGGGCGGGCGCCAGACCATCGCGTAATCGGCGGGCGCGTCGTCGCCCGGTTGCCACGCGCGCAGCGTCGCGCCGGGCAGCGCGGCTTCGATGCCGGCGCGCCAGTCGGTAAAGGAATCCGGGGAATCGTGGAACAGGATCTGCATGTGAGCCTTCGTGCTTGCGGGGTGCGCGAAACCGGCATCTGGCCCCGTCGCGCGGGAACGGCCATTTTACGGCGTCGCGCGGCCCGACGTCGCAGCGTCGAAATTGCTAAGCAGGAAAAATTGGTTCGCCGCCCACGGGGCGCGGCCGACAATCGGCACGTCAGCAACGATCGGAACGGGTTCGCCCGCAAGCGAGGGGGAAGCGATGTCCATCTGCAGCAAATCGACGTGGCCGCCGCGTGTGGTGACCGTGCCCGGCCTGCACGGCAGCGAGGGTGCGCACTGGCAGAGCTGGCTCGAACGGCAGTTCGCGCGCTCGCTGCGCGTGGAACAGGACGACTGGGAAGCGCCGCATCTGGCGCGCTGGGCCGGTGCGGTGCGCGACACGCTCGCGCGCGAACGTGGCCCGTTCGTGCTGGCCGCGCACAGCTTCGGCTGCCTCGCGACGGCGCATGCGCTGCTGCGCGGCGATCTGGCGATCGATCCGTCGGCGGTGGCCGGCGTGCTGTTCGTCGCGCCCGCCAGCCCGAAGAAATTCGCGTTCGCCGGCGCGTTCGAGGCGCGGCGGCTGCCGGTGCCCTCGATCCTGATCGGCAGCGAGACCGATCCGTGGATGACGTTCGGCGATGCGCGCGAGCTGGCGCGCCAGCTCGGCAGCGCGTTCGTCAATCTGGGCGATGCGGGTCATATCAATACGGCGGCCGGTTTCGGGCCGTGGCCGCGCGCCAAGTATTTCGTCGATACGCTCGTGCATTGCGCGGCGCCGCTGCGGTTTCGCGAGGCGCGCGAAGAGGTGCGGGGCGAGGCGTTCCGGGCGGCGGGGCAGCGGCGTTTCGCGTTCGCGGTTTGAGACGGGGGGCGGGACGTGGATCGATGCGGGCGGCCTTGGCGGGCCGCCCGTTTTGTTTTGGGGCGTGCGTGGCGGACGGCCGGCGCAGCCGCCCGCTCACCCCCGCGACGGCCGTGACCCCGGATTCGGCGCGGGCAACTGGCTCGGTGGAATGTTCGACGGCGGGCTCGCGTTGCCGTTGCCGTCGCCGGCCGGCGCGTTGCCCGGCGGCGGCGCGGGCGTGCCCGGACCGCCCGGCCCGCCCG
>NZ_JAAGPF010000162.1 GCF_017104645.1 Burkholderia sp. Ac-20379
CTCCTTCCCCTACACGAACGCCTTCCGATCTGCGGCATCGGGCGCGCGGCGCGAGACGGCCTCGGGTGTCGCGAAGCAGGCGCGCACGCGCGCGAGTTCGGCGTCGGGGATCGTGTGCGGGCCGCCGTCGTGGCCGACGATCTGCGCGAATTCGGCGTCCACGTCGTCGATGAAGCGCTGGCCTTCGGCCTTCACGAGGATCTTGATGCGCGCCTTGTATTTGTTGTCGCGGCGGCCGTACTGGTTGTACACGCGCACGATCGCCTCGATGTAATTCATGATGTCGCGCCACGGCACGAACGCGCGCATCAGCGTGCCGATCAGCGGCGTGCGGCCCATGCCGCCGCCGGCCGTGACGCGAAAGCCCAGCTCGCCGTGCGCGTCGTGCAGCAGGCGCAGCCCCACGTCGTGCCAGCCGGTGGCCGCGCGATCCTCGGCCGCGCCGCTGATCGCGATCTTGAACTTGCGCGGCAGGAACGCGAACTCGGGATGCAGGGTGGTCCACTGCCGCATGATTTCGGCGAACGGGCGCGGATCGGCGATCTCGTCGGGGGCCACGCCCGCGCGCTCGTCGCACGAGATGTTGCGGATGCAGTTGCCGCTCGTCTGGATGCCGTGCATGTCCACGGTGGCGAGCAGATCCATCACGTCAGCCGCGCGGTCGAGCGGAATCCAGTTGAACTGGACGTTGGTGCGCGTCGTGAAGTGCGCGTGGCGCGTGGGCAGCCGCACCGTGCCGAGCGCGCGCTGCGCGTCGAGCGCCTGGCGATACACGTGGGGCTCGGGCACGTCGTAGTCGCGCGCGATGCGGGCCAGCACGCGCAACTGCGCGCTCGACAGCTCGCCGTACGGCACCGCCACGCGCAGCATCGGCGCATGGCGCTGCACGTACCAGCCGTTCTGGAGCCGCAGCGGGCGGAATGCGTCCTCGGCGAGCCGGCCGTCCTGCCAGCGTTCGAGTTGATCGCGGAATTGCGCGGCGCGACTGCGCACGAAGGCGCGGTCGAAATCGGTATATCGATACATGGGGGGAGCAGGGGAAGGCTCGGCGTGCGCGCCGGGAAGCGACGACGTTACGGCCGCGGCTCGAACGCGACAAGCAGCAGATCGCGCGAAAAGCGGCACAGCAGTTTGGCCGCGGATCTGCTGCGCCCGTTTTTCCGCCGCCTGCTGCTATACGCACGGCGCGCGGCAGGCGACCATGCTCCGCAGAGCACGGCGCTGTGTCACCCCTTCGTCTTTCGCCGTGCCGGGATTACTGCGCGAGTGCCTGGGTCATCACCCCTAAACCCGCAGAGCTTGCGGCCGCATGCCTGTGGCGCGGCAGGCAACCGCTCCGGCACGCTAGCCCGTGCCGGAGTCCTCATTGCGCGATGCGAGGGCAGCGGGCCAGCGTGCCGCGTTGTCGTCGCGTCGAATGCCATGCGATCGCGCCGGCGCTTCAGCGCTTGCCCGCCGCCGTCAGCCGCATCGATTCCGCCGCCGTGTCGCGCAGCCATTGCGCGAGCCGCTGCGCGCCGTCGGGCAGATCGGCGTCGTCGCGCGTGCAGAGGTAGTAGTCGCGGCCGTCGTCGAGCGCCGTGTCGAACAGTTGCACCACCTCGCCGCTCGCGATCTCCGCCTCGATCAGCGGCGCGCGCATCAGCCCCGCGCCGAGCCCGGCGCGAATCGCGCCGAGCGTCAGTTGCCCATCCTCGAACATCGGCCCCACCACCGGCGGCACGTTGCGCACGCCCGCGCTGCGCAGCCAGTTGACCCAGGTGCTGCGATCCTCGTCGTGCACCAGCGGCACCACGGCCAGATCGGCCGGCTTGCGGAACGGCCCGAAGCGCCGCCGGAACGACGGGTGGCAGACCGGCACCATCGCGCCCGGCAGCAGCTTCTCGCAGCGGTAGCCGGGCCAGTCGCCCGCGCCGAAGCGGATCGACAGATCCGACGCATCGCTGCGGTAGTTGCGATGGTTCGCGTAGAGCACGGTCACGTCGACGTCGGTGTTCGCATCGAGGAAGCGATGCAGCCGCGGCACGAACCAGCCGATGCCGAACAGCGGAATCAGGCTGACGGTGATCTGCCGCAGCGAGGAGCGGTCGCGCACGAAGCCGGTGGCGCTGCGCAGCACCGAGAACGCCGCGCTGATCGAGCGGTAGTAATCGCGGCCCTCGTCGGTCAGCGCCAGCGCGCGGCCTTCGCGCACCGTCAGCGGCGTGCGGATGAACGCATCGAGCAGCTGCAATTGGTGACTGATCGCCGACGGCGTGATGTCCAGCTCGGCGGCGGCGGCCGTGACCGAGCCCAGGCGGGCGAACGCCTCGAACGCGCGTACCGCGCGCAGCGGCGGATCGTTGGCTAATTGTTCGATATTTTTCATGTTTTGAATTCTATCGAATAATTTTGAGATTGGCTCGCATTCCAAAATCCTTGTTTCGTAAGGGTTTGAGTCAATATGGTCGGTGCGGCATAAGCATTCAATCAATGGATATTTGCCGTTGTCGGATCGACTATTTAATATTTTTCATGTTTTAATCGTCCGCCACACGCTCCCCCGATCATGAAAAAAACCGTCCTGTCCGCTCCGTTCGCCGGCACCGCCATCGCGGCCGCCGCCACCCTCGCGCTGTCGCTGGCCGCGCCCGCCGTCATGGCGGCCGATGCGCCGCAAACCGTGCTGATCGGCCTGGCCGCGCCGCTGACCGGCCCGTCGGCGCGGATCGGCAAGGATCTGCAGAACGGCGCGCAGCTCGCGCTCGACGACGCCAACCGCACGCATCCGACCATCGGCGGCAAGCCGGTCGTCTACAAGCTGGTGGCGGTCGACGATCAATCCGACCCGCGCACGGCCGTGACGGTCGCGCAGGATCTGGTCGGGCAGCACGTGATCGGCGTGGTGGGCCACTGGAACACCGGCTGCAGCGTGCCGGCCGCGCGCGTCTATCACGACGCGGGCATCCCCGAGATCGCGCCGGCCTCCACGGGCCACCAGTACACGCTGCAGGGCTTCGACACCGCATTCCGGATCATGGGCCACGACGATACCGGCGGCGCCTACACCGGCGCGTACGCGGTCAAGACGCTGCACGCCAAGCGCATCGCCGTGCTCGACGACCGCACCTCGTTCGGCTCGGGCCTGGCCGACCAGTTCGTGAAGGGCGTGAAGGCGGACGGCGGCAACCTCGTCGATCGCGAATACGTGAACGACAAGACCACCGATTTCAGCGGCGTGCTGACCGCGATCAAGAGCAAGCGGCCGGACGTGGTGTTCTTCGGCGGCCTCGACGCGCAGGCCGCGCCGATCGCGCGCCGCATGCACCAGCTCGGCATCGACGCCACGCTGCTCGGCGCGGGCGGCTTCGTCAGCCAGACGTTCCTGTCGCTGGCCGGCAAGGACGGCGAGGGCGTGACCGCGCTCGAACCAGGCCGGCCGCTCGCGAAGATGCCCGGTGGCCCGGCGTTCGACGCGCAATACCGTGCGCGCTACCACGCGCCGATCGAACTGCACGCGCCGTTCGCCTACGACGCCGCCGCCACGCTGATCGCCGTCGCGCAGCAAACCGGCTCGACCGATCCGGCCAAGCTGGTGGCCGCGCTGCACAAGGTCGACCGGCAGGGCGTGACCGGCCGCATCCAGTTCGATGCGCAAGGCAACCTGAAGGACCCGGCCTACACGATCTACCAGGTGCGCGACGGCAAGTGGAACGTCGTCGACGTGCTCGGCGGCGCGGGCGCCGCGGCGCACTGAGGCCCGAAGCCGGGCTTCGGCGCGAATGGGCGGCGGCCGGTGACGAACCGGCGCCGCCCGTTCGCCGTTGCATGGCGACGGCCTTCGCAGCACCCCCACAACCATAACGACACGAACCCCCAAGTCAGGAGCTCCCATGACCGAGCCGACCCAGCCCACCGCCCCGAACGGCGACGCCGACACCGACACCCGCCTGGGCATCCTCGCGCGACGCCGGATCGAGGCGGAAATCATCAAGCCGATCTACGAGATCATGAAGCGCGAGTTCGGCACCGAGCGCGCGCAGGCCGTGATCGCCGAGGCCGTGCGCGGCGCGGCCGTCGACGCGGGCAAGTCGTTCGCGGCGCAGGAGCCGGACGGTGCGAGCATCGCCTCGTTCGTGGCGCTGCAGGTGCTGTGGGAGAAGGACGACGCGCTCGACGTGAGCGTACGGCGCGAGGACGCCGATCATTACGATTACGACGTGCATCGCTGCGCGTACGCCGAGATGTATCACGCGATGGGGCTTGGCGAAATCGGCCATCTGCTCAGTTGCGCGCGCGACGAATATTTCATTCGCGGCTACGACCCGCGCGTCGCGCTGACGCGCACCACCACCATCATGCAGGGCGCGAAGCGCTGCGATTTCCGCTACGCCGTGCGCGATGCGAAGGAGCCGAGCCATGGCGAATGAACGCAATGCGGCGCTGCGCGTCGACGGCGCGCGGCTCTGGGATTCGCTGGAGCGCATGGCGCGCATCGGCGCGACGCCGAAGGGCGGCGTGTGCCGCCTCGCGCTGACCGAACTCGATCGCGAATCGCGCGATCTGTTCGTCGAATGGGCGCGCGGGGCAGGCTGCACGATCCGCGTCGACGCGATGGGCAACGTGTTCGCGCGCCGCGCGGGCCGGGTGGCCGACGCCGCGCCCGTGATGACCGGCTCGCACGCCGATACGCAACCGACCGGCGGCCGCTACGACGGCATCTACGGCGTGCTCGGTGGGTTGGAGGTGGTGCGCGCGCTGAACGACGCGCGCATCGACACCGAGCGCCCGATCGACGTCGTGCTCTGGACCAACGAGGAAGGCTCGCGCTTCGCGCCGGCGATGGTGGCGTCGGGCGTGTTCGCGGGCGTGTTCACGCTCGACTACGGCCGCTCGCGCACCGATCGCCAGGGCGTCACGCTCGGCGACGCGCTGGCCGCGATCGGCTATGCGGGCGACGCGCCGGTGGGCGGCTATCCCGTGCATGCCGCCTACGAACTGCATATCGAGCAAGGGCCGATCCTCGAGCGCGCCGGCACCACGATCGGCGTGGTCACGGCGGGGCAGGGGCAGCGCTGGTACGAACTGACGTTCACGGGCGTGGACGCCCACGCGGGCACCACGCCGATGGACGCGCGCCGCGACGCGCTGGTGGGCGCCGCGCGCGTGATCGATTTCGTCGATGCGCTCGGCCGCCGCCTCGCACCCGACGCGCGCGCCACGGTCGGCATGATCGAGGCGCGCCCGAACTCGCGCAACACGGTGCCGGGCGAGTGCTTCTTCACGGTGGAATTCCGCCATCCCGACGCATCGGTGCTGGCCGAGATGGATGCCAAGCTGCGCGCGGAAGTGGCGCGGATCGCGGGCGATGCCGGGCTGGGCGTGCGCATCGAGCAGATCTTCGATTACGCGCCGGTGCCGTTCGCGCCGCGCTGCATCGAGGCGGTGCGCGATGCGGCCGCGGCGCTCGGGCTGTCGCACCGCGACATCGTGTCGGGCGCGGGCCACGACGCCTGCTATCTCGCGCGGGTCGCGCCGGCCGGCATGATTTTCGTGCCGTGTGTCGACGGCTTGAGTCACAACGAAGCGGAAGCGATCACGCCCGAATGGGCCGAGGCGGGCGCCAACGTGCTGCTGCACGCGGTGCTGGCCAGCGCGCAGGAGCCGGTGCAGGCCTGAGGCCGGGGCGTCGCGCGCGAGGCGTCAGGCCCGCGCGCGGCCGGTGTGCGTCACAGGGTCGGATGACACTGGAACGTCAGGTGCGTGGCGCTATCGGACACATGTTCCAGCCCCGGGCTCGCGCGCATGCCCTGCTGGGCGCAGTAGGCATCGGCGGTGCTGATCGCCTTCTGATGCGCGGCGGCCCAGGACAGCACGGCGCCGTGCGAACGGGTGTTGACGGTGTAGGTATGCGGCTTGTCGGTGGCGCTGACCTCGGACACGCTCGCGCATGCGCCGAGCCACAGCGTCAGACAGGCCGCGAGCAAGACGGTAAGCGGCGTTCTGGAAGACATAGGGCGTTTTTTGGACTGGGTTGGCGGCGCGGGGCGCCGCACAGGGACAGGCGGAAGTATCCGCGAATTCGCCGGCGCGATCATCGCTGCCAGGCCGAACACTTCGTTTCCGTTGTGTGAACAATGTGCGACGAAGCCCGATGTTCGGCGCGGGGCCGGCGAGCCGGTATCCTGTGCGACCGGCAGGGCGGCGCGGGGTTTCGGCCGCCGTCCGCCGAGACCAGTCCAAACACGAGGGTAATAACAGATGAGAGCACGACATTTCGCGGCAGCCTTCCTGATGGCGGCCGTGGCGGGGATCGGCGCGCACGCCGCGCAGGCGGCCAGCTTCGATTGCAAGGCGGCGCGCACCGGTATCGAACGCAGCATTTGCAGCCAGCCCGCGCTCGGCGATCTCGATTCGCAACTCGACACCACCTACCGCCAGACGCTGGCCCGCGCGGCCGATCCGGCCGCCGTGGCGCGCAGCCAGCGTGCCTGGCTGGCCGAACGCAACCGCTGCGGCGACGCGGCCTGCATCGAGCAGGCCTATCGTGGCCGGCTCGGCGCGCTGGCCGCCGTCAAGTCGGCCGAATGGCGCCGTTATTCGAGTGCGGCGCTCGGCATCGCGTTCGATTACCCGTCCAACCGCAAGCCCGTCACGCCGTGCCCGGGCACCGGCGAAAAGCACTGCGTCGCGCTGGTCGGCCGGGGCATGGACAACAGCGATTACTTCGTCGAGCTGAACGTGGTGAGCGGCCCGCTGGAAGCCGTGGCGCAGCGCGAGGCGCTGTTCAAGCAGGACGACGACGGCAAATGGGTGACGAGCGCCGGGCGGGGCATGCCCGCCGACGTCGAGCGCTTCGCGGGCCGCGGCTGGCAGGGCATGCGCGCCGTGCAGACGTGCGGCGTCAGCGATCCCGAAACGGGCTTTCACGCCGCGGGCGGCGAATGCCTGTGGGCCGTGTTGAGCAACGGCACCCAGGCCGTGGTGGCCGATACGCAGGGCATCGTCGGCAACGACGACGACACCGCGCGCGTGCTCGGCTCGCTGCAGTTCCTGCACTGATCCTGCACGAATCGGCGCCGCCGGCACGCAAAACCGTGCGCGGCGGCGCGTTTTTTCGAATCCTCACGCAATTCTCAAGCGGCTCGAGCACCTCGAGCACCTCAAGCGCCTGGCACGTCAGGCAAAACCGGCCGGCCACTGCGTCCGGCCGCGTTCGCCGAGCAGCGCGCGGCCCAGCGCCTCGAACGCGACGGCCGGCAGATCCGGCAGCCGTTCCACCACGGTGCTGGCCGGATAGAACGCCTCCACCGCATCGTCCAGGATGCCCACCCCGATCAACTCGATGCCGCGTGCGCGCACTTCCGCGATCCGCAGCCGCAGGTCCGCGCGCAGCCGCGCCGGATCGCCGTCGCCGGTGGCCGGATAGCCGTCCGACAGCACCATCAGGATGCGCCGCTGCGCGCGGCGCGCGAGCAGGCGTTCGGCGGCCCAGCTCAGCGCCTCGCCGTCCGGGTTCTCGTGGCCGCACTCGATGCGCGCGAGGCCGCTCGGATTGTCCGAATCGAAGCGCTTGTAGATTTCCAGGTCGAGCCGCTCGACGAAGCGGTTGTAGCCGTGCTGCGCGTGGCCCTGCGCAAGCCAGCGGTCGTGGAACGCGCGCATCGCCGGATCGTCGATCGAGCTGTAGCCGAGCGCCTCGCACGGAAAGCCCAGTTGCGCGAGCGCGTCGCACAGCGCCGCCGCGCACAGCCGCGCGAGTTCGATCTTGCGGCCGGCCATCGAGCCGCTGCGGTCGATCAGCAGCGTGACGGCCGTGTCGCGCCCGGAGGTGGTGCGCCGCGTGCGGAACGGCGTGCGATAGCCGGGCGTGGTGGCGACGCGCGCCAGCGCGCGGCGGTCGAGTTCGCCGCGTTCCTGCTCGGTGCGCCAGTGCAGATGTTCGTCGGCCTCGAGCGCGCGTTCGAGCTGCGCCTTCAGGCGGGACGTTTGCGCGCGCGCCGCGCTGCGCAGCTTGCGCCACGCGGTGGCGTCGCCGCTGCCGGTCAGGTCGGTGACGGTGTCGAACGCGGTGGTGATCGGGATCGAGCGTAGCGGCGCGGCCGGCGCGGGCGCGGCGCGCGGCGAGGGCGCGCTGTCGCCGGTGGCGCGGTCGTTTTCCGAGGATGCGCCGTCGGACAGCGTGGCGGCGTTCGACAGTTCGGCGCTCGCGGCGGCCGCGTCGGTGGCGGGTGCGCTGCCGAAGGCGTCGTCGGGATCGATCTCGATCGCGGTGTCGGGCGTGTCGAGCGAGGTTTCGCGATCGACCGTGAGCATCATGGTGTTGACGTTGCCGCGCGCGAGCCCGCGCACGTGGGCCACGATCCGGCTCGCGGCTTCGATGCTGTCCGCCGTCGAGCGCGCGGCGCGAGCATCGTCGAGCAACGCCTGGCTGGCGTGCAGCGTGGCGTCGAGCGAAGCGACGCGTTCGGGCTGCGTCGGTGGTTCGCCATGCAGCTCGCGCGCGATGCGCCAGATCAGGCGGTCGCGCCAGTTCAGCGCGGGCCAGCGCCGGGCGGTGTCGCGCGCGGCGGCTTCGCGCTGGCGCGCCAGCAGCGGCGCCGCGCCCGGAAATCGCGCGGCCCGCGCACGGCTCGCGCGGTCATCGTCGATGGTGTCGGCCAGCGCGCGCGTGACGTCGGCGGTCACGCCGGCCCGCTGCGCCGGATAGCCGAAGCGCAGCCGCGCGGCCAGCAGATCGGCCCAGCCCGCCAGTGCGTCGGCCGACAGCGGCGCGTCGCCGGCGGTGGCGGGCAGCGTCAGGACGGTCGCGCCGGCCTCGTCGCTCGCCAGGTCGATGCGCGGGCCGTCGCGCGACACCCGCACCTGCACGCGCGGGTCGCCGGTCAGCACGCGCGCGAGCTTGCCGAGCCGCTCGCCGGGATCGTCGGTGGCTGCGGCCTCGGCTTCGCCCGGTTTCATGCCGGTTCCTGCCCGATGTAATGACGGACGATGTCGCGGATCAACGCGGCGTCGTCGGCGCTCACCTTGGCGTAGATCGTCGGGCCGGCCGCGATTTCCGCGTCGCCGGTGCGCAGCATCAGCGCCGTCCAGTCGATCAGGCGGCGCGTCGAGAACGCGCTGGCCAGATCGTCGCGCTCGAACGCCGCGCGGCACGCGGCGGCGATCGCGGCCAGCGTCTCGGCCATCGGCGCGCTGACGCGCGGCCCGAACGTGCGGCGCAGCACCTCGGCTTCCTCGGCCGGCGACAGATAACCGATCTCGTAGACGCGCCAGCGATCGAGAAACGCGTCGTTCATGACGTTGGCGCCCTGATACAGATGCCGGAAGCGGCTCATCGCGCCGGCCGCATTGGCCGTGGCGAACAGGCGGAACGCCGGATGCGGGGCCACGATCTCGTCGCCCTTTTCCTTCAGCAGCAGGCGGCCGCCCGGCTCGAGCACGGCGGTCAGCACCGCGAGGATCGCCGGCTCGGCGAAATCCACCTCGTCGACGATCAGCCACAGCCCGGCGCGCATCGCGGTCGGCAGCACGCCGTCCACCCAGATCGTCTCGCCGCCCTTGACCGTCCAGAAGCCGACGAAATCGCCCACCGTGGTCTGGCCGTTCATGTTCGCGCGCAGCACGCCCTGGCCGGCCTGCGCGGCCGTCTGTTCGATCAGGCTGGTCTTGCCGGTGCCGGTGTGGCCGATCAGCAGCAGGCGGCGGTTCTCGGCGATGTCGCGCACCACGTTGGCCGCGCGCTCGCCGAACAGGTAGGCCGGGTTCGCTGCCGGCACCAGCGGGCCGCCCGCGCCGCGCGGCAACGGCACGCCGGCGATCGCGACGCAGGCGTCGGTATCGGCCTCGGCGGCTTGCGCGGCCTCGGCCGCCGTGTCGCGGGCGGCGTCGCGCAGGTCGGCCAGGAAGCGTGCGCGATGCGGCGGCGCGGCGGCCTCGCCGCTGTCGTCGCGGCGCGCGTAGCCTTCGCGCTGCCATTTGCGCAGCTTCGCGTCGAGGTTGTCGAGATCGATGACGGTGTCGATATCGGTGTCGCCGCTGGCGCGGCGATGCTGGATCCGATACATGTGCGGCCGGTCCGAATGGCTGACGAGCCAGGCGCCGTCGTCGCGCGCATAGACGCCGACGGGCGACGGCTCGGTGGAAAGCGAGTCAGGCAGGGTGCTCATCGGCGGGCGGCGGTGGCGGCGTGCGGTCGGGAAGCTGCCATTGTGCGCCGCCGCCCGATACGGCGCAAAAGCGCGACGATCCCCGCAATTCGTTCCGTTCGGGAGGCAATGCATTTCGCGTCAGTGGTTTATTGCTTGGAAGGATTGATTCAGACTGGCGCTTCCGGTTCGCGCAGCCGCACGAACCGTCCCTCTATATATAGAGCGGCCTCGCTTCCGGAAGCGGGCCGCCCGCAACCCGGAGCCCGATTCGATGACGACCGACCTGACCCAGCTTCCCGGCTCGACGCTCGCATTCCGCCGCCGCCCGGCCGCCGGCGCGGCGCGCGCCCGGTTGTTGCTGCTGCACGGCGTGGGCGGCAACGAAACCAACCTGGCCGCCGTGGCCGACGCGCTGCCGGCCGATCTCGACCTGTTGTTCGTGCGCGGCCCGCTGACGCTCGGCCCCGGGCAGTTCGCGTGGTTCCACGTGCGCTTCGGCCCGAACGGCCCGGCCATCGACGCCGCGCAGGCCGACGCGAGCCGCCTGCAACTGATCGCGCTGCTGCGCGCGTTGCGCGAGGCCGATGGCGCGGAATCGTTGCCGACGCTGATCGGCGGCTTCAGCCAGGGCGGCATCATGAGCGCGAGCGTCGGCCTCAGCGCGCCGGAATGGGTGCGTGGCTTCGCGATCCTGAGCGGCCGGATCCTGCCCGAGATCGCGCCGCACGTCGCGCCGCGCGAGGCGCTGGCCGGCCTCGATGCGTTCGTCGCGCACGGCGAGTACGACGACAAGCTGCCGGTGTCGTGGGCCGAGCGCGCCGATGCGATGCTGACCGAACTCGGCGTGCCGCACGCCGTGCGCCGCTATCCGGTCGGCCATCAGCTGACGGGCGAGATCGTCGGCGATTTCGCGGCGTGGGCGGACGCGCGTATCGGGCAGGCTTGAGCGCTGCTGCGCGGATCGTCTCGCGCGCGAGATAATCGCGCTTTGACGATCCGGAGACGCAGCAAATGAACTTGTCGGAACAATGGGTGCTCGTGACGGGCGGCGCGCGCGGGCTGGGCGCATCGATCGCGCGTTCGCTGGCGCGCGAGGGCGCGGGCGTGATCGTCAATTACCTGCACAGCGAAGCGGCGGCCGAGGCGCTGGTGGCCGAACTCGGCCCGCGCGCGATCGCGCTGCAGGCCGACGTGACCGACGCGGCGCAAGTCCGCCGGATGGTGGAGGCGGCGCGCGAACGCACCGGCGAGCCGATGACTGCGGTGGTCAACAACGCGCTGGCCAGCTTCCGCTTCGACGGCGACGCGCGGCCGCAACTCGCCGACATCTCGTGGGCGCGCATGCAGCAGCAGCTCGAAGGCGCGGTCAAGGGCGCGCTCAATACGATGCAGGCAGTGTTGCCCGGCATGCGCGAGCGCGGCTTCGGGCGGATCGTCAACGTCGGCACCAACCTCGTCCAGAACCCGGTCGTGCCGTATCACGACTACACCGCGTCGAAGGCCGCGCTGCTGGCGCTGACGCGCACCGCGTCGAACGATCTCGGCCCCGACGGCATCACCGTCAACATGGTGTCGGGCGGGCTGCTGCGCAGCACCGACGCGAGCCGTGCCACGCCCGAAGCCGTGTTCGACATGATCGCGGGCTTCACGCCGCTGCGCCGCGTGACCACGCCCGAGGAATTCGCCGATGCCGTGCTGTTCTTCCTGTCGCCGTGGTCGCGCGCCGTGACCGGGCAGAACCTGATCGTCGACGGCGGGCTGGTCAAGGGGTGACCGGGGGCTGCCCAGGGCTGCGCCAGGGCTGACGCCTCAGCCGGGCAGCGTATCGCTTTCGACCAGGCCCGGCACCGCCTCGCGCATCGTCGCGACGAAGCGCAGCAGCCGCGACGGATAGAACTGCGCGTGCGGATACGTGAGGTAGGCCGGCAGCGGCGGGGCGCGCCATTCCGGCGCGACGTGCACGAGCCGGCCGGCGGCCAGATCGTCGGCCAGCAGCCACGACGAGCTGATGCCCACGCCCAGCCCGTGCAGCATCGTGCTGCGCAGCGCGAACAGGTTGTCGGTGCTCATGCGCGGCTGGATCGTGAAGCGGCGCGTCTCGCCGGTCGTGCGATGCGTGAGCGCGATCTCGTTGCGGTAATAGGTGCGCAGCGCCAGCCATGTCAGCGGCGCCAGCTCCTCCGGCGTGGCCGGAATCCGCCCGCCTTCCAGCAGCGATGGCGCGGCCACCACGATGCGCGGCACGTTCGCCAGCTTGATCGCCACCACCGACGGGTCGGTCGGCTCGCCCACCTGGATCGCGCAATCGATGCCGGTGCCGATGAAATCGTGCACTTCGTCCTGCAGCAGCCATTCCACCGTCACGCGCGGGTGCGCCCGCAGGAAACGCATCAGCGGCTCGACGAAGATCTGCTGGCCGAACGCATGCGGCACCGTCACGCGCAGCGGGCCTTCCGGCTCCTGCTGCGCGCCGCGCAGATCGGCTTCGAACGCGGCCCAACTGGCCAGCAATTCCTTGGCGCGCTTGAACGCGCGTTCGCCATCCACCGTCAGCCGCATCGAATGCGTCGAACGGTGCAGCAGACGCACGCCGAGCGAGCGCTCGAGCGCCTGCAAGCGCCGGCTGACGGTGGGCTGGGTGGTGCGCAGCAAGGCCGCCGCCGCCGACAAATTGCCCGATTCGACTATACGTACGAATGTTTCCATCAATTGAAAACGATAGCCGGCATCGTCGGGGGACGCTTCCGGAACCCGGTGACGTGCGCCAGAAGCCGGGCTGGCGGGCGATTTGGTGGTCATGCGTGGAGCGTATAGCAAATGTGCGGGCGGTGCCACTACCGGCCCTGCGCCGCAGCCGTCACACTCGCGATTCCTGATTCACGACGAGATGGAATCGCATCATGAGCTCGACCCCCGATTTCGAAGCCGCCGGCGAAGTTGTCCGCGAGGCGGTCATGCCGGCTGCGCATCGCAGCGCCCCCGCTTCGGCCTCCACCGGCCACGGCCAGCAGGCCGTGCTGACGCCGCGCCTCGTGCTGCTGCTGGCCGCCGCCGCCGGGCTTGGCGTGGCGCCGCTCTATTACAGTCAGCCGATGCTGGGCGTGCTTGGGCCGGACATCGGCGCGTCGGACCGGCTGGTCGGCTTCGTGCCCACGCTGACCCAGCTCGGCTATGCGCTCGGCATCCTGCTGCTCGCGCCGCTCGGCGATCGCTTCGACCGGCGGCGCGTGATTCTCGTCAAGGCCGGCGTGCTGGTGGCCGCGTTGCTGCTGGCCGCGCTCGCGCCGTCGATCGGTTTCCTGCTTGCCGCGAGCTTCGCGGTGGGGCTGGCCGCGACGCTTGCGCAGGACGTCGTGCCGGCCGGGGCGACGCTCGCGCCCGACGCGAGTCGCGGCAAGGTGGTCGGCACCGTCATGACGGGCTTGCTGCTCGGCATCCTGCTGTCGCGCGTGGTGGCCGGGGTGGTGGCAGGCAGCCTCGGCTGGCGCGCGACCTTCGTGATCGCGGCGGTCAGCGTCGCCGCGATCGGCGTGGCGGCCGCACGCGGCCTGCCGAGCTTCCGGCCCACCACGCAATTGCCGTATCGCGCGCTGATCGCCTCGCTCGGCGCGCTGTGGCGCCAGCATCCGGCCTTGCGCCGCGCCGCATTCGCGCAGGGCATCCTCGCGATCGGCTTCAGCGGCTTCTGGACGACGCTGGCCGTGATGCTGCACGGCGCGCCGTTCCATCTCGGCAGCGCGGCGGCCGGCGCGTTCGGCCTGGCCGGTGCGGCTGGCGCCCTGGCCGCGCCGCTGGCCGGCCGGCTGGCCGACCGCCGCGGCTCGGAGTTCGTCACGCGGCTCGGCATCGGCGTGGCCACCGTGTCGTTCGCCGCGATGGGGTTCGCGCCGTGGCTGCCGGTGTCGGCGCAGCTCGCCCTGATCGCGCTGAGCACGGTGGGCTTCGACCTCGGCTTCCAGTCGACGCTGATCGCGCATCAGACGATCGTCTACGGCATCGATCCCGCCTCGCGCAGCCGACTCAACGCGGTGCTGTTCGTCGGCATGTTCATCGGCATGTCGGCCGGCGCCGGGTTGGCGACCTTGCTGTTCGCGCAGTGGGGCTGGACGGCGGTGGTGGTGCTGGCCGTGGCCACCTCGCTGACGGCGCTGGCCGTGCGGATGCTGGGCCGGCGTTGAGCCGAACGTGCACGATGTGGCGTCGGGCAAGCGGGCGGGCCGGATGGCTCGCCCGTTTTGTCATGGGCGGGCGGCGGCGCGCCGTTGACGCGCACGGGCGATCTGTCGACAATCCGCAAACCATTCATGCGCGGGTTCGCCGACCGAGGATGTCATGCCGCTACGTTTGAACGCATCGTTGTGTTGTGTCGGGTGGCTCGTTGCGATGTCGATGGGGGCGGCGGGGGCGGCCGAGGCGGTGGCTGCGAATGCCGCTGCGTCCGTCGTGTCCGCTTCGTCGGCGCAGGCCGTGCCGGCTGCTTCGTCCGCGCAAGCGCCGTCGGCCGCGAGCGCGCCGTCCGCGAACCGCTCGCGTGAGGCCCAGGCGGCTGCCGGCGCATCGCACGGAAGCGACGGCAATGATCGCGTCATTCCGGTTCCGCCCGAAACCCGCTCGGTCACGCGCCATTCGATCCGGCTCGACGGCCGCACGCTCGACTACACCGCCACCGCCGGCAACCTGCTGCTGCGCGACGATGCCGGCGAGGCCACCGCGAGCGTCTTCTATATTGCGTACACCGCGAACGGCAAGCGCGCCGCGTCGCGGCCCGTGACGTTCCTGTTCAACGGCGGGCCGGGCGCCGGCACGATGTTCCTGATGATGGGTTCGTTCGGCCCGAAGCGCGCGCATACGGCCAGCCCCGCCGTCAGCGGGCCGGCGCCGTACGATCTCGCCGACAACCCCGACAGCCTGCTCGACCAGACCGATCTCGTCTTCATCGACGCGGTGGGTGCCGGCTTCTCGCGCCCGGTGGGCCACGCGACGGGCAAGAACTTCTGGGGCGTCGACAGCGATCTGAACGCGTTCGACCATTTCATCGAGCGCTATTTGACCGTATACGGCCGCTGGGATTCGCCGAAGTACCTGTTCGGCGAATCGTATGGCACCGCGCGGGCCGCGATGCTCGCGCATCGGCTGAACGACAGCAACATCGCGTTGAACGGCGTGATCTTGATGTCGTCCGTGCTCGATTCGGCGGCGTTCTCGCCCGGCTCCGATTTCGAGAGCGAAAGCTATCTGCCGACGTATGCGGCGATCGCCTGGTATCACGGCCGCCTCTCGCCGAAGCCGGCGAACCTGCCCGCGTTTCTCGACGAGGTGCGGGCGTTCGCGCGCGGCCCGTATCAACAGGCGCTGGCCGCGGGCGACGCGCTGCCCGATGCCGAACGCGACGCGATTGCCGCGCGCATCGCCGGCTATACCGGGCTCGATGTGCAGTTCATCAAGGATGCGCGGCTGCGCGTGGGGCCGTCGCGATTCCGCAAGCAGTTGCTGCGCGGCGAGTCGCGCAGCCTGGGCCGTTACGACGCGCGCTTCGAGGGGATCGATTACGACGATGCGGGCGAGCGCCCCGATTACGACGCATCGGCGACGAGCATTTCGAGCGTGTTCGACGCCGCGCTGCATCGGCATCTCGCGCAGGATCTCGATTACCGTCCGACCGACCGGTATCGCGTGTTCAACGATGCGGCCTTGCGCCAATGGGACTGGAAGCATCGCGCGTGGTGGGGCGAGCAACTGGCCGTGCCGTATGCGGCCGGCGATCTGGCCGAGGCGATGCGGCAGAACCCGAAGCTGCGCGTGATGTCGCTGAACGGCTACTTCGATCTGGCGACGCCGTTCTACGCGACCGAATACGCGCTGTCGCATCTGGGCCTCGACCGTTCGCTGCGCGCGAATCTCGCGCTGCGCTACTACCCGACCGGCCACATGATCTATCTCGACGACGCCGCGCTGCATGCGATGAAGGGCGATCTCGCGCGCTTCTACCAGGCGTCGGAGCCGTCCGATTGAGGATGGCCGGGGTGCGAGTTGGTTGCATGAACAACCGTATATCCCGTTTATTCTTTTGAGATCAAAGGCTTGGCATGAAGGGCGCCGCGCGAGCGGCGCCCTTCATGCATTTTCTTTGCGAAAACACTTGCACGAAGCGAGTTCGGTGCTTAGAATTCGGCCTCTCTCGCGATGACGGAAACGCAGAACGAGAGGGGAAGCAAGGCAGGACAAGGAAAGCGCCGGATTGTTGGCAGCATCCTTGAACTGATGAGGAACTCGATCGATGCAGTTTGTTGATCGAAGCGCTGAAAAAAGTAGTTGACGCGCTTCAAAATGTTCTTCATAATCTCGCTTCTCTGCTGCTGAAAACGCAGCGCCGAAACGAAGCCAAGCTTCTCTCG
>NZ_JAAGPF010000163.1 GCF_017104645.1 Burkholderia sp. Ac-20379
CTCCGCCCCGTGCGCGACGCCCGCGTGATGGTGCGCGGCGTGCCGCTCGAGGACACCGAAACCTGGCAGCTCGACAACGCCGGCCAGGACGCCGCGCTGCGCGCGATGCTCGAGGCGGCCGGCCTGCGCGTCGAACAGGTGGCGCTCGATACGCTGCGCGACACGCCGCAACGCATTGCCGAGCTGCTGGCCGGCGCGGCGCTGCGCGGCGCGAGCGCGATCGTCGTCGATGCCGAAACCGGCGAGGATCTGGCCGCGATCGCGCGCGTCACCGCCGCGATCGATGCGCCGTTCTTCTGGGTCGGTTCGGGCGGTTTGTCGCGCGAGCTGGCCGATCTGCCCGAATTGTTCGCGGCGGAGCCGGCGGCGGCAGAGCCCGTTGCGCAAGCGTCGGCCGATGGCCCGCTGCTGGCGCTGGTCGGCAGCCTGTCGGCGATCTCCGAGCGTCAGTGCGCGCTGCTGCGCACCGAGGCCGGCATCGCCGAATTCATCGTGCCGCCGGCCGTGCTGCGCGAGGGCAGCGCCCACCCGCAATGGCGCGCGTGGCACGACCGCATCGGCGCATGCCTGCGCGGCCGGCAGGACGCCATCGTGCGCATCGGCCGCGACGACGCGTTCGATCCGGCCGAAGGCGCGCTGCTGTCGACCGCGCTCGCGGCGCTCGTCGCACCGTACGTCGACGGCCTTGGCGGCTTGATCGTGACTGGCGGCGAAACCGCTCGCGCGATGCTGGCCGCCGCGCGCATCGGCGGCCTCGAGCTGGCCTGCGAAATCGAGGCGGGCGTCGCGCTCGGCCGTCCGGGCGACGGCCGCGGCCCGCGCGTCGTCACCAAGGCCGGCGCGTTCGGCACCGAACACGCGCTGCTCGGCGCCTGGCGGCACCTGCGCGGCGAGCAGGACCCGGCGGCGCGCCGCAGCGCCTGAACCCCACGAATCCACCCCTGAACGAAACACATCATGAGCAACTATCTTCCCGTAATTGGCATCACGATGGGCGACGCGAGCGGCGTGGGCCCCGAGGTCGTCGTCAAGAGCCTCGTGCACGACACCGTGTACCAGCAGTGCCGTCCGCTCGTGATCGGCGATGCGCGCCGCCTGGAGCGCGCGATCGAGATCACCGGCGTGAAAGCCACCGTGCGCCGTATCGAGAGCGCCGCGCAGGCACGCTACGAACTCGGCGCCATCGACTGTATCGACCTCGAACTGATTCCCGCCGATCTGCCGTTCGGCCAGCTTTCGCCGGTGGCCGGCGACGCGGCCTATCGCTATATCGCGCGCGCCGTCGAGCTGGCGCAGGCCAACGAGATCGACGCGATCTGCACCGCGCCGCTGAACAAGGAGGCGCTGCACGCGGGCGGCCACAAGTTCCCGGGCCACACCGAAATGCTGGCGCACCTGACGGGCGTCGAGGAAGTGTCGATGATGCTGGTCGCGCCGCAACTGCGCGTGATCCACGTGACGACCCACATCGGCATCATCGACGCGATCCGCAAGATCGAGCCGGGCCTCGTGCAGCGCACGATCGAGCGCGGCAACGCCACGCTGATCAAGGCCGGCATCGCGAAGCCGCGGATCGGCGTGTGCGGCATCAATCCGCATGCGGGCGAGAACGGCCTGTTCGGCTACGGCGAGGAAGAGGAGAAGATCATCCCGGCCGTGACGCTGCTGCAGGCGCGCGGCCTCGACGTGACCGGCCCGCTGCCCGCCGATACGCTGTTCTATCGCGCCGGCCGCGGCGATTTCGACCTGGTGGTGGCGATGTATCACGATCAGGGCCACGGCCCGGTCAAGGTGCTCGGCCTCGAAGCGGGCGTGAACGTGACGGTCGGGCTGGACGTGGTGCGCACCTCGGTCGACCACGGCACGGCGTTCGACATCGCCGGCAAGGGCATCGCCGACGAAGGCAGCATGCTCGAAGCGCTGCGCCAGGGCGCCGAACTGGCGACGCGCCGCTCCTGAACGCGGCGCGCCCTGCGCCGCTCGTGCCGGCTCGCGACTCCCCTGCGCGAGCCGGCCGATGACGAAGCGGGCCGCTTCCCCTGGCGGCCCGCGTGGTCATGAGGGCCGACGTTCGTCGTTGTGCGCGTCGACGCCTTCCTGGCTTCCTTTCTTTCCCTGACGTTCCGCCGGTTGCTTCGGTTGCCTGCCTGCGCGCGAACGACGCCGCGCGGCGGTGCCGTGTTTCCCCTTCGATACTGACGTGCCGAGCACGCGTGCATCGCGCTGGCGTGGCTGCGCGTACGCGGAAGTCGGCCCCTGCGTGTAACGCTTCGTAATGTAGAATCGCGCGGCCGTCGCGAGCCTGGCATGGCGTTGTGTCGCGTCGTTGACGGGAATCGGATCGGGAATGAATCCGTATTGGTTTTGGCGGGTTGGCGTTGTAAGGCGCTGAAGAGGCGTCGATTTCGGGGGAGCCGTGCGGTGCCGGAGACAATCGTCGCGGCGCTCGGCTCGATTGCAGGAATGGCCGCGGCGCGTTTCGACGCGCATAGGAACGGGCTCGTCAGAAGCCCACGATTTCAATAGTGAAACATTCGAATAATTTCGATTTCCTGAGGCTCTTCGCAGCGCTCATGGTGTTGTATTCGCATCAGCATGCCTTGCTGGCGTTGCCGGAGCCGTCGGTTGCCAACGGCATGACGTTCGGGGCGATCGGCGTCGCGATCTTCTTCTCCATCAGCGGTTACCTCGTGATTCAAAGCTGGGAGCGCGATCCGCATGCCGGACGTTTCGTGGCGAAGCGATTCCTGCGAATCTGGCCGGGGTTGTTCGTCGTCACGATGCTCGCGGCCTTCGTGCTGGGGCCGCTGGTTTCCCGCTTGCCGGCAGCCGAGTATTTCCAGCATCCGTCGTTGTGGCATTACCTGAACAATCTTCGCTTGAAGATGGCGTTCGAATTGCCCGGCGTGTTCGAGCACAATCCGTATCCCAATGCGGTGAACGGATCGACGTGGACGATACCGCTTGAAGTGCGCTGGTATCTCTATTTGTTGATCGGCGGCGTGCTGACGTTGATGCGCAGGCGGTGGCTCGTGCTTGCCGCGGTTGTGGCCCTGTGTGTGAATTACTTTGCGATCTATCACGCCGAAACGAATCCCGATCAGGCGTACGGCACGCATTACGGCCTGTATTTTTGCGGCGGCGTGCTGATGTGGCTGTATCGCGATACCTGGGCGGGGCGACGCCGCGTGTGGGTCGTTGCGCTGGCGGCGTCGCTCGGCGCGACGGCCTGTCTTTTCGGCCAGATCATGTTGGGCGCGTGGCTGCTGATCACGCCGGTCGCGGTGATGTTCGGTGCGGCGTCCACGCCGTATCTGCGCCGCTTTGGCCGTTTCGGCGATCTTTCCTACGGTGTATATATCTATGCGTTCATCGTGCAGCAGACGCTGGTTTGGCATGTCGGATCGCGCTGGCCGTTCGGCGCTGACCTGGCGCTGAGCATTGCGATCACGCTCGTTTGCGCGTGGCTGTCCTGGCATCTGATCGAGAAGCGGGCGTTGTCGTATGTACCGCGCAAACCTGCCGCGCGTGACGACGTCGTGGAGCTCGATCGCGCGATGTCGGCTTGACGCCGTTGCGGTTGGCGGGCCGGCGGCCGGTTGAGTTGCCGTAATGATCCGTTAATATCGGCAGGGCCGCCGGGCGAGCAACCTTTCGTGTTGCCGAGTCCACGGATCAGCTTCGCAAAATCATGCGTGAGAGCGCAAGGGTGACCACAAGATGAGCAAGTTCATTGCCGCACTGGCATTCGCCGCCGAGAGACATCGACACCAACGCCGCAAGGACGTCGATGCCTCGCCCTACATCAACCATCCGATCGCGTTGGCCAACGTGCTGGCCAACGAGGCCGGCATCGACGACGAGCCGGTGCTGACCGCCGCGATCCTGCACGACGTGATCGAGGACACCGCCACCTCCGAGCAGGAACTGGTGCAACTGTTCGGCCAGATCGTGGCCGATATCGTGCGCGATGTGACCGACGACAAATCGCTGCCGAAAGCGGAGCGCAAGCGCCTTCAGGTCGAGCATGCCGCGCACATCAGCCGGCGCGCGAAGCTCGTCAAGCTCGCCGACAAGATCTGCAACCTGCGCGACATCGCCGCGAACCCGCCGGCCGATTGGCCCGAGGAACGCAAGCGCGAGTATTTCGATTGGGCGAAGGAGGTGGCCGACCAGGTGCGCGGCGTGCATCCGACGCTGGAGCGGCTGTTCGACGAGGCTTACGCGCGGCGGCCGGAAGCGTGAGGTGTGAACGTGCCGTTTCGATGTTCGGAGACGGCACAGCAAAAAGCCCGCTTGCTTTCGCAGAGCGGGCTTTTTTGATGTTTGGTTGCGGGGATAGGATTTGAACCTATGACCTTCGGGTTATGAGCCCGACGAGCTGCCAGACTGCTCCACCCCGCGACGCGTAGTGTACTGAGGTGAAGGGGGGATGTCAAACGAATTTGCGCGTTCGGTATGAAGTTGGGGACGTTGTGTGATGTGGCGGCCGCTTGAATGGCAACATATGTTGCCGTGGTTCGGTGGCCCCGAGTGTTGGCGAGCAAGGTTGGAGAAGCGCGAGCCGGCACCATGTGTGCAACCCCATATATCAAGCGGTTTCCGGTGAAGCTGGCTAAGTATCGGCTAGCGGTTGCCAGTGATCCAATACATGGCATTGGGGAGTCCGTCCCCGTAGTTCGCTTCCGGCGCGCTGGCAAGTTCGCGAATTCGCGCTTCCACGGTTTGATGTCCGAATGTTCGAATACAGGGTGTGATAAAAACCTGGTTTGCGCTCGGGTTAGGTTCTTTCAGTGCCGCTGTCAGCAGGGGATCGAGCAAGCTTCGGGGGACAGGATTTGCATACCTCATGACGCCCGCCACAAACCACTTTTTTGAGGTGGTGGATAGTGCGGAGTCGAACCATACAAGTGTCGCTGCGGTATCTCTGGGAAGCTTCGATGCGGCCAAGCCAAGTAATTTGTTGATCGTGTCGCGGTTGGCATGCTCGACGGATACCAACTGCGCATAGCGATCTGCGAACTCATCCCAATCGACGTTCATTTTTCACTCCCCGCGTAGATCCGCAATGCCGTTCGGCAGCATCTTCAAAAGATACCCTTGCCAACTTGGCTAGTAGTGGCCAAGTTTGGGTATTGATGGCAGGAAAAACTCCGCACAGCAAAGCTCTGCGGGTTTTTAGTCGATCGGGAAGCGTTAGGGGCCAACTGGTCCCCCCGACAGGAATCGAACCTGTATCTAGCGCTTAGGAGGCGCTTGTTCTATCCATTGAACTACGGGGAGCGGATAGGACGCCGGTGACGGCGTCGCGTGGCGGCGATGTATTCGGAACCGCCTGATTCAGCGGGGCAGAGTATAGCAAAGCTTCCCGCCCCGAAAACTGCCGTCGAGCGGGCCGAAGCGGCACGCTCAACCCAAGCTCAGAAATCCACCACCACGAAATCTTCCTTGCCCACATCGCACAGCGGGCAGCGCCAATCCGCCGGGATGTCGGCGAAGCGCGTGCCGGCCGGAATGCCTTCGTCGGGCAGGCCTTCCTGTTCGTTGTAGATCCACCCGCAGATCAGGCAAACCCAGCTTTGGTATTCGACGACTTCGCTCATGATGACGATCGGAAATTAGTGCGGAAACAGTGAAAATCGTGCGGCGGCAAGCCGACAGACCGCGCAATATACCCGAAACGCCCAGCCGCTCCGTCTGCGCCCGATCAAGGTCTGCCGGACGATTGCGCGCAGTCCGCCATCCGGCCAACTTAGAACCGCCCCCGATGCCCGTTACAATGGGCGCTTCCGAATCCTTCTCATCGCCGCTTCCCCCATGTCGCTCTATTCCATTACCGGCGCGCAGCTTGCGTTCGGTCACGTCGCGTTGCTCGATCACGCGGATTTCTCGCTCGAAGCCGGCGAGCGCGTCGGCCTCATCGGCCGCAACGGTGCGGGCAAGTCCTCGCTGCTGAAGATCGTCGCGGAGCTCGCGCGTCCCGACGACGGCCTGATTACCCGCCAGCAGGATCTGGTGACGGTCTACGTGTCGCAGGAGCCCGAGTTCGAGCCGGGGGTGTCGGTGTTCGACGCGGTCGCCGGCGGCCTCACGCACATCCAGGCGCTGCTCGACGAGTTCGACACGGTCGCGCACGGGCTCGCCGATGAACCCGAAGGCGCCGCGCACGACGCGCTGATGGCGCGCATGAACACGCTGCAAGCGTCGCTCGACATGGCGGACGGCTGGAACTGGCGCACCCGCGTGGCCACCACGCTGGCGCAGATCGGCCTCGACGGCGCGCTGCTGGTGGAAGCGCTGTCGGGCGGCATGAAAAAGCGCGTGGCGCTGGCCCGTGCGCTGGTGCTGCAGCCCGACGTACTGCTGCTCGACGAACCGACCAATCACCTCGATTTCGAAGGCATCCGCTGGCTCGAAGAGCTGCTGATCTCGCAGCGCTCGAGCGTGCTGTTCATTACCCACGATCGCGCGTTCCTCGATCGCGTCGCCACCCGCATCGTCGAACTCGATCGCGGCCGCCTGCTGTCCTATCCCGGCAACTTCTCGCAATATCAAACGCGCAAGGAGCAGCAACTGGAAGTCGAGCGCGTCGAGAACGCGAAGTTCGACAAGCTGCTGGCGCAGGAAGAAATCTGGATCCGCAAGGGCGTGGAAGCGCGCCGCACGCGCAGCGTCGGGCGCATCGCGCGCCTGGTGGACATGCGTAACGAGCGCGCCGAGCGGCGCAACGCGCAGGGCAACGTGCGTCTCGATGTCGGGCAGGGCGAGAAGTCGGGCAAGATCGTCGCGGAACTGACCGACGTCACGATCCGCTACGACGGCCGCACCTTCATCGACACCTTCTCCAGCACGGTGATGCGCGGCGACAAGATCGGCCTGATCGGGCCGAACGGCGTAGGCAAGACCACCATGCTGAAGCTGATCCTCGGCGAACTGACGCCGGACGAAGGCAAGGTCCGCACCGGCACCAATCTGCAGGTGGCGTATTTCGACCAGATGCGCGCGCAGCTCGATCTGGACAAGAGCCTCGCCGATACGATCAGCCCCGGCAGCGAATGGGTGGAAGTCGCCGGCACGAAGAAGCACGTGATGAGCTACCTGGGCGACTTCCTGTTCGCGCCGGAACGCGCCCGGTCGCCGGTCCGCTCGCTGTCGGGCGGCGAGCGCAACCGCCTGCTGCTGGCACGCCTGTTCGCACGCCCGGCCAACGTACTGGTGCTCGACGAACCCACCAACGATCTCGACATCCCCACGCTCGAGCTGCTCGAGGAACTGCTGGCCGACTACGACGGCACGGTGCTGCTGGTCAGCCACGATCGCGCGTTCCTCGACAACGTGGTGACCTCGGTGATCGCATCGGAAGGGCAGGGCCGCTGGCGCGAATACGTCGGCGGCTTTACCGACTGGCAAACCCAGCACGCGCGCTCGGCCGCGCTCCTGCAGCAAGACAAGCCGCAGGAAGCCGCGCCGCGCGCGGCAGCGTCCGCGCCGAAGGACGACGCGAGCAAGAACGCGGCGGCCCGCGGCACGCCGCGCCCGGTCAAGCTGTCGTTCAACGAACAGCGCGAACTCGACGGCCTGCCCGCGAAGATCGCCGCGATCGAAGCCGAGCAGGCCGCGATCAGCGCGCAGCTCGCGGACGGCACGATCTTCGCGCGCGACGCGAAGGAAGGCACGCGCCTCACCCAGCGCTACGCCACGCTCGACGACGACCTGCTCGCCGCGCTCGAGCGCTCGGAAGAACTCGAGGCCAAGCGCAAGCCTTCATGAGCGCGCGCGCAAGGAACCAGTAAAATACGCCGCGTTCCGGCCCCGGCGTCGCATGCGGCGCCGCCCGGTTTCGGAGCAGTCGCGTCAGCGCATTGTTTCGATTGGCTTTTTTATCGAATTCAACGTTTTGTCCACGATGTTGTCCACACGATCTGGGGATAAGCATCGCGGGCAATGGATGAACTAGCGCCTATGTCCACGAAAAAGCCCGCAGCGGCCTACAGCGAAGCATCGATCAAGGTGCTGAAGGGTCTCGAACCCGTCAAGCAGCGGCCCGGTATGTACACGCGTACCGAAAATCCGCTGCACATCATCCAGGAAGTCATCGACAACGCCTCCGACGAGGCGCTCGGCGGCCACGGCAAGCAGATCACGGTCACGCTGCACGCGGATCAGTCGGTTTCGGTCGAGGACGACGGCCGCGGCATTCCATACGGCATGCACCCGGAAGAAGGCGTGCCGGTGGTCGAAATCGTTTTCACGCGCCTGCACGCCGGCGGCAAGTTCGACAAGGCGGCCGGCGGCGCCTACACGTTCTCGGGCGGCCTGCACGGCGTGGGCGTGTCGGTCACCAACGCGCTGGCCACGCGCCTCGACGTCACCGTCTGGCGCGACGGCAAGATCGCCGAGCTCGGTTTCGCGTCCGGCGATGTCGTCAAGCCGCTCGTCACGCAGCCAGCCGGCCGCGGCGAGAAGAAATCGGGCACGCGCGTGCGCGTCTGGCCCGACGGCAAGTATTTCGATTCGCCGAACCTGCCGGCCGGCGAACTGCAGCGCCTGCTGCGCTCGAAGGCGGTGCTGCTGCCGGGCGTCGAAGTGGTGCTGGTCACCGAGAAAACCGGCGAGCGCCAGGTCTGGAAATACGAAGACGGCCTGCGCGGCTACCTGCTCGACGAAATGAACGGCAGCGAGCTGCTGATTCCGCTGTTCGAAGGCGAGCGCTTCGCCGATTCGAAAAGCTCGGGCGACGACACCTTCGCCGACGGCGAAGGCGCCTCGTGGGTGGTGGCCTGGAGCGAGGAAGGCTCGCTCACGCGCGAGTCCTACGTGAACCTGATTCCGACGCCGGCTGGCGGCACGCACGAATCGGGGCTGCGCGATGGCCTCTATCAGGCGGTCAAGAGCTTCGTCGAGCTGCACAACCTGCAGCCGAAGGGCGTCAAGCTGCTGGCCGAGGACGTGTTCGCGCGCGTCTCGTTCGTGCTGTCGGCGAAGGTGCTCGATCCGCAGTTTCAAGGCCAGATCAAGGAACGCCTGAACAGCCGCGACGCGGTCAAGCTGGTGTCGTCGTTCTCGCGTCCGGCGCTCGAACTGTGGCTGAACCAGCACGTCGAGCACGGCAAGAAGCTGGCCGATCTCGTGATCAAGCAGGCGCAGGCGCGCACGCGCGCGGGCCAGAAGGTCGAGAAGCGCAAGAGCTCGGGCGTGGCGGTGCTGCCCGGCAAGCTGACCGATTGCGAGACGCAGGACATCGCGCGCAACGAGCTGTTCCTGGTCGAGGGCGACTCGGCCGGCGGCTCGGCCAAGATGGGCCGCGACAAGGAATACCAGGCGATCCTGCCGCTGCGCGGCAAGGTGCTGAACACCTGGGAAACCGAGCGCGACCGCCTGTTCGCGAACAATGAGGTGCACGACATCTCGGTGGCGATCGGCGTGGATCCGCACGGCCCGGACGATACCGTCGACCTGTCGAACCTGCGCTACGGCAAGATCTGCATCCTGTCGGACGCGGACGTGGACGGCGCGCACATCCAGGTGCTGCTGCTCACGCTGTTCTTCAAGCATTTCCCGCAGCTGATCGAGCGCGGCCACGTGTGCGTGGCGCGCCCGCCGCTGTTCCGCGTCGATGCGCCGGCGCGCGGCAAGAAGCCCGCGCAGAAGCTCTACGCGCTCGACGACGGCGAGCTCGAGGCGATCCTCGACAAGCTGCGCAAGGACGGCGTGCGCGAGACGCAGTGGTCGATCAGCCGCTTCAAGGGCCTCGGCGAGATGAGCGCCGAGCAGCTGTGGGACACCACCATGAATCCCGATACGCGCCGCCTCACGCCGGTCGCGCTCGGCGGGCTCGATTACGACGCCACGGTGTCGCGCATGACGATGCTGATGGGCAAGGGCGAGGCGTCCGCGCGCCGCGGCTGGCTCGAGGAAAAGGGCAACGAGGTCGAGGTGGATATCTGAGCGGCGTGATCCGCGCCGCGCACGCGATGCGCCGCGCGGCACCCCGGCCGAGCCGCCCCTGAACCGATACGGAAGCGATACCAGATGGATGACAACACCCCCGATTTTTTCGATGAGCCGCCCGCGCCGCCCGGCGGCGGCGATGTCCTGACGCTCGGCGATTACGCCGAGAGCGCGTACCTCAGCTACGCGGTCAGCGTCGTCAAGGGCCGCGCGCTGCCGGACGTCTGCGACGGCCAGAAGCCGGTCCAGCGCCGGATCCTGTTCGCGATGAACGAGATGGGCCTCGGCAACAACGCCAAGCCCGTCAAGTCGGCGCGCGTGGTGGGCGACGTGCTCGGCAAGTACCACCCGCACGGCGACCAATCGGCCTACGACGCGCTCGTGCGTCTCGCGCAGGATTTCTCGATGCGCTACCCGCTGATCGATGGCCAGGGCAACTTCGGCTCGCGCGACGGCGACGGCGCGGCCGCGATGCGGTACACGGAAGCGCGGCTCACGCCGATCGCCCAGTTGCTGCTCGACGAGATCGATCAGGGCACGGTCGGCTTCATGCCGAACTACGACGGTTCGTTCCAGGAGCCGCAACTGCTGCCCGCGCGCCTGCCGTTCGCGCTGCTGAACGGCGCCTCGGGCATCGCGGTCGGCCTCGCCACCGAAATCCCGTCGCACAACCTGCGCGAAGTGGCAGCCGCGGCCGTCGCGCTGATCCGCAACCCGAAGCTCTCGCACGCCGAACTGATGCAACTGGTGCCCGGCCCGGATTTCCCGGGCGGCGGCCAGATCATCTCGAGCGACGCGGAAATTGCCGCCGCCTACGAAGCCGGGCGCGGCAGCCTCAAGGTGCGCGCGCGCTGGAAGATCGAGGATCTCGCGCGCGGCCAGTGGCAACTGGTGGTCAACGAATTGCCGCCGAACACCTCGGGCCAGAAGGTGCTCGAGGAAATCGAGGAACTGACCAATCCGAAGATCAAGGCCGGCAAGAAGACGCTCACGCAGGAACAGGCCAACACCAAGAAGACCATGCTCGACCTGCTCGACGCCGTGCGCGACGAGTCGGGCAAGGATGCGCCGGTGCGGCTCGTGTTCGAGCCGAAATCGCGCACCATCGATCAGACCGAGTTCGTGCAGTCGCTGCTCGCGCACACCAGCCTCGAATCGAACGCGGCGCTGAACCTCGTGATGATCGGCCCGGACGGCCGGCCCGCGCAGAAGGGGCTCGGCACGATCCTCGGCGAGTGGGTGGGCTTCCGCCAGCAGACGTTGACGCGGCGCTGCCGCCATCGCCTCGGCAAGGTCGACGACCGCATCCATATCCTCGAAGGGCGGATGATCGTCTTCCTGAACATCGACGAGGTGATCCGGATCATCCGCGAGTCGGACGAGCCGAAGGCCGCGCTGATGTCGGCGTTCGGGCTGACCGAGCGTCAGGCCGACGACATTCTCGAAATCCGCCTGCGTCAGCTCGCGCGGCTCGAGAAGATCAAGATCGAGAAGGAACTCGAGGAACTGCGCGCCGAGAAGGCCAAGCTGGAAGACCTGCTGGCCAACGACAGCGCGATGAAGCGGCTGATGATCAAGGAGATCGAGGGCGACGCCAAGCAGTTCGGCGACGACCGCCGCACGCTGATCCAGCAGGAAAAGCGCGCGATCTTCGAAGCCAAGGTGATCGACGAGCCGGTGACGGTGGTGGTGTCGCAGAAGGGCTGGGTGCGGGCGCTGAAGGGCCATGGGCTCGATCCGGCGAGCTTCACGTTCAAGGCCGGCGACAGCCTCTACGCGGCGTTCCAGTGCCGCACGCCCGACACGCTGATCGCGTGGGGCAGCAAGGGCCGCGTGCACTCGGTGCCGGTGCAGGTGCTGCCGGGCGGGCGCGGCGACGGCGTGCCGGTCACCTCGCTGATCGAGCTCGAATCGGGCACGCACCTGATGCACTACTTCGCGGCGGGCGCCGAGCAGCAACTGCTGCTCGCGTCGAGCAACGGCTTCGGCTTCATCGCCAAGGTGGGCGACATGATCAGCCGTCAGAAGGCCGGCAAGGCGTTCATGACGATCGACGACGGCGCGGCGCCGCTCGCGCCGATGCCGGTCGTGCCGCTCGCCACGCAGGTGGCCTGCCTGTCGGGGCAGGGGCGCCTGCTGGTGTTCGGCATCGACGAGATGAAGACGCTGTCGGCCGGCGGCCGCGGCGTGATCCTGATGGCGCTGGAAGACAAGGAAGCATTGGTGCAGGCGCTGGCGATCGACGGCCGTGGCGTGGTGCTGCAAGGCACCGGCCGCGGCGGCAAGGCGCAGGATGCGGTGCTGGCGGGCGCGGCGCTTGCGCCGCTGGTCGGCAAGCGCGCCCGCAAGGGCCGCGCGCCGGATCTCAAGCTGAAGCTGTCCGGCCTGCGTCCGATCTTCGACTGACGAAGCTCGCGGCGGCGCGGCCTGCGCGCCTGCCGCCGCGTTTCGTCCGGCCCCGGCTGCGCCGCCCGCGCACCGGGGCTTTTTCATGGATGGATCCCGCGCGGTATCGAGCGCGGCGTCGAACGCGATCCGCGACATTCGTCGAGATTTCGTGTCAAATGTCGCCCGCATACCGAACCGGCGCGCCTCGGGCCGGTCGAACCGGCTCAGGCCGCCGTTGCGAGCCGGCTTCCGGTTGCCGTCTTTCGGCCCCCGGCCCGATTCGCTCGATAACAACACACTCAGGATTGCTCATGTCCCACGCCATTGCCGTCGCGCTGTTCCTTCATCTTCTTGCCGTCGCGGTGTGGGTGGGCGGGATGGTGTTCGCGCATTTCTGCCTGCGCCCCGCGCTGTCGGATCTTTCGCCGCAACTGCGGCTGCCGCTGATCGAGGCCGTGTTCGGGCGCTTCTTCAACTGGGTGGCGGGGGCCGTGCTCGTCACGCTGCTGACGGGCGGCTTCCTGCTGACGGCGTTCGGCGGCGCGCATGCCACCTGGCCGCTGCACGCGATGGCCGGCCTTGGCGTGTTGATGATGCTGATCTTCGGCCACATCCGTTTCGCGCTGTTTCCGCGCATTCGCCGCGCCGTGCAGGCGCAGAACTGGCCGGACGGCGCGCGCGCCGTGGGCACGATGCGCATGCTGGTGGTGGTCAACCTGGTGCTCGGCGTCGTGACGATTGCCGCGGCGGTGTTGTCGCGCGGCTTCTGAGCCCGAGAAGGCGTCAAGCTTCAAGCGGCGCGCAACGCACGCGCCGCGTTTTACCTTCCTGCCCGGCGACGCTCAGTCGCCGCGGCCGTCGCCCGGTTCGTGCGAGATGTTCGCGATCCGGGCCAGATGCGCCGCGCTCGACGTCGCGCGCGGCTGCGGCTCCAGCGTTTCGCACACGCCGAAGCGCGCCAGCAGCGCCGCGATCCCGTCCGACGGCACCGCGCGCGAGAACAGGAAGCCCTGCGCCTGGATCGGCCCGAGCGCCGACAGCCACGCCACCTGCTCCTCGGTTTCGGTGCCCTCGACCACCACGGTCAGCCCGAGCGCGCGCGCCAGGTGCACGATCGACGACACCATCACGCACACGCTGCGATCGGCCGGGATCGCCTGCACGAACGAGCGATCCACCTTCAGCGTGTCCACCGCGAAACGGTGCAGATACGACAGCGACGAATAGCCGGTGCCGAAATCGTCGAGCGCCACGCGGATGCCGAGCTTCTTCAGCGCCATGATCTTGTCCGACACCAGCTCGGGAAACTCCATCATCGCCGTCTCGGTGATCTCGATCTCGAGCCGGTCCGCCGCGATGCCGGTTTCGGCCAGCGCGCTGGAGATGGTCTCGATCAGGTCGCCGCGCCAGAACTGCACGGGCGAGACGTTGACGGCGAGCGTCAGCGTGTCGTGGCCTTCGTCGCGCCAGCGCGCCAGTTGACGGCACGCGGTGCGCACCACGAAATCGCCGATCGGCACGATCAGGCCGGTCGATTCGGCCACCGCGATGAATTCGGTGGCGGCGATCAGCCCGTGGGTGGGGTGATTCCAGCGCACCAGCGCCTCGAAGCCGGCGATGCAGCGCCGCGTCAGGTCGATCTTCGGCTGAAACGCGAGGAACAACTGCCCCTCGGCGAGCGCCACGCGCAACTGCTGTTCCCAGCGCATCAGGTGATCGGCGCGATGCGACAGGTGCGGCGCGTAGAACTGGTAGCAGTTCTTGCCGGCGTCCTTGGCGCTGTACATCGCGAGGTCGGCCTTCTTCAGCAGGTCGATCTCGCTTTCGTTGGGCACGGTGTGCAGCACGATGCCGATGCTCGCATGCAGCACGAACGTGCTGCCGCGCACCTCGAACGCATCGGCGAACATGCCGATGATCGATTCGGCGAGCCGCACGGCGCGGCGCTCCACGTCGTCGCCCTTGACCACCACCACGAACTCGTCGCCGCCGATCCGCGACAGCGTGCCGTCGTGGCCCACCGCGTCGGACAGCCGCGCGGCCGTCATTTGCAGCACGATGTCGCCGGCGTTGTGGCCGAGCGTGTCGTTCACCGTCTTGAAGTTGTCGAGATCGATGAACAGGATCGCCAGGTGCCGCAGGTTGGCCGGTTCGGCCACGTCGTTGCGCAACTCGCGCAGCGTCGTGTAGCGGTTCGCCAGGCCGGTCAGCAGGTCGTATTCGGCAAGCTGCGTCATCTCGCGCTCGCGCCCGAGCAGCTTGCCGATCAGCCCGGTGGCCACGCCGAAGAACGCGAGCATCGCCAGCGTGATGAAGCTCGTCATCAGCAGGTAGACGTTGCGCGTGTGGTTGTAGTCGGACAGTTCCTCCGCCTGCGACAACCCCACCAGCACGCCGAGCGGATAGCCGTCGAGATGGCGGTACGACACGATCCGCATCGTGCCGTCGATCGGATCGGCATAGGTGCCCGACACGCGCTCGGCGATCGGGTACACGCCGGACGCCGAGAAGCTGCCCGGGCGGCTCGTGCCCGGCGCGCCGGTGCGCCGCGCGAGCACCGCGCCCGTGTCGGACACCACGGCGATCACGCCGTCCTTGCCGACCGCCGCGTTGTTGTAGAAATCGCTCGTGAAATAGCTCGGATCCTCGGACACCACCACCACGCCCGCGAACGAGCCGTCGGGCGCGTTCAGGCGGCGCGTCATCTGCAGCGTCCATTGGCCCGACAGGCGGCCGAGCACCGGCCGGCTGATGTACATCTCGTCGTCGTTGTGGGTGGCGTGCACCTGGAAGTGCTCGCGATCGGAGAGGTCCATCGGCTTCGGATGCGGATCGGCCGTGTTGGCGAACAGGCGGCCGTTGGCGTCGAGCAGCGAGACCTGGATCAGCGTGTCGCTCGGCACCACGCCGCGCTCCACCGCACTCGCCAGGTTGAAGTGCTCGGGCGATTTCTCGAACTCGAACTTCACGAAGCGCGTGATCTGGTCGACCTGGTGGATCGACTTGATGGTGTGCTGCTCGAGGGCCGTGGAGAGGATCGCGGCGGAGGCGGCCGCTTCCCGGTAGGCGCTGTCCTTCTCCACCGACAGCCGCATGACGATCGCCGTCCACAGCAGCGCGATCGCGATCGTCCCGAGCAGGGGGATCGCGAACAACGTGCGGCGGCGAGTGCGGCGCGGGCGCGGCTGGCGCGCGAGCTCGGCGAGTTGACGCAACGAATTCATCGGATGACTAACGGTCGATCGGCATGGAACAGCGGGTTCGGGTCGTGCGGCTGAGGCTGCGTGCACCGGCGGCGCCTGCGCGCGAGGCGCGGGCGTGCCGGCATGTGGCCCGGTCGCGCGTGCCGCTTGCCCGGCATCGCGCGGTGGTGTTGCCCCCGCGTCGTGCGGGTGGCGCGCTATGTTTTTCCGACTCCTTGGACGGCATGCCGCCGGCACGCATTGCGCACCGGCCCATGTGGCGGCCGCTCGGGTTCGATTGATCCCGATATTACTGGTTGGTCGGCGAATTAGATAGCGAGGGCAAAAACCGAGGCGGGGCCGATAGGCCGCTATCGAAGACATGCATGATTTGAAACAAAGTAAAGAATCGTTTCGAAGTCATGCAAGTACGGCCGTGCGATGCACGGCCGGTGGATGTCACGGCAACAGGAAGCTGCCGTCGACGACGGTGACGGCATCGCCGCCGATCCAGATCGTGTCGTTTTCGTAGTCGACCGACACGCGGCCGTCGCGGCCGATCGCGGTGCCCTGGCGCACCGTGTAGGCGTTGCCGGGGCGCAGGCCCTGGCGGTCGAGCAGGCCGGCGATCGCCGCGTTGGCGCTGCCGGTGACCGGATCCTCGCCCACGCCGAATTGCTCGCCCGTCATCAGGCAGCGCACTTCGAAGGTGGCCGGGCCGCCGTCCGAATGCGGCGCATAGGCGGCTATGCCATGTGTGCCGACCGAGGCGACGATACCGGCGAGCGCCTGCGCGTCCGGTGCGAGCGCGAGGCAGTCGGCCGCCGTGGCGAGCCGCACCACGAGCCACGGCGCACCGTTGTCGACGCCGCATGGGGCCGCGTCGAACACGATGGCGTCGCTGCGCAAGGCTGCCGCGAGCGCGGGATAGGCCGAGGCGGGCAACGGCGTCACGCGTGCCGGCGGCGCGGCGAACGCGCGCCGGCCGTCAGGCTG
>NZ_JAAGPF010000164.1 GCF_017104645.1 Burkholderia sp. Ac-20379
GGCACGCTGGCGCTCGGCGGCGCCGGCTCGCTGCTGTCCACCGGCGCGGTGAGTCTCGCCGGCAGCGGGGCCAGCTTCGAGATCGCCGGCGCGAACGGGGACGAGACGATCGGTTCGCTGTCGGGCGGGGCGGGCTCCACTGTCGGGCCCGGGATCGGAAGGGCGGCGGGTAGGGAAAGAGTGTGGGTGGCGGGTGATCTTTGGGGTGGCGTAGTGACATGGTAGAAGAAAAAGGTGGGGGGGGGGGGGTGGGGGGGAGGGGGGGGGTTTTTTTTTT
>NZ_JAAGPF010000165.1 GCF_017104645.1 Burkholderia sp. Ac-20379
TCGCCGTCGCGCGCGGCGTCGCGCCGCAGCGCGCGGTCGGGCGCGACATCGCCGAACACGGTCACACACAGGTTCAGCGGGCCGCTCGTGGTGTCGCCCCCCACCAGCTCGCAGCCGTGGCGGTCGGCGATCTCGAACAGGCCGTCGGAGAACGCATCGAGCCAAGCGGCGTCGGCGCGCGGCAGCGCGAACGCCAGCGTGAACGCGCGCGGCTGCGCGCCCATCGCGGCGAGGTCCGACAGATTGACGGCCAGCGTCTTGTGGCCGAGCGCGCGCGGCGGCACGTCGGGGAAGAAATGGCGGCCTTCGACCAGCATGTCCGTCGAAATCGCCATCATCGTGTCCGGATGGGGCGCGAGCAGCGCGCAGTCGTCGCCGATGCCGAGCACGGCGCGCGCGCCGGGCCGCCGCGCGCGGCGCGCGAAATAGCGATCGATCAACGAGAATTCGGACAGGGCAGAGGCGGCCACGGCAGGCGGTTCCGGCGAGCAGACGAAGGGCGGCCATTGTAAGGCGGCGCGGCCCCGTTACGTGCATTCCGGTCAGGGCTGTTGTACCCGGCGCGACAAATTGCGTCGCGGGGATTGGCGCTACAATGCGACTCGAACAGATATTCTAATTCCGCCCTTCTTTCTGCTCCCATGTCCACCAAGCCCTCCTCGAAAGCCGATCTCCGCGCAGCCGCCCTCGATTACCACGAATTTCCGACGCCGGGCAAAATCGCCGTCCAGCCGACGAAGCAGATGATCAATCAGCGTGATCTCGCGCTGGCGTATTCGCCGGGCGTCGCGTTCGCCTGCGAGGAGATCGTCGAGAACCCGCTGAACGCCGCGCGCTTCACGTCGCGCAGCAACCTGGTGGGCGTCGTCACCAACGGCACCGCGGTGCTCGGCCTCGGCAACATCGGCCCGCTCGCCTCGAAGCCCGTGATGGAAGGCAAGGCGGCGCTGTTCAAGAAGTTCGCGGGCATCGACGTGTTCGACATCGAGCTGAACGAATCCGATCCGCACAAGCTGGTGGACGTGATCGCCGCGCTCGAACCCACGTTCGGCGGCATCAACCTGGAAGACATCAAGGCGCCGGATTGCTTCATCGTCGAGCGCGAATGCCGCAAGCGCATGAAGATCCCGGTGTTCCACGACGACCAGCACGGCACGGCGATCGTGGTGGCGGCCGCCGTCACGAACGGCCTGAAGGTGGTCGGCAAGGACATCAAGAAGATCAAGCTGGTGGCGTCGGGCGCGGGCGCGGCGGCGCTGGCCTGCCTGGACCTGCTGGTCGACATCGGCCTGCCGCTCGAGAACATCATCGTCACCGATCTGGCCGGCGTGGTGTACAAGGGCCGCACCGAGCTGATGGATCCGGACAAGGAGCGCTTCGCGCAGGAAACCGACGCCCGCACGCTGGCCGAGGTGATCGACGGCGCGGACGTGTTCCTCGGCCTGTCGGCCGCCGGCGTGCTGAAGCAGGATATGGTCAAGGGCATGGCCGATCGCCCGCTGATTCTCGCGCTCGCCAACCCGAACCCGGAAATCCTGCCGGAAGTCGCGCACGAAGTGCGTCCGGACGCGATCCTCGCGACGGGCCGCACCGATTACCCGAACCAGGTCAACAACGTTCTCTGCTTCCCGTTCATCTTCCGCGGCGCGCTCGACGTCGGCGCGACCACGATCACGCGCGAAATGGAAATCGCCGCCGTGAACGCGATCGCCGGCCTCGCGCAGCAGGAACAGAGCGACATCGTCGCCACCGCCTACGGCATCGAAGATCTCTCGTTCGGCCCCGAATACCTGATTCCGAAGCCGTTCGATCCGCGCCTGATCGTCAAGATCGCGCCGGCCGTGGCCAAGGCGGCCATGGAAGGCGGCGTGGCGACGCGTCCGATCGAGGACATGGACGCCTACGTCCAGCATCTGCAGCAGTTCGTCTATCACAGCGGCAACACCATGAAGCCGGTGTTCCAGCTCGCGCGCAGCGCGCCGGAAGGCAAGAAGCGCGTGGTGTTCGCGGAAGGCGAGGAAGAGCGCGTGCTGCGCGCCGTGCAGATCCTGATCGACGAAAAGGTGGCCACGCCGATTCTGATCGGCCGTCCGCAGGTGCTCGAAACGCGCATCAAGCGCTTCGGCCTGCGCATGACGGCGGGCGTCGATTTCACGGTGGTCAACCCCGAGCACGACGAGCGCTACCGCGATTTCTGGCAGACGTACTACCAGATGATGTCGCGCAAGGGCATGGGCCATCAGCTCGCCAAGCTCGAAATGCGCCGTCGCACCACGCTGATCGGCGCGATGCTGGTCAAGAAGGGCGAAGCGGACGGCATGATCTGCGGCACGATCAGCACGACGCACCGCCACCTGCACTTCGTCGATCAGGTGATCGGCAAGCGCGAGGGCTGCAGCGTGTACGCGGCCATGAACGGCCTGGTGCTGCCGGGCCGCCAGATCTTCATCGTCGATACGCACGTCAACGTCGATCCGACCCCGGAGCAACTGGCCGAGATCACGATGATGGCGGCCGAGGAAGTGCGCCGCTTCGGCATCGAGCCGAAGGTCGCGCTGCTCTCGCATTCGAACTTCGGCACCAGCAACGCGCCGACGGCCGTGAAGATGCGCGAGACGCTGGAGATCCTGCGCGAACGCGCGCCGGGCCTCGAAGTGGACGGCGAAATGCACGGCGACGTGGCGCTCGACGCCGCGCTGCGCAAGGAAATCCTGCCGGATTCGACGCTCGAGGGCGACGCGAACCTGCTGGTGATGCCGAACATCGATGCGGCCAACATCGCCTACAACATGCTGAAGACGGCGGCCGGCAACAACATCGCGATCGGCCCGATCCTGCTGGGCGCGGCGCAGCCGGTACACGTGCTGACCGAATCGGCCACGGTGCGCCGGATCGTCAACATGGCGGCGCTGCTGGTGGCGGACGTCAACGCGGCGCGTTAAGTCGGGCGCCGAGCGCGCGCTGCCCGCGAGGGCAGTTGCCGCAACCCCGGGCCGTCACGGCGGCCCCCGCATCGCCCGGCCCACACGCCGGGCGATTGTCTTTCTACTGCTGCGTTCTTCGTCGATCGGATCCGAATCGGAAACGGAAAAGCGGCGTGCCCCATTGCGAGGCACGCCGTCGGGCATGGCAGGACGCGCTGACCCAAGGTCGAACAACAACATCGCCGGGCCGCCGGAAGCTGGCGAGGAGGCAAAGGCCCGCCAGCACGATGCTGTCGATGAAATATTATCCTGATTGGGATAAAAAATTCTTGATCTGGATATAATGCGGTGTTAAATGTGTCAAATAGCCGCAAATGGGGCTTTCAATTCCCGGTCTCGCATTGATTCCGCCCGCCATTAGCGCTACGCTTACGCCTTTCCTGGTCGTCAACTTGTTGATTTAACAGCGGGAACCCCGGTTCATGGCACGCAAGTGGCACCGCAACGGCGCGCTCGCGTCCGTTTTCGCGCTCATCGCACTGGGTACGGCCGGCTTGCCGGCGGGCAGCGCGATTCCTTCCGCGATTTCCACCGTCGAAGCACGGGAGATGCCGGATGGCGCGGCGCTCGGCACGGTGCCGGCTTCCGGCCTGCCGCGCGAGGCTGTTGCGACGCTCGGGCTGATTGCATCAGGCGGCCCTTATCCGTACTCGAAAGACGGCGTCGTGTTCGGCAACTTCGAGCGCATCCTGCCGAAGCAGCGGCGCGGCTATTACCACGAGTACACGGTGCCGACGCCCCGCGCGCGCAATCGCGGCGCGAAACGGATCGTCTGCGGCGGCCCGCTGCGCCGGATCGACAACTGTTTTTACAGCGACGACCACTACACCAGTTTTAAACGTATTGTTGAATGATTTCGGGATAATCGGCATGAGCGACATTACCTACGCGCACGATACGTCGGCAGCGGCGGAGCTGTTCGCGGCCGGCGACGGCAACCTGTTCCAGCGTGTGATGCAATTGCATGAGGCCGCGCAAGGCGGCGGTGCGCCGGAATCGCAGGCGGTCTGCCCGGAGCTTTCATCGACCGAGGAGCCTATGAGTCTTTTCGCGACCGTGCGACCCAATCTCGTGCAGTCGATTCGCGCATTCCGTGTCCACGATCTCGCCGAGGAGGCCGCCCGTCTCGGCGAGCATTTCCTGTTCGCGTATTGCGGCACGGCGCAGTCGAAGCAGGAGGTGCTCGAGACGATCGCGACGTCGTTCCTGTTCCCGAAGCATTTCGGCAAGAACTACGACGCGCTGTACGACTGCCTGACCGATCAGGTGAGCAAGGCCGGCGAGCAGCCCGGTTTCGTGATCGTGCTCGAGGCGTTGCCGATCGCCCAGAAGTTCGACAAGGAAGGCCGCGAGACGCTGCTGGACGTGTTCCGCGAGGCCGCCGAGTTCTGGGCCGAGCGCGGTATCGCGTTCCGCGTGTTTTACTCGTTCGCGTAAGCGAGCGCCGTCACGTCTTGCTGTGTCGCGTGCGCCGGCGATGTCCGGTGCGTGCGTGCCTGTCGGCCGAAAGCCCGCCCTGTGCGGGCTTTTTTGCGTCGCCGATCGGCGGATCGGTATGCTTTGGGCCTGTCCAATCCTGTTCGAGGATGTGATTCCGATGATCGCCATCCGAGCCTTGCGCGCCGTTCGCCGCGTCGCACCGTGTCTGGCGGCCTGCGCCGTCGCGATGGCCGCGCATGCCGCGTCGCCCTTGCCGCCTTCGCCGACCCAAAGCACCGATTGGCTGCTGGGCCTGTTCGTCAACGGCGATCTCTCCAAAGGGCAGCAGTACAACGACGCGATGCGCGGTGTCAGCGGCGGCGCGCAGCAGGTCGATCTGGAAACCTACGCGACGCTGCGCGCGCAGAATCCGCGGCTACTGGCCGAGCGCGTGACCGAGACGATGCCCGAGGCGCGGCGCGAGGCGATGGCCGAACCGTTGCGCCGCCTGCTGAGCGCCGTGTCGGACGCGATCGGCCGCTCGCGCTGCCGCACCACGGGCGAGACGCGCGAGCTCGATCCCGCGAACGACGAGCAGTGGATTGCCAAGGTCGGCTATACGTGCGAGGTCGCCAACCTGGCGCCTGTCATGGAGCGCTTGCGCGTGACGCTGCCGCGTCAGCAGATCACGACCGAAAAGGCGGCCGAGGCCGCAGCGGTGAACCGGATGTCGCGGCTGGCCGACCTGATCCCGTCGGCGCCGATCGCGCTGCCGGTGTCGGGCACGCTCGAACTGCAGGGCAGCGACATGACCGGCTGGCGCGCGCCGGCGGCGGGCGACATGATCGACGTGGTGTCGCGGCCGATTCTCGAGGCGATCGGGATTCCGGCCGAGATGACGGGGCAGTGAGCCCGGCGCGCCACCGGCCCGGACGCTTTACCAGCCGCCCCAGCGTGCGGCGAGCGCCGCCAGCATCGCCATGCCGGCCGTCTCGGTGCGCAGCACGCGCGCGCCGAGCACGATCGCCTGGAAGCCGGCTTCGCGCGCGGCGTCTTCCTCGGCCGGCGACAGCCCGCCTTCCGGTCCGATCAGCAGCGTGACGCCGCCGGCCGGCGCCGTGGCCGGCAGCGCGTCGAACGCGATGCTCGCGCGCGGCGACAGCATCAGCCGCAGTTCGTCGCTTGCCGCAGCCGGCAGCGCCGAGAGCCAGCCGTTGAAATCGGCGACGTTCGCCACCGTTGGCAGCCGGTTGCGGCCGCACTGTTCGCACGACGCGCGCACCACGCCCTGCCAGTGCGCGACGCGCTTCTCGGCGCGCTCGCCCGATAGCCGCACCACGCCGCGCGCGGTGGACAGCGGCGCGACCGCCGCGACGCCCAGCTCGACGGCCTTCTCGATCAGCCAATCCATCTTGTCGCCGCCGGCGATGCCCTGCGCGAGCGTGACGCGGTAAGGCGTTTCCACTTCGCGCGCGTCGAACGCGACGGTGCGCGCGATGGCCGTGCGCTTGCCGACCTCGATCAGTTCGGCGCGGTGCTGGCCGCCCGTGCCGTCGAACAGCGTGAGCGCGTCGCCGGCTTCGAGCCGCAGCACCTGTACATGACGCGCGACCTCGGCCGGCAGCGTGACGTGGGCGTCGGCCGCGAGCGGCACATCGACGAAGAAACGCGGCACCGACGACGTGCTGCTGCCGCTCATGACGCGATCCGGCACGCGAGCGCCCAGCGGTAGCCGTCGAGATCCTCGACCTGCGCGAAGCGGTCGCCCCAGAACTGGTCGCACGGCTCGGTCAGCGATTTCGCGCCGGCGTCGAGCGCGCGGCGGTGGACGGCATCGACGTCGTCCACGTACAGATAGAACGATTGCGGCGCCATCGCGTCCGCGCTGCGCGGCGTGCGCGCGGTCGAGCCGAATGCGCCCTCGGGCGCGAACATCACGATCAACTGGCCGTGGTAGCTCATCTCGACGTGCATGATCGCGCCGTCTTCGTCGATCAATTCACGCTTTTCGAACCCGAACGCGCCGGCATAAAACGCGATCGAGGCTTGGGCGTTGCGAACGGTCAGATAGGGCGTCAGCCACGGCACGTTGGCCGGACGTGGATCGGTCATCGAACAGGCTCCTGCGGGATGGGGGACGATAGCGCCAATTCAGCGCCGTAGGCCGAGTGTATCGCGCAGCGTACGGCGCAGGGTGAATAGCGCCGGATGCAGCTCGGCGTCGTAGAAGCGCAGGCCGCCGATGCCGCGCGCGGCCAGCCGTTCGCCGATGTCGTGGGCGAACAGCGCGCCCGCGTCCAGCGTGTCGCTGGCTACGGCCATCAGCCATTCGCCGCCGTACAGCGGCACCGGCGCGGCGAGCGGCGCGACCACCGCGAAACTGGCGCGCAGTTCCGCCACCAGCGCGGCGATCCGCTCGGCATGGAAGCCGGGCGCGCCGAGGTGCATCGACAGCGCCGCGCACGGCGTCAGCCGCCGCTTGAGCCGGGCAAGGAAGGCGCGCGTGTAGAGGCCGGCGGCCGGCGAATCGGGCGGCGTCAGGTCGAACACCACGAGGTCGAAATGCCCGGACGCGTGCTCGACGTAATGCGCCGCGTCGCCGATCACGAGCTCGACGCGCGAGTCGTCGAACGCGCCGCCGTGGACTTCGCCGAGATGGCGGCGCGCCATCGCGACCACCGCCGCGTCGAGTTCGGCGATCACGATCCGCTCGATCGACGGATGCTTGAGCAACTGCCGCGCGGCGCCACCGTCGCCGCCGCCGAGCACCAGCGCGCGGCGCGGGTGCGGATGGGCCAGCGCGGCCGGGTGGGTCATGCACTCGTGATAGACGAATTCGTCACCGGTCGAGGTCATCGGCTGGCCGTCGAGCGTGAACAGCCGGCCGAGCTGCGGCGTGTCCCAGACCTCGATGCGCTGGTGCGGCGAGGCATGCGACTCGAGCCGGCGCGCGTTCGGGAAACCGTAGGTCGCGTCGGGAGACGGGTGGAAGAACAGCGTGGCGGTCACGATGTGCGGCGAGGGCGGGGATGAGGCGAATTATAGGAGGCGACTGGCGGGCGGCAAATGGCGCCTCGAAGCCGTGCGCCGGCGCGGCACCGGCGGGCCGATCCGGCGGCGCCGGCCGCAACGCGCTCGCCAGGCCGGCTGAAGCGGGGTCATCAGCCTGCCCGATATGACCCCGGAATGCTCCGAAGCGTGCCTCGCGACGTGCCTGGCGCGGCCGCGAAGCCGCCCGAACCCGGCGCCCCGGGCACGCCGCCGCCCGATGCGCGTCGAAGGCCGTTTTCACCGGGGCGGGAATCGGGTCATCTGTTAAAATGACCGGCTTTGCAGCCTCCCGTCTGATTGCTCGTCCGCTTCGCGTCCTGATGGCGCCGCACCGCGCGCCGGGGTCGGCTGGCCCGCGAGCTTCCGGACATGCCGTGCCCCGTTTTTCTCGACTCGTTCTCCGGACTCGACATGACGACCTCGTCTCCCGCCAATACCACCCTGATGGCCAACGCGATCCGCGCGCTCGCGATGGATGCCGTGCAGCAAGCCAATTCCGGCCACCCCGGCATGCCGATGGGCATGGCCGAAATCGGCGTCGCGCTGTGGTCGCGCCACCTGCGCCACAACCCGGTGAACCCGCACTGGGCCGACCGCGACCGCTTCGTGCTGTCGAACGGCCATGGCTCGATGCTGCTGTACTCGCTGCTGCACCTGACCGGCTACGCTCTGCCGATCGAAGAGCTGAAGAACTTCCGCCAACTGCATTCCAAGACGCCGGGCCACCCGGAATACGGCATCACGGCCGGCGTCGAAACGACCACCGGCCCGCTCGGCCAGGGTCTGGCGAACGCGGTCGGCATGGCGCTCGGCGAAGCGCTGCTGGCCGCCGAGTTCAACAAGGCCGATGCGAAGATCGTCGATCACCACACCTACGTGTTCCTGGGCGACGGCTGCCTGATGGAAGGCATCTCGCACGAAGCCTGCTCGCTGGCCGGCACGCTGAAGCTGAACAAGCTGATCGCGCTGTACGACGACAACGGCATCTCGATCGACGGCGACGTCGAGCACTGGTTCCACGACGACACCCCGAAGCGCTTCGAAGCCTACGGCTGGAACGTGATCCCGGCGGTGGACGGCCATGACGTCGAAGCGGTCGACGCCGCCATCGCGAAGGCCAAGCAAGCGGACAAGCCCACGCTGATCTGCTGCAAGACGGTGATCGGCAAGGGCGCGGCCACCAAGGCCGGCGGCCACGACGTGCACGGCGCGGCGCTCGGCGCCGAGGAAATCGCCAAGACGCGCGCGGCGCTGGGCTGGAACTGGGAGCCGTTCGTGATCCCGCAGGAAGTCTATGCGGCGTGGGACGGCAAGCAGGCCGGCGCGAAGTTCGAAAGCGAATGGCAAGGCGCGTTCGACGCCTACCGCGCGAAGTACCCGGCCGAAGCCGCCGAATTCGAGCGCCGTTCGGCCAACAAGCTGCCGGCCGACTGGGCCGAGAAGGCCGCCGCGATCGTCGCCGCCGCCAACGAGCGCGCCGAAACGGTCGCCACCCGCAAGGCGTCGCAGCAAACCATCGAAGGCCTGGCCGCCGCGCTGCCCGAACTGCTCGGCGGTTCGGCCGACCTGACCGGCTCGAACCTGACCAACTGGAAGGCCTCGAAGCCGGTGCGCGCCGGCGATCACGGCATCCAGTGGGGCAACCACATCAACTACGGCGTGCGCGAATTCGGCATGAGCGCCGCGATCAACGGCCTGGTCCTGCACGGCGGCTACAAGCCGTTCGGCGGCACGTTCCTGACCTTCTCCGATTACAGCCGCAACGCGCTGCGCGTCGCCGCGCTGATGAAGGCGCCGTCGATCTTCGTGTTCACGCACGATTCGATCGGCCTCGGCGAAGACGGCCCGACCCACCAGTCGATCGAGCACGTCTCGAGCCTGCGCCTGATCCCGCATCTGGATGTCTGGCGTCCGGCCGACACGGTCGAAACGGCCGTGGCCTGGACCGAATCGGTTGCCGCGCAACGTCCGTCGTGCCTGATCTTCAGCCGTCAGAACCTGCAATTCAACACCCGCAGCGAAGCGCAGATCGCCAACGTCGCCAAGGGCGGCTACGTGCTGCGCGACTGGCAGGAAGACATCGTCGCCCGCAAGATCATCCTGATCGCCACCGGCTCGGAAGTGGAACTGGCCATGAAGGCGGTCGAGCCGCTGGCGCAGCAGGGCATCGCGGCGCGCGTCGTGTCGATGCCGGCCACCACCGTGTTCGACCGCCAGGACGCCGAGTACCGCGAGCGCGTGCTGCCGGCCGGCGTGCGCCGCGTGGCGATCGAAGCGGGCGTGACCGATTTCTGGCGCAAGTACGTCGGGCTCGAAGGCGGCGTGGTCGGTATCGATTCGTTCGGCGAATCGGCCCCGGCCGGCGTGCTGTTCAAGTACTTCGGCTTCACCGTCGAGAACATCGTCGAGACGTCCAAGCGCGTGCTCGCCTGAGCATCGAATATTCAGGCGCCGGCCGGCTTCCCCAGGCCAGGCCGGCGCCGTCGTGAAGCTGCACGTATCGAATTTTTTCAGCCATCAGGAGATAGACCATGACGATTCGCGTCGCAATCAACGGCTACGGCCGTATCGGCCGCAACACGCTGCGCGCTTTCTATGAAAACGGCAAGAAGCACGACATCGAGATCGTTGCCATCAACGACCTCGGCGATGCCAAGACCAACGCTCACCTGACGCAATACGACACGGCGCACGGCCGCTTCCCGGGCGAAGTGTCGGTGGACGGCGATTACCTGATCGTCAACGGCGACCGCATCCGCGTGCTGGCCAACCGCAACCCGGCCGAACTGCCGTGGGGCGAGCTGAACGTCGACGTCGTGTTCGAGTGCACGGGCTTCTTCACCACGAAGGAAAAGGCCAGCGCCCACCTGAAAGGCGGCGCGAAGAAGGTCATCATCTCGGCGCCGGGCGGCAAGGACGTCGACGCGACGATCGTCTACGGCGTGAACCACGACGTGCTGAAGGCCGAGCACACCGTGATCTCGAACGCATCGTGCACGACCAACTGCCTGGCCCCGCTGGTCAAGCCGCTGAACGACAAGATCGGCCTCGAAAACGGCCTGATGACGACGATCCACGCCTACACGAACGACCAGGTGCTGACCGACGTCTATCACGAAGACCTGCGCCGCGCGCGTTCGGCCACGCACAGCCAGATCCCGACCAAGACGGGCGCTGCCTCGGCCGTCGGCCTGGTGCTGCCGGAACTGAACGGCAAGCTCGACGGCTACGCGATCCGCGTCCCGACCATCAACGTGTCGATCGTCGACCTGTCGTTCATCGCCAAGCGCGACACGACGGTCGAGGAAGTCAACGCGATCATGAAGGAAGCATCGGAAGGCGCGCTGAAGGGCATCCTGGCCTACAACGAAGCGCCGCTGGTGTCGGTCGACTTCAACCACAACCCGGCTTCGTCGTCGTTCGACGCGACGCTGACGAAGGTGTCGGGCCGTCTCGTGAAGGTGTCGAGCTGGTACGACAACGAGTGGGGCTTCTCGAACCGCATGCTGGACACGGCCGTGGCCTTCGCGAACGCCAAGTAAGCAGGCTCCGGTTGCCGGCCCGGTTCGCTCCGGGCTGGCGGCAGGAACAAAAAACCGCCGTCGCGCTTCGTGCGCGGCGGCGGTTTTGTTTTGGCGTTTCGAACGGCGGCGGTCAGCCGCGCGGCGTCGGGAAGAACACGCCGGCGCGTTGCGCGGCGCTTTCGATGTGCGTTTCGATCGCGCGGCCCGCGGCGGCCGAATCGCGGGCGATCAGCGCGTCGAGGATCGCGCGGTGCTCGTGCCAGGTCGACAGCATCAGCTCGCGCCGGTAGAACGGCATGCGCTGGCTTTCCTTCATGATGTCGGCGCTGTTGCGCAGCACCGATTCGATCGCGGCGTTGCCGGCCAGCCCGAGGATCCGCATGTGGAAGTCGAAATCGAGCTGCGCGGCGTCGTCGAGCGCGTTTTCGGTCAGCGCCACGTGCAGCGCGGCGAGGTTGTCCTCGAACCAGGCGAGATCCGCGTCGCTCACCGCCAGCGCCGCCATGCGCGCCGCGAAGCCTTCCAGCGCATAGCGCATCTGGTAAGTATCGGGCGGCGACGATTGCGCCGCAAAGCGCCACGGATGACCGGCGGCCGCCTGCGCGCGCTCGACATAGACGCCCTTGCCGGGCCGGATCGTCAGCATGCCCAGCGCCTCGAGCGTGGACAGCGCTTCGCGCAGCGAGGCGCGGCTGATCTCCAGTTCCTCGGAAAGCTGGCGCTGCGCCGGCAGCAGGCTGCCGACGGGGTAGGCGCCGGTTTCGATGCGCGCCTGGATCGTCGCCACGGCGGCGTCGGTAACGGTATGGGGAACGTTCTTCATGACTACACGGGGGCCGGTCAGACCGGCATTGTAATCCGCCCGGACTGCGCGCGCCGCACCGCCCGAACGCCCGTTGGCGATCGGGTAATCCCTGTTTTTGACACGGTTGACGCGACTATATCGGCTTCCTACACTCCGTCATAACTTCACTGGTATGACCAGTATGAACAGTTGGTTCACAACAACCGTGGTGACGGGAGGTGCGATGTCGAGATTCCTGAATTCCCTGTTCGGACGCGTGGTGATCGCGCTCGTGATCGGCGTCGCGCTCGGCGCGGCGTTTCCGCATATGGCGCAGTCGCTGCGGCCGCTCGGCGACGGCTTCCTCAAACTGATCAAGATGGTGATCGGGCCGATCGTGTTCTGCGTGGTGGTCAGCGGCATCGCCAATGCGGGCGATCTGAAGAAGGTCGGGCGGGTCGGCGTGAAGGCGATCGTCTATTTCGAGCTGATGACCACGCTGGCGCTCGGCATCGGGCTGGTGCTGGCCGTGGTGACGCGCCCCGGCGCGGGCATGAACGTCGATCTGCGCTCGCTCGATCCGGCCTCGCTGGCCGAATACGCGAAGAACGCGCAGAGCCTGAAGGACACGGCCGGCTACTTGATGAAGATCATCCCCGACACGGCGTTCGACGCGTTCGCGAAGGGCGACATCCTGCAGATCCTGGTGTTCGCGGTGCTGTTCGGCTCGGCGCTGTCGCTGCTCGGCGAGCGCGCCAGCCGGTTGAACGGCCTGATCGACGAGTTCTCGCAGGTGTGCTTCCGCGTGATGGGTTTCATCATCAAGCTCGCGCCGCTCGGCGTGCTCGGCGCGATCGCGTTCACCACCGGCAAGTACGGCGTGGCTTCGCTGCAGCAGCTCGGGCTGCTGGTGGCGGTGTTCTACGTGAGCTGCGCGCTGTTCGTCGCGGTGGTGCTCGGCGTGGTGATGCGGCTGGCCGGCTTCAGCGTGTTCAAGCTGATCCGCTACCTGCGCGAGGAACTGACCATCGTGCTCGGCACCGCCTCGTCGGACGCCGTGCTGCCGCAGGTCATGCGCAAGCTCGAATTCATGGGCGTCAAGGATTCGACGGTGGGCCTCGTGATCCCGACCGGCTACTCGTTCAACCTCGACGGCTTCTCGATCTACCTGACGCTCGCCGTGCTGTTCATCGCGCAGGCCACCAACACGCCGCTGTCGGCGCACGATCTGATCGTGGTGCTGCTGGTGTCGCTGATCACCTCGAAGGGCGCGCACGGCATTCCCGGCTCGGCGATCGTGATTCTGGCCGCGACGCTGTCGGCGATTCCGGCGATCCCCGTGCTCGGCCTCGTGCTGATCCTGCCGGTGGACTGGTTCGTCGGCATCGCGCGCGCCGTCACCAATCTGATCGGCAACTGCGTGGCGACGGTGGTGGTGGCCGTGTGGGAGCACGACATCGATACCGCCCGCGCGCGCCGCGTGCTGAACCGCGAGCTGCAGTACGTGCCGGCCGGCGACGAAGCGGCCGATGCCGGCGATGTCGTGGCGGGCGGCCGCCACGCCCATTCGCACTGATACCTCATTCCCTTTCCCGGCCCGGCGTGCGACGCCGGGCCCGTTCCCCGACAGGAGACATCATGGCTGCACCGATCCTCGATCCAGACGCACCGGCCTTCACGCGCCGCTACATGAATCTCGCCGATCCGCGGCTCGGCGCGAAGGCGCTGGTCGCCAGCGACGAATTCTTCGCGCCCAAGGAACGCATGCTTGACCCGGAACCGGCCGTGTTCATCCCCGGCAAGTACGACGATCACGGCAAGTGGATGGACGGCTGGGAGACGCGCCGCAAGCGCACCGCCGGCCACGACTGGTGCATCGTGAAGCTGGCGCGGCCCGGCGTGGTGCACGGCGTCGATCTCGACACGAGCCATTTCACCGGCAACTTTCCGCCGGCCGCGTCGATCGAGGCCTGCAGCGCCGACGGCGAACTGCCGCCCGAGCACGCCGACTGGCAACCGCTGGTGCCGGCCATGACGCTGCAGGGCAACCGCCATCATTACGTCGCGGTGGACGCCGCGCGCACCGTCACCCACCTGCGCGTCAATCTCTATCCGGACGGCGGGCTGGCGCGCCTGCGCGTGTACGGCCAGCCGCAGCGCGACTGGCGCCGCGCGGCGGCCGGCGAGTTGGTGGATCTGGCCGCCACCGAGAACGGCGCGTATCTGGTGGCCGCGAACAACCAGCACTTCGGCGCGGCGTCGCAGATGCTGATGCCGGGGCGCGGCGTCAACATGGGCGACGGCTGGGAAACGCGGCGCCGCCGCGAGCCGGGCAACGACTGGGCGATCGTCGCGCTGGCGCGGCCGGGCATCATCCGCCGCATCGAGGTCGATACCGCGCACTTCAAGGGCAATTTCCCGGATCGCTGCTCGCTGCAGGCCGCGCGCGTGGCGGGCGGCACCGACGATTCGCTGGTCACGCAGGCGATGTTCTGGCCGGAGCTGCTCGGCGAGCAGCCGCTGTCGATGGATCACGTCCACGTGTTCGAGAACGGGCTGGCCGCGCTCGGCCCGGTCACCCACGTGCGCTTCAACATCTTCCCGGACGGCGGCGTGTCGCGCCTGCGCCTCTGGGGCGAGCTGGCCTGAACGGAGAGCCATCATGAATGCGCCCCTGGCACCGCTGCCGCTGCACCTCGAGCCGCTCACGCGCGAGGCGTTCGCGCCGTTCGGCGACGTGATCGAACTCGACGGCGCGCGGCACTTTCCGATCAACGGCGGCACCACCGAGCGCTTCCACGATCTGGCGACGGTCGACGTCGGCACGGCGGGCGGGCGGCCGCTCGTCAACCTGTTTCGCGGTCAGCCGCATGCCTGGCCGATCGCGATCGCGATGATGGAGCGCCATCCGCTCGGCAGTCAGGCGTTCGTGCCGCTGTCGACCGCGGGGCGCTACGTGGTGGTGGTCGCGCCGGCCGGCGAACTCGATCCGTCGAAGCTGCGCGCGTTTCTCGTCGAGGGCTGGCGAGGCGTCAATTACGCGAAGGGCGTGTGGCACCACCCGCTGCTCGCGCTCGATGCGGTCAGCGATTTCGTGGTGGTCGATCGCGGCGGCAACGGCGAGCACAACTGCGACGAGCTCGCGCTCGAGCGGCCGCGCGTGCTGCTGGCGCCGTGATGATGTGAGGCGATTTGCCGCATGCTGCATTCGACTGAGGAATGTGGAATGCGGCGTTTCCGGTGCGAAAACGATTCGGCCCGGCCGGGCTTGCGCCCGCCAGGCCGAATCGCTTGCTGATGTGACGCGCCGCGCTCAGTGCTTGCGGTGCGGGCAATCTTCCGTGGTGCAGGCACCGTACATCGCCAGCGAATGCTCCTGCAGCTTGAAGCCGCGGGCCTTCGCGATGGCTTGCTGACGGCTTTCGATTTCGGCGTCGAAGAATTCCTCGACGCGGCCGCAATCGAGGCAGACCAGGTGATCGTGGTGCGAACCTTCGTTCAGCTCGAACACCGCCTTGCCCGATTCGAAGTTGCTGCGCGACAGCAGGCCGGCCTGTTCGAACTGCGTCAGCACGCGGTAAACGGTGGCCAGGCCGATGTCGAGCTGCTCGTGCAGCAGGTTGCGGTAGACATCTTCGGCGGTCAGATGGCGCACTTCGCTTTGCTGGAAGATTTCGAGAATCTTGAGGCGCGGTAGGGTGGCCTTGAGCCCGATATTTTTCAGCTCGGTCGGATTGGTCATGGCTAGGCGTCCCTAGAGTACAATGCAGGGTTCCAATAGTACCGGCTTTTCGCCCTGTCAGTCACCTGTGAACCGCGTCGTCGACCGGTCCGGGCTGGCAGGTGGACAAGTTTCCCGTATCCCGTTCGCAACTTCAGAGGACCCGCATGCGGAGTGCCATTACTGCTGCCGTCGCTGTCGCCGTCGTCACGTTGGCAGGCTGTTCGTCTTATGACAGCGTCACGCAACGAATCGCGCAGAGCATCACGCCTTACCGCATCACGGTTGTCCAGGGGAACTTCGTTTCCGAGGAAAAGGCTTCGCAACTGCAGGTCGGCATGTCGCGCGACCAAGTCCGCGCGCTGCTCGGCACGCCGCTGCTGGCCGACCTGTTCCACGCGGATCGCTGGGATTACCTGTTCTACTTCAAGCGCGGCTCGACCTCGGTCGTTCAGCAGCGTGACCTCATCGTGAATTTCCAGGGCGACCGCGTCGCGAGCTGGTCGGGTGGCGAGAATCTGCCGTCCGAGCTCGATCTGCTGGCCGACATCGATGGCGATCGCCTGAGCAAGAAGCGGGCGAAGGCCGCGGAAGCCGCCCGCGCGGCAGCCGCTTCGGCCGCTGCCGCGTCGGCGCCGGCCGCCGCTG
>NZ_JAAGPF010000166.1 GCF_017104645.1 Burkholderia sp. Ac-20379
TCCGCGAACGGCGTTTTTTCGCTATCGTGTCGGGCAACGGCGGCACCATAGCGAAAAAACGCCGCCGGCCCCCTTATTGCAACAAGAGACCGCCCCATGAGTGAAATCAAGGAACGACCGCTCGTCGAACTGTCGGCCAAGGATCTGCCGGCCTTCTGCCCGAACCCGGCGATGACGCGCTGGAACGCGCATCCGCGCGTGTTCATCGACGTCACCCACGGCGAGGCGCGCTGCCCGTATTGCGGCACGCGCTACACGCTGCGCGCCGGCGAAGTCGTCCACGGCCACTGAGCGCGCATCGGGCGGCACGCCGCCCGGCACCGGTCCAGCCGGCCCCGCCGATCGCCTTTGGCAGGCCGGCCGGCGAACCGCCTTTTTTCCCCCGCAACCCGAACGCGGCGCCCCGGCGTCGCGTTTCATCACGACACCGGACTTCATCTGATGCGTCGCGCGTTGGTAATCGCACCGAACTGGATCGGTGACGCATTGATGGCGCAGCCGCTTTTCGCGCTGCTGAAGAAACTGCATCCGCGCATCGCGATCGATGCGGTCGCCCCCACCTGGGTCGCGCCCGTGCTCGAACGGATGCCGGAAATCCACGACGTCCACGCCACCGACCTCGCGCACGGCAAGCTGCAGATGGTGCGCCGCTGGCAACTGGCGAGCGACCTGCGCGACGTGGGCTACGACGCGGCCTACGTGCTGCCGAATTCGTTCAAGTCCGCGCTGATCCCCTGGCTGGCCGGCATTCCGCTGCGCATCGGCTACACCGGCGAATCGCGCTACGGGCTGCTGAACGTGCGCCACGCGAACCCGCCGAAGGCGCGCGATGCCCGGCCGCCGATGGTGCCGTTCTACGCGTCGCTGGCCTACGCGCCCGGCGCGAAGCTCGACGAGCAGCTCAAGGCGCTGCCGATGCCGCGCCTCGAATCGGATCTCAACGAAACGGCGCGCGTGTCCACGCGCTTCCATCTCGACACGCGCAAGCCGCTGATCGTGTTCTGCCCCGGCGCCGAATACGGCCCCGCCAAGCGCTGGCCGCCCGAGCATTTCGCGACGCTCGCGCGGATCGTCAATCAATCGTTCCCGTATACGCAGATCGTCGCGCTCGGCTCGCCGAAGGATGCGCCGGTGGCGCAGGCGATCGCCGACGCCGCGCCCGGCGTGCGCAACCTCTGCGGCCAGACCTCGCTGTCCGAAGCGTGCGCGCTGATCGCGCGCGCCAACGCGGTGGTGACCAACGATTCCGGGCTCATGCACGTGGCCGCCGCGCTGCGCCGCCCGCTCGTGGCGCTCTACGGTTCGACCGATCCGCGCCATACCCCGCCGCTGTCGGAGCAGGCAAAGGTACAATGGCTCCACCTCGAATGCAGCCCCTGCTTCCAGCGCGAGTGCCCGCTCGGCCATCTGAACTGCCTGCGCGAGCTGGGGCCGGAACAGGTATTCGCCGACCTGCGCGGGATGCTGATCGGACAGCGCTGACGCGCGGCGGGCCGGGCGCCGGCCCGGCAAGCGATCGAGTGCGACATTGCGGTACTTGCGAAGGCGGCCTCGCGGCCGCTGCCTTGTAACAGCGCGTTTGCGCGCGAGAGATAATCCCGATGCCACGTTTTGCCCGCCTCTTCGAAGCCGCCGCCGACACGCTGAACGCCTATTACCAGTCGGTCGCCGACGCGAATCTCGACGCCCTGATGGTCCTGTGGATCGACGAGGATTTCGCGAGCTGCATCTGGTCCGACGGCGCGCACCTGCATGGGCTGGAGCAGATCCGCAGCGGCTTCGCGCAACGGATGACCGCACGCCCCGTCACCATCGAACCGCTCGACATCCGCGTGTACGACAGCCTCGGCACGGTGGTCTACACGGTGGCGGAAGCGCATCAGTACGCCGATGCGGGCACCGAACCGGACATGGTGTTCGCCACCTACGTGATGATCCACGAGCGCGGCGAGTGGCGAATCGCGCATATCCACGCCAGCCCGATTCCCGATCAGGCGGCCAGCCAGTTCGCCGCCAAGATCCGCCACGGCCAGGGGCCGCTGCACTGACGAACGGCCGCGCGCCTTCGGCGCCGCGCCCCGGATACGCGCCATGAGCTCCGCCTGCCCGCCCTCAACGCCGCCGCAATCGCCTTCGCCGTCCGTGGTGCCGGCCACGCCGGCCGAACTGCTGCGCTACGTGGCGCCGCGCTGGCTGCCCACCAATCACGCCCAGACCATCTTCCCCGCGCTGTTCGGCCGCCGGCCCGAGGTGCGGTATCGGCGCGAGCGCTGGGACACGCCCGACGGCGATTTCATCGATCTCGACTGGATCGCCCCGCCGCCGGGCCTGGCGCCCGCGCCCGACGCGCCGCTGATGGTGGTGTTCCACGGCCTCGAGGGCAGTTCCGATTCGCGCTATGCGCGCCTGTTGATGGCGGCCGCGCAGGCGCAGGGCTGGCACGGCGTGGTGCCGCATTTCCGCAGTTGCAGCGGCGAGCTGAACCGCGGGCCGCGCTTCTATCACCTGGCCGACGCCGACGAGCTGGACTGGATCCTGCGCCGTCTCGCGGCCGGCCGCCGCGGGCCGGTGTTCGCGGTGGGCGTGTCGCTCGGCGGCAACGTGCTGCTGCACTGGCTCGGCCAGCGGCGCGGCGGGCGCGACGTCGTCGCGGCGGCCGCGGCCGTGTCCACCCCGCTCGACGTGCATGCGGGCGGCCGCGCGATCTCGACCGGCTTCTCGATGATCTACACGCGCGCGTTCCTCAAGACGCTGAAGGTCAAGGCGCTGGCCAAGCTCGCGCAGCACCCGGGCCTGTTCGACGGCAAAGCGGCGCTGGCCGCGCGCAACATGCACGAATACGACGACGTGGTCACCGCGCCGCTGCACGGCTTCCGCAGCGCCGACGACTACTGGACCCGCGCGACCGTGCGCCCGCTGCTGCGTGCGATCGACACCCCCACCTTGATCCTCAACGCGCGCAACGATCCGTTCCTGCCGGCCGCCGCCCTACCGGGGCCGGGCGACGTGTCGGCCGCCGTCGAGCTCGATCAACCCGAACACGGCGGCCACGTCGGCTTCACGTCGGGCCGCTTCCCGGGCCAGGACGACTGGCTGCCGCAGCGCGTGTTCGGCTTCGTTTCCCGGTTCCTCGACCATGGATGAGATCGTTCGCCAGGCCATCGCGAAATGGCCCAACGTTCCGCACTGCACCGGCTGGCTGCTGCTCGACCGGCGCGGCGACTGGCGCATGCGCGACGAGGCCGCGCAGGCCGCCAACGAATCGGGTACGCCGATCCGTCACACGGCGCTGATCGCGTTCATCGCGCGCAACTACGAGCGCGACGCGCAAGGCCAGTGGTATTTCCAGAACGGCCCGCAGCGCGTCTACGTGGAGCTGGCCTACACACCGTGGATCGTGCGGCTCGCGGCCGTGGACGGCGCGCTGACGCTGACCGATCAAGCCGGCCAGCCGTTCGAGCCCGCTCGCGCTTGGCTCGACGACGCGGGCGGCGTGCTGTTCTCCGACGCCGCCGAACCGCCGCGCGTGGCCGCGCTGCACGATCACGATCTCGACCTGTTCGCCGATCACGCCACGCTCGACGACAGCGGCGCCGGCGGCTGCTTCCACTGGCGGCCGGGCGTCGATCTCGAACTCGCCGCGATCCGCCGCGATGCCGTGCCGGCGCACTTCGCGTTCGTCGCCAGCCCTGCCGCTCAGGCCGACGCCGCACCGCCGGCGCGCTGATCGCCTGCCCGGCGGCGGGCCGCATCAACGCATCAACCGCGCTCGCCGTCCTTGTCGTCCTGCTCTTCCCGGTAGCGCCGCTCGAAATCGTGCAGCCGCGCCGTGATGATCGATTGCTCGTAGAAGCTGACCGCCTTGTCGTCGCGCGCCTCGCGCAACTGGCGGATCGCCGACGGCCACGCGCCGTCCAGTGCAAGCTTTTCGGCCTGCGCGCGCCGCCGCAGGATCGCGTCGCCATTGCCCTGCGCCGATTGCGCGAGCCAGGCCCACCAATCGGGTTGATGCGGATCGGCATCCGCCTGCCGCTGCGCGAGCGCCTGCGCCTCGCCGAACCGCTTCGCCGCCACCAACGCCTGCAGATGCGCGACGATCGCCGCGTGCGAGGCCGGCCAGCGCTGCTGCGCGCGCTGCGCGAGCGTCACCGCATCGGCGGTGCGGCCCGCGCCGCGCGCAATCTCGGCGGCCAGCACGTCGAGGCTCGGCGTGCTCGGAGCACGCGAGGCACTCGGCGTGCCGGCCGCTTCCTCATCGCGCTCCACGTTCTCGAAACGCGTGCGCGCGGCCGCCAGCGCCCGGTCGGCATCGTCGAAATTGCCGAGCAGCGTCTGGCCGAGCGCGATGCCGTACCAATTCGCGGCCACGTTCGGCGCGACGCGGTCGTCGAGCTCGCTGCGCATGCGGTGCACTTCGGCGGCGATATCGGACGGCGTATGCGGTTGCAGAATCCGCAGCCGCGCGCGCACGAGCGCGTATTCGGCCGATTGACGCGGCTGCCGGTAAGGCGCGCGGCGCGCGCGGTCGTCCATGTCGGCGATGCGGTCGGTGGTCAGCGGGTGCGTGCGCACGTATTCGGGCACGCCGGCGTCGCCCATCGTCGCGCGCTCGAGCCGCTCGAAGAAGCCGGGCATGCCGTACGGGTCGTAGCCGGCCCCCGCCAGCAACTGAAAGCCGACGCGATCGGCCTCGCGCTCCGCGCCGCGCGAGAAGCGCAACTGGTTGTCGACCAGATAGGCCTGGCCGCCGAGCGCGATCGCGCCGCCTAGATCGCCGCTGCGTGCGAGCACGCCGGCCAGCACGGCCACCAGCATCGAGGCCAGCGCCGCGTAGCCGCTTTTCTCGTTCGCGCCGATCATCCGCGCGATGTGCCGCTGCAGCACGTGGCCCATCTCGTGGCCGAGCACCGAGGCCAGCTCGGATTCGGTGCGCGTCATGATCACGAGGCCGCTGTTCACGCCGATGAAGCCGCCGGGCAGCGAGAACGCGTTGATCTGCGGATCGCGCATCGGGAACAGGTCGAAATCGGGGCGCTCGCCGCCGATGAACTGCGCGGCCGCGGCGGCCGACAGCTTCGCCGCGACCGAATCGAAGTAGTCGCGCACGAGCCAGTCGTCGAGATAGTCGGGATCGCGGCGTACCTCGCGCATCACGCGCTCGCCGAGCCGGCGTTCGGCCTGCGGCGTCAGCGCGCCGCCCGATCCGTCGCCGAGGTCGGGCAACTGCTGCGTCTGCAACGGGCGGCGCAGGCTCGGCGTCGAGGCCGGCGTGCCCGACAACCGCGCGCGCTCGCCGCCGTACGTGCCGAACACGCCCGGTGCGATCGCGTCGGGAATCTCGGGCGCGCTGGAGATACCGTCGAGCAGGCGCGGCAGCGGCGCGCCGGGCGCGGGCGGGTCTGACGTGGCAGCATGCGCCGCGCCGCCGCCGGGCGGCACGGCCAGCGCGATCGACAGCGAGACGGCAAGCAGGGACGGGATACGCATGAGCGGCATCGGACGCGGATCGAAAGCGGACGGCCACCCGCCTGGCCTCGGGCCTGACGCCCCGCGGCGGCCTGGCGGCAACGGCAGCCATTGTAATGGCGGGGCGCTGCTATGATGAGCGCCCACCTCAGGAGCGAATCATGTCAGGACTTACTCACTTCGATGCGGCCGGCCACGCGCACATGGTGGACGTCGGCGACAAGCAGGAGACGCGGCGCATCGCCGTGGCGCGCGGCGCGATCCGCATGCTGCCCGACACGCTCGCGCTGATCCGCGACGGCCGCGCGAAAAAAGGCGACGTGATCGGCATCGCACGCATCGCCGCGATCCAGGGCGCGAAACGCACCGCCGACCTGATCCCGCTGTGCCATCCGCTCGCGCTGACGCGCGTCGCCGTGGATTTCGACTTCGACGACGCCCTGCCCGGCGTGCGCTGCACCGCGCAGGTCGAAACGCTCGGCCGCACCGGCGTGGAGATGGAAGCGCTGACCGCGGTGCAGGTCGGGCTGCTGACCGTCTACGACATGTGCAAGGCCGTCGATCGCGGCATGATCATCACCGACGTGGGCGTGGCGGAAAAACGCGGCGGCAAGTCGGGCGACTGGCAAGCCGACATCTGATGCCGCGCGGCATCGCGCGATAAAGACAAAGGCCGCTTGGTCGATACCGAAGCGGCCTTGTCGTTTGATGCGGTGCGTATTGCGCGAATCAGGCGATTTGCGCCGACGACAGCTTCGTTTCCAGTTGCGATTGAAGCTGATCGATCGTGAACGACGATTCGAGGCGCTCCACTTCAAAACCCTTCGCCACCAGATCGCGGATATACATCTTGTTGTAAATCACGGCGAACACGATGCCCGGCACGATCGCGCCGATGCCCACCGTCACCAGCGAAATGGCGCAGGTTGCGCCGAAGATAATCGCGGCCCATTTGAAATCGCCACGCAGCAGCGCGGGAAAGAAGCCGAAAAACAGGGTCGTCCAGGAAAAGCCGACCGGGGCTTTCTTGATCGTGCCGAAGGTCGGGTGCTTGAATACGATTGCGGAATGCGCCATTAATCCCCCGTAGTGCCGTTGTAAATATGCGTTCGCGGATTTTACACAGACGGGAATGAAAGGCAAGGCGCTGAAAACGTATTCAGCGCGAATAATCGCGCTTCAATATCAAAATCAAATATCAAAAAGACTCGATGATCTCCATCGGCATCAATTGAAACGGGCGGCATGCGGAATCGTTTCCGATTCGCATGCCGCCCGTTGCTTCAAGCGCTTGCCGCGCCGATCAGAACGCCGTGCGAATGCCGACGCGCGTCACCGTCTGATTGCGCGACGACGAATCGCTGAGCCCCGCGATCGAGGCGACCTGGTTGCCCGACGCGTGCTGATACAGCGCCTGCGCGTACACCTCGGTACGGCGCGACAGATGATAGCCGGCGGTCGCGCCGATCTCGTTGTCGTGCGGATCGTTGCGGCGGTTGGCAATTTCCACCGATGCGCCCGTGTAGAGATACATCACGCCCACGTAGAACGCCGACGTGAAGTCGTACTTCGCGTTGACTTCCACGTTGTCGAACTTCACGTTGCGCAGGACGCCGGCCTGCGGCGCGGCGTCGAGGGTCGTGTGCGTGTAGACCAGGCCCAGCGTGGCCGAGCCGAGCACATAGCTCACGCCGGCCGCCGCCACGCGCTGCGTGCCGGCGTGATACGGCGAGCCGACCACGGCGCCCGAGGTGTTCTGATCCTCGCCGCCCGCGTTCATGTAGGCCGCGGCGGCCGTCAACGGGCCGCCGTTGTAGCGCGCGCCGACGCTCCAGGCCCGGTTCGTCGCGAACTGGCCCGCCTGGTTGCTGAAGCCGTACAGGCCGCCGAACTGCACGCCCGAGATCTCCGCGCTCGTGTACTTCACCGCGTTGTTGATGCGGAACGATTCGTCGAGGTTGTCAGCATCGAACGGATGGCCGAACAGGCCGCCGCCCCAACTGCCGGCCGCGCTCAGCGGCGCGACGTAATCGACCACCGAATCGTACTGGCGGCCGAGCGTCACCGTGCCGAGGCGATCCGACGACAGGCCGACATAGGCCTGCCGGCCGAACATCTCGCCGCTGTCGGCCAATTGGCCGGTGCTCACGCTGAAGTTGTTTTCGAGGCGGAAAATCGCATGCAGGCCGCCACCGAGATCCTCGCTGCCCTTCACGCCCCAGCGGTCGCCGAGTTGCCGGAGGTTGCTGGCCAATACGTAATTCGAATGCCCTGCCTGATTGCTGATGTAATCGAAGCCTTCGTCGATCGTGCCATACAGCGTGACGCTGCTCTGTGCATACGCCGTGCCGGCGGAAACGGCCAGTAATGCCGGGATCAGCGATTTTGCGAATTTCATGATTTCCCCAAGGAGTGAAGCGGGAATGGTTAATGGTTTCGTGGCGCGCTTCATGAATACGGCGAACGGGATTCTAGAGAAACGAGCTTTCGGCGCGATTACCGCTGTCGCCGCGGCGCAACAGCCCACCGCACTGGGGATTCGGCGCGTGCCTTGTCGCGCCTGAACGCACGCGGGCAGGCGGAATTTCAACGTAAAACTTGGTAATGAAAATCGGAGGCAATGATCGATTAACGCGAAAAATCGGCGCTGCGATTTTTCATTTCGCTTTCCGATTTCTGACGATTATCGATGAATAAACGGGAATACCGGAACGGCAACGCGCCCGGCGCGAACCGGGCGCGCCGCGTTATTTCTGCGTCGTGCCTTTCGGCTCGAATATGAACGGCTGCGTCAGCGTGAACGGCGACGGCGTGGCGCCATAGGCGCCCTGTTGCGTGCAGCGCGCATGCGACATCGCCTCGACGGCCGCGCGGTCGGCGGCGGGATTGCGGCTGCCCGTGGTGACCGTCACGTTTTCGGGCTCACCCGCGGCGGTGATCAGCGCGCGCACCAGCACCGTGACCTGGCGGTCCAGCGGACGCGCGTCGTCGGGATAGATCGCGACGGGAATCTTGCACGACAAGGTGTTCTCGTGCGGCAGGAACATGGCGCAGCCGGCCAGTTGCGCGGCGACGAGCGGCAAGGCGAAATACTTCGCGTGGCGAATCATGACGAGGCTTCCCCGGAATGTGAACGTCGCGCTGGTCGGGCGCGATCGGCCAAACGGCGCCGAGGCGCGCGACGCCGCCCGGTTGGACGGCGCATCGCGCGCCTCGGCGCCGCGTGGCGGGTGATGAGCAGTTTTTCTTGTGCTGCCGATGCCGCAGCTTACAGCAGCGACTTCGCCCGCGTCAGCACCTTGTCGCAAACCTGCTTGGTCAGTTGCTGCTTGACGCCCGCGCCGCTCAGGTCGAGCGTCTTGCCGTTGCCGGCGTCGAGAATGCCGCTGCTGCCGCTCGTGAACCCGCTGTCCGACTGCGGGTTGCCGCCGAGCTTGCCCATCAGTTGATCCTTCACCGAGCTGGCGCTGCCGCCGCCGAGGTATTGGTTCTGGATGCAAAACTGCAGCACGCCCGCGACGTTGCCGAGGCTAGACGGCATCAGCGACGAATTTCCTCCGCCGAGCGCGCCGCCCAGGTTGCCTAGGTTGCCGGCAAGCCCGCCGGAATTCTGCGTGGCGCCGCTGCCGGCCTGTTTCAGCATGTCGCCGAGCTGTGCGTAGGCGCCCGTCGCCGACAGCGACAGGCCGATCAGGACGCCGGCTGCCATGGCCCGGCCAGTACGAATTTTCATCATGATCCTCCCAGATTACGAGATGACGACGGCATTCGCGATGCGCCGGAATGCCGGCAGCCAGCATAACCGAAGCGCGGAGGCGAACTGGGCCGCGCGGTGCGGACCGAGGGCGGGATTGACGATCTTTGACGGAATGCGCGACCGGCTTGGGCGGGCAGCGGCAGGAAGTTGCGCAGCGCTGGCGGCAACGCAGCGGCTCGACCTGAGCGCTACGGGTGAAGCCGCCATGCGCGAGACGCGGATCGGTGGCGGCGCGCGTCAGCAATAAACGCGCCGCGGCGGGCTGCCGCGGCGCCGGGCGAGACGACCGGCGATCAGTCGTCGGAATCGTCGCTGTCGTCGTCTTCGTCGCTGCTCGCTGCGCCGGCCGGCTTGCCGTAGCGCGTCACGAGCGATTGGCGGAAACCGGCCAGCGACGGCTGCTCATCGAGGAGCTTGTAGAGCGCCGCGAGCTGCGCGGGCCAGTCGTGCAGTTCCTGCGCGAAGATCTTCAGGCGCGCGACCGTGTCGAGCGCATCGCCCTCGCGGCCGTCGAGCGCCTCCAGCACCGCGTAGCGGCGCAGCACCGTTTCGCCCGGCAGCAGCGCGATGGCGCGCTGATGCGCGGCGAGCTTGGCCGGCAAGTCGTCGCGCGAGATCGGCATCAGCGTGGCCGCGCCGTATTCGCCCCACGAGCCGAACAGGAACGACGGCGACTCGCGATACTGCTCGGCCGGATTCGAGCCGTAGTACAGCACTTCGGCGCGCTGGTAATCGCGCAGGATCGGATACAGCGCCAGCAGCGCCGCCACCGACACGGCCGCGAACACCCCGTAGGCCGCGCGCCCCGGCAGCACGCGCAGCGGCCGCGTTTCGAGCAAGCCGATCACGAACATCGCGGGCAGCGTGAAGAACGTGTATTGCTGCGGATACTCGACGAGCGCGTGCATCAGCAGCACGCCAAGCAGCGCCAGGCCGAACAGCCGTTCGCCCGTGTGCGGCACGCGCAGCACGCGCACGAACCAGAACGCCAGCGTGACGAGCAGCGCGCCGAGGCCCAGCACGCCGGACTTGGCGAGCAGGTCGATGAAGATGTCGTGCGAGTTGTTCGCGATTTCCACGCCGCCCAGCGCGCGCACCAGCTCGAACTGGTGCAGCGGGAATTCACCCCAGCCCACGCCGAGCCACGGATGCTCGCGGAACATCGTCAGCCCGTACTTCCACAACGCGAGACGCGGCGCGATCTGCCCGGCGTCGCGCATGCGCTCGGCGGCCGATTCGGCCAGCCCGAGGTGGTAGCGCAGGTTGGCCCAGCGCACCACGATATTGACCGCGACGAACACCGCCGCGAGCGCCAGCGGATACAGCCACGCCGCACGGCGGTTGGGCCCGCGCCGCGCCGCGGCCAGCGCCGTCCACAGCCCGGCCACGACCATCACGGCCACCTGCAGCCACGGGCCGCGCGATACCGTGAACGCCAGCCCGGCCGACAGCACGACCGACAGCGGCAGCCAGCCCCAGGCCGGCAGCCGGCGCGCCTGCGCGAGGTACAGCGTGCTGGCGAGCGCGAACGCGATGTACGTTGCGAGGTGGTTCGCCTGCGCCATGTTCCCGTACGGCCGGCGATCGACCGTCACGCCGTAATTCACGACGAACGGCGAGAACGTATGTTCGAGATGCAGCAGTTGCACGACCTGGCAGGCCACCGCGAACACGCCGCCGACGATCATCGCGCCCGCCATCATCCGCGTGACGGTTTCGACCGAATGCACGCGGCCGAGCATGTAGCCCGACTGCATCGCGACCAGCGCCGCCAGCAGATAGCCGATGGCCAGCCAGTTCATCGCGGGCTGGGCCAGCGGCAGCACCAGCGTCTGCACGATCAGCACCGCACCGAACGCGAGCGGAGCGGCCCAGCCGAGCGGCGCGGCGAACGGCTGCGCCGCGCGCTCGCCGCGCACGAGCAGCACCACCAGCCCGCCGAGCAGCGCATAGAGGCCGAACGCCGTGAATTCGGAATAGAACGTCGGGATCGGATAGGTGTGATTGGTGACCGCGTAAGGCAGGATCAGGGCAACAGCAAGCGCAATCAGCGATAACGAACGCAGAACGGAAGAAGGCATGAGCGAACCGGATGTCAGCAACCGGCGCACTATACAAAAAAATTCAGGTGCTGAGTCGCTCGCGTGCCGTTCTGTCGGCTCATCGACAGCAAATCGCCTGCCGCACCTTGTTCCGCCCCTCATTCACGCGGCGGCGGCCGCTGCCTCGAACTACGTGCGGCATTCGGGTGGCGACAGCTTGCCGGCCAGCGTCGGCGCCTCGGACGGCACCGGGCCGGAACCGGGCGGCGGCAGCGACGAGGCCGTCTTGCCCGCCGCGAAACATTCCCAGGTGATCGAGCCGGACTGCAACGTACCCTGCCGGAGCGCCACGCGCGCGGTGGGTGCGTCGGCGTTGTCGGGCGCGGACGGCATCAGCACCAGCGTGTTCGCGCCGTTCGGCGCGACGCGCGTGGTATAGGCGATGCGGATCTGGCCGGTGTCGCCGTCCACCGCGATGGACTCGACGTTGTGCGTGGCCGGCGGCGAAACATAGCCACCCGACATGATCGCGCCGCTGGCGGCGTTCTCCGCCACCGCGAGCCGCGCCTGCGCGGCCAGCGCCATGCCCTCGCCCACCCGGCTGCGCGCGAGGTAATCCTGATAGGCCGGAATCGCATACGCGGCCACCACGCCGACGATCGCCAGCACGATCATCAGTTCGATCAGCGTGAAGCCGCCGCATGGCTCGCGCGGCCGCCGGCGAGGCAGACGCAGCAGGCAACGCAGCCGGCACGGGCGGCACATGCCGGCCGGCGCCTGGCGCAGGCGGCGCGAGAGTTGATGGAACAGGGCAACGGACAACGTTTCGAACATGACGGGCTCCGGAAACGAAACAGGCCTGCCAACAGGACAGGCAGATCGATCGTAGCCAGAGCGCGCCGCGCAGGGCAGTCGGCCGGATGGCCTATGCGCCGTGCGCGGCGGCAACGCCGCTTTGCCGCTTCGCCGCTCGCGCGTTGCGCATTCACGCACGCGCATAAAAAAAACGCCGGCACGAGGCCGGCGTTCTGGCAAAGCACGCAATGTCGCGGGACGGATCCCGCGAACGCGCTTAGATCGCTGCCTTGAGCAGACGACCCATTTCCGACGGATTGCGCGTGACCTTGATGCCGCACGCATCCATGATTTCCAGCTTGGCTTCGGCCGTATCGGCACCGCCCGAGATCAGCGCGCCGGCATGGCCCATGCGCTTGCCCGGGGGCGCCGTGACGCCCGCGATGAAGCCGACCACCGGCTTCTTCATGTTCGACTTGATCCACTCGGCTGCCGTCGCTTCGTCCGGGCCGCCGATTTCGCCGATCATGACGACCGCATCCGTGTCCGGATCGTCGTTGAACATCTGCATGACGTCGATGTGCTTCAGGCCGTTGATCGGATCGCCGCCGATGCCGACTGCCGACGATTGGCCGAGGCCCAGCGCCGTCAGCTGTGCCACGGCTTCATACGTCAGCGTGCCCGAACGCGACACGACGCCGATGCGGCCCTTGCGGTGGATGTGGCCCGGCATGATGCCGATCTTCAGTTCGTCCGGCGTGATCGTGCCCGGGCAGTTCGGCCCGAGCAGCAGCGTCTTGCGGCCTTCGCGACGCATGCGGTCCTTCACTTCGATCATGTCGCGAACCGGAATGCCTTCCGTGATGCAGATCGCCAGATCGAGGTCGGCCTCGACGGCTTCCCAGATCGCGGCGGCCGCGCCTGCCGGCGGCACGTAGATGACCGACACGGTTGCGCCCGTTTCGGCCTTCGCTTCCTTGACGCTGGCGTAGATCGGAATGCCTTCGAAATCTTCGCCGGCCTTCTTCGGGTTCACGCCCGCGACGTAGGCTTCGCGGCCGTTCGCGTACTCGCGGCAAGCGCGCGTGTGGAACTGGCCAGTCTTGCCGGTAATGCCCTGCGTGATGACCTTGGTATCTTTGTTGATCAGAATCGACATGTATTGACCTCTGTTCGATTGGCGTCGCGTCTGCGCGCCGCCATGCGTGTTCAATGCAACGATGCTTACTTGCCGGCGGCCGCGGCGACGACCTTCTGCGCAGCTTCTTCCATGCTGTCCGCCGAGATGATCGGCAGGCCGGATTCGGCGAGCATCTTCTTGCCCAGGTCTTCGTTCGTGCCCTTCATGCGCACCACGAGCGGCACGCCGAGGTTCACGGCCTTCGAGCCGGCGATCACGCCTTCGGCGATCACGTCGCAGCGCATGATGCCGCCGAAGATGTTGACCAGAATCGCCTTCAGATCCGGGTTCTTCAGCATCAGCTTGAACGCTTCCGTGACCTTCTCGGTCGTCGCGCCACCGCCGACGTCCAGGAAGTTCGCCGGTTCGCCGCCGAACAGCTTGATGGTGTCCATCGTGGCCATCGCCAGGCCGGCGCCGTTCACGAGGCAGCCGATGTCGCCGTCGAGCGAGATGTAGGCCAGGTCGAACTTCGACGCTTCGATTTCAGCCGGATCTTCTTCGTCCAGATCGCGATACGCGACGATTTCCGGGTGACGGAACAGCGCGTTCGAATCGAAGTTGAACTTGGCGTCGAGCGCGATCACCTTGCCGTCGCTGGAGACGTTCAGCGGGTTGATTTCGGCCAGCGATGCATCGGTTTCCCAGAATGCCTTGTACAGGCCTTGCAGGATCGCGCGCGCTTGCGGAATCGAGGCGGCCGGCACGCCGATCTTCGCGGCAAGGTCGTCGGCTTGCGCATCGAGCAGGCCCGTCGACGGTTCGACGATGACGTGATGGATCAGCTCGGGATGCTTTTCCGCCACTTCCTCGATGTCCATGCCGCCTTCGCTCGAACCCATCAGCACGATTTTTTGCGTGACGCGATCGACGACGAGGCTGACATACAGTTCCTGCTTGATGTCGGCGCCTTCCTCGACCATCAGACGGTTGACCTTCTGGCCTTCCGGGCCGGTCTGGTGCGTGACGAGCTGCATGCCGAGGATCTGCTGGGCATATTCACGAACCTGGTCGAGCGTCTTGGCGACCTTCACGCCGCCGCCCTTGCCGCGGCCACCCGCGTGGATCTGCGCCTTGACGACCCACACCGGGCCGCCCAGCTCTTCCGCCACCTTCACCGCCTCGTCCACCGAGAACGCCGGCTTGCCGCGCGGGACCGCGACACCAAATTTCCGCAGGATTTCCTTACCCTGGTACTCGTGAATCTTCATGCGTGATTCCTTCAGTCTGGAGAGTTGGATGAATAGTCGATTGACTGTCGCTTCTTTCTACTGATGTTTCCGATTATTCGTGCGAACCGCTCGCGCCACGAAGCGCAAGACGGCCCACGCCGGGCCATGTCGGAGTGAGCACCCGGTCGGCCGCGCATCGCGCCGCTTGCCCTGCCGCATCGCACCGTTGCGCCGCGACGCCCGATTCCAGCGCACGACGCGCCGCCGGTTGCGCAAGGCGCGAACCGGTAACGGCGGATCGAACGCGGGAACGAAGCGGGGAACGGCGGAGGAAAACGGGGCGGGGAACGGCAGGAGCTGCGGGAACAACGAAGAGGCGGTGAGCGATGCGTGCTCGGCAGGCGGGGGTGACGGCTTGGCTGCTGCGATCGGAACGGCAATTCCGGCTGGACGACGCGGCGGCGTCGGCGACACGGGATTCGCGATCGGAGCTCATGCTGGGCCTGAGTTCATGGATCGGCTGTCCACTCGGCTGCATCACCTTGATCGCCGCCGCGCAATGCGACGGAACCGATGGATCGATGACGCTGCCCCACACGCCACCCCGCCGGTCGGTGATCGCCGGGACGGCGCGCCAGGGGCGCGACGGGCGTGACACGGGCTTGAATGACGGCATGCGCAAGGTTGAAGCCGATGAGGAAAACCGTTCGATCTTAGCATTATCGAGTGTTTGCCGCATCGCCACGAATATCCGGTTAGACCCTTATTGGCAACGGGATGCAGTGCAGCATCGAGGGCCCGATCCGGATAAAAAGAGAGTGAAAAACAAGGGCTTAGGCGCCCTCGAACTCGTCCTCGCCGCCCTTCAGGATTTTTACGATCGTGCTGCTGGAAAAGCCGCGCGAGGCCAGGAAGCGCCCCTGCTTGGCCCGCTCGGCGGGCGAGCCGGGCAAGCTGCCGAACTTCTTGCGCCAGATGGCCTGCGCACGGCTGAATTCGGTTTCGCGAAGCTGCTCGGTGACCGATTCGACCAGTTCGCCATCCACCGCGTGACGCTTCAACTCGCCCAGGATGCGGGCCGTGCCGAGGCGCGAGGCGCGCCGGTGCACGAGGCTTTCGGTGAACCGGGCGTCGGACAGCCAGTTCTCGCGTTCGAGCGCGTCGAGCAGCGCCTCGGGATCGTCGCCCTCCTCCACGTACGGCGCGAGCTTGCGCGCCAGCTCGCTGCGGCTATATTCGCGGCGCGAGAGATAGCCGAGCGCGCGCCCCTTCAGCGAGCGCGCCGGGCGCTCGGGTTTGGCGCGGGGAGCATCGCTTTCGGGCGAGGAGGCTTCGCGGGAAGCAGCACCGGGGGATGACGCGGAATCGTCGCGGCCGCCGCGTTCGTCGAACGGGCCACGCGTGCGCCGACGGGTGCGGCGCGTAGCCTGCTCGCTGGTGCGCGAATATTGATCGCCGTCGGCGTTTTCGAAGCGGCTCTGGCGAGCCGGCGCGCGGGCAGTCCGCTCGAAGGAATCGGACGGCTCGGCGGCTGGCGCTTCGCGGCGCGGCGGCGGGCGT
>NZ_JAAGPF010000167.1 GCF_017104645.1 Burkholderia sp. Ac-20379
CCGCGCCGGCCGGCGTGTCCGCCGCCGCGCCCGAACTGGCCGGCATCAGCCACTGGCTCAACGGCCCGCCGCAGACGCTGGCGAGCCTGCGCGGCAAGGTGGTGCTGGTGGATTTCTGGACTTACACCTGCATCAACTGCATCCACACGCTGCCGCACGTGGAGGCGTTGTACGAGAAATACCGGTCGCAGGGGCTGGAGGTGATCGGCGTGCATACGCCCGAATACCCGTTCGAGCGCAGCACGAAGAACGTCGGCGAGGCGGTCGGCCGCTTCGGGCTGACCTACCCGATCGCGCAGGACAACGATTACGCCACCTGGCGCGCCTACGGCAACCAGTACTGGCCGGCGTTCTATCTGATCGACCGCTCGGGAAAGATCGTCTATCGCCATTTCGGCGAGGGCGACTACGACCAGACCGAGGCCGAAGTCGCGAAGCTGCTGGCGGAACCGGCTCCGGCGGCTCAGGTGGCTCGACCGGCCGAAACGGCCACGGCGGGCGGGATCGCGAGCTGAAATGCAACACGGGCGGCCGGCCGAATCGGCCAGCCGCCCGTGGCGGATCGCTTGCCCGAACGTTCAATCGTCCGAACGTTCGGGATTGCCGTGCCTCAGAAGCCGAGATCCGGGCCGCCCGGCGCACCGCCGTGGCCGGCCGGCGCGGCCGCCGGCTTCGGCGTTTCGTAGACGGTGGCGTCGGTCGTCAGCAGCAGGCCCGCCACCGACGCCGCGTTCTGCAGCGCCGTGCGCGTCACCTTGGTCGGATCGAGCACGCCCGATTCGACCAGATCGCCGTATTCGCCGGTCGCCGCGTTGTAGCCGAAGTTGCCCGTGCCCTCGGCCACCTTCGCCACCACCACGCTGGCTTCCTCGCCGGCATTGGCCACGATCTGCCGCAGCGGTTCCTCCAGCGCGCGCAGCACGATCTTCACGCCGGCGTCCTGGTCCGCATTGATGCCGCGCACCTCGCGGATCGCCTGCCGCACGCGGATCAGCGCCACGCCGCCGCCCGGCACGATGCCTTCCTCGACGGCCGCGCGCGTCGCGTGCAGCGCGTCGTCCACGCGATCCTTCTTCTCCTTGACCTCGATCTCGGTCGCGCCGCCCACCTTGATCACGGCCACGCCGCCGGCCAGCTTGGCCACGCGTTCCTGGAGCTTTTCGCGGTCGTAATCGGACGTCGCGTCCTCGATCTGGATGCGGATCTGCTTGACGCGCGCCTCGATCGACGCCTTGTCGCCCGCGCCGTCGATCACCGTGGTGTTTTCCTTGCCCACCTCGATGCGCTTGGCCTGGCCCAGTTCCGCCAGCGTCGCCTTCTCGAGCGTCAGGCCGGTTTCCTCGGCGATCACCTGGCCGCCCGTCAGGATCGCGATGTCCTCCAGCAGCGCCTTGCGGCGGTCGCCGAAGCCCGGCGCCTTGACGGCCACCGTCTTCAGGATGCCGCGAATGTTGTTGACCACCAGCGTGGCCAGCGCCTCGCCTTCCACATCCTCGGCGATGATCAGCAGCGGGCGGCCCGCCTTCGCGACCTGTTCGAGCACCGGCAGCAGATCGCGGATGTTCGACACCTTCTTGTCGTGCAGCAGGATGTACGGGTTGTCGAGGATCGCGACCTGGCGATCCGGGTTGTTGACGAAGTACGGCGACAGGTAACCGCGATCGAATTGCAGCCCTTCCACCACGTCGAGTTCGTCCGCCAGCGATTTGCCGTCCTCGACGGTGATCACGCCTTCCTTGCCCACGCGGTCGATCGCTTCGGCGATGCGCTGGCCGATCGATTCCTCGCCGTTCGCCGAGATCGTCGCGACCTGCGCGATTTCGCGGCTCGTGGTGGTCGGCTTGCTGATCTTCTTCAGTTCCTCGACGGCGGCCAGCACGGCCTTGTCGATGCCGCGCTTCAGGTCCAGCGGGTTCAGGCCCGCCGCCACGTACTTCTGGCCTTCGCGAACGATCGCCTGCGCCAGCACGGTGGCCGTGGTGGTGCCGTCGCCGGCCGAATCGCTCGTCTTCGAGGCGACTTCCTTGACCAGTTGCGCGCCGATGTTCTGCAACTTGTCGGCCAGCTCGATTTCCTTGGCGACCGACACGCCGTCCTTCGTCACGATCGGCGCGCCGAAGCTGCGCTCCAGCACCACGTTGCGGCCCTTCGGCCCGAGCGTGACCTTGACGGCGTCCGCCAGCACGTTCACGCCTTCGATCAGCTTCGCGCGGTTGACGTCGCCGAATACGATATCTTTTGCAGCCATGTTGTGTTCTCTCAGGTTCAGACGTTGACGACCGCGACGATGTCTTCCTCGCGCAGCACCAGCAGTTCGGTGTTGTTGACCTTGACCGTTTGCCCGGCGTACTTGCCGAACAGCACGCGATCGCCCGTCTTGAGATCCGGTTCGATGCGGCGGCCTTCGGCGTCGCGCCGGCCCGGGCCCACGGCGATCACCTCGCCCTGATCCGGCTTCTCGGCGGCGCTGTCGGGCAGCACGATGCCCGACGCCGTTTTGGTTTCCTGGTCGAGCCGTTTGACGATCACGCGATCATGCAGCGGACGAAGACTCATCGGTGCGTTCCTCTCGGTTGAATGCGGTGGATTTGGCACTCGACATGAGCGAGTGCTGATGAGGCCCAGTATAAAAACGGGCCGCCCACCGATCCAATAACGGATACGCGGATGGATATGAACGCGCGGAAGTATCGTTATCGCGCGTGGCGATAAGCGGAGCGCGCGATGCTGCGGCGTTCAGGCCGCGCCGAGCTGCGCCAGCACCACGTCGAGCAGCACGCGCGCGCCGTCGATCAGTTGCGCGTCGTCGGTGTGTTCGCGCGGGTTGTGGCTGATGCCGCCGCGGCTCGGCACGAAGATCATCGCCGCCGGCGCGATGCGGGCGATCATCTGCGCGTCGTGGCCCGCGCCCGACGTCATGCGCCGATGCGTGAGGCCGCGCTGCGCCGCGGCGGCCTCGATCGCATCGGCCAGCGCCGCATCGAACACCACCGGCTCGAAACGGGCGAGCCGCTCCACCTCGATTTCCACGCCTTCCTGGCGCGCCGTCGCGGCCAGGAAATCGGCGAGACGCTGCTCCGCGCGTTGCAGACGCGCCTCATCGGGATCGCGCAGATCGATCGTGAATTCGGCGCGGCGCGGGATCACGTTGATCACGTTCGGCTCGACGCGCAGCATGCCGACCGTGGCCAGCGTCGTGTCCGATTCGGCCGTCAGCTCGCGCAGGAACACCGAGACCGCCGCCGCGACCCAGCCCGCGTCGTGACGCAGATGCATCGGCGTCGTGCCCGCGTGGTTCGCGTGGCCGCGCACCGTCACGCGCTGCCACGAGATGCCCTGCAGGTTTTCCACCACGCCGATTTGCAGGCCCTCCGCTTCCAGAATCGGGCCTTGTTCGATATGCAGTTCGAGATAGGCCTGCGGCACGATCGCGCCCGGTTCGAGGTCGCCCGCGAAACCGATGCGCGCCAGTTCGTCGCCGAGGCGCGTGCCGTCGGTGCCGATCGTGTCGAGCGCGGTTTGCAGCGGCAGGCCGCCTGCGTGCACCAGCGAGCCCATCATGTCGGGCTGGTAGCGCACGCCCTCTTCGTTCGTGAACGCGGCCACGGTGATTGGGCGCGATGGGGTGTGGTTCGCTTCACGTAGCGCGCGTACCACCGCCAGGCCGCCCAGGACGCCGTAGCAGCCGTCCAGCGCGCCGGCATTGTTCACGGTGTCGATGTGGGAGCCGATCATCAGCGGCTTGGTCGCGTTGGGGGCTCGCGAAGCCGGGTCCGCCGCAAGCGTGCCGAACAGGTTGCCGATCCGGTCGATCTGGATCGTCAGGCCGAGTTCGCGCATCCATGCAGCAACTTGCTCGCGGCCGGCTCTTTCGGCGTCAGTCAGGGCGATGCGGGTGCGGCCACCGGCGGAGGGATCTGCGCCGATTTCGCCGAGTGCTTGGAGTTGGGCCAACAGCTTGGGGCCGTTGAGGGTCGGGTTGGGGGTCGGCATCGCTCATCTCCGTGAAAACGCGGCGCCCGCGGGTGGGGTGGCGGGCGGGGTTGAGCAGGGATGGTAGGCGATGGCGGCGGAGAGATTCGCGCGAAAAGGTGGGGGGTTTTGGTAATTTATTGCGTTGTGGTGGCTTGACCGCGGGCACAAATGGCATATCCTCGCAACACATTACTTGTTGAAGGATCAATTTGTGCTGCCTTCGATCCCGCTATGCCTGGGGGTAAAGAAGATTCGTGACGGAGGATCGTTGATTGCATCGTTTCAAGGATCCAACGGGCAAGTGTATTGGTTGATGCTTCCTATCGATCGATCCGGCGCTGAAGTGTTCGGGTATTTCCCGCCCCTGGTGGTTGAGAGGCCATTTGGATGCGACATTGAAATATCATGGCAACATGCAAGAATTTTGTTTGAGCAGATCATCAAATTCCTACCCGATGGATACGAAAACTCACCGAAAGAGATAGACCGCGCTTCGGGAATCGAAACAATGAGACGCGTGCTTCGCAACGAGGGAACGGAGTAAGCGGAAGCGAATTATCTCACGCCCGCAACACCAACCAGACAAAAAATAAACGTCACGATGACTTCCAAAGTCTGCCCAATTAAAATCAAAGACAATCTGGTCGAATTGATAAAGACCGCATTCGAGAACAGGACAAAACCCATCTCGGTGATTGCGCCCGACACGCCAAACACCCACGACGTTTACGAAGCATTGCACTTTCAGGGGATGTCATGGGATGCCCCATCTGCACAAGAGTGGCATGACTTCTCCGATGCATTGTCTCGATTTTCCACCGAAGCATTTTGTTATTACCTCGCCGGCATATTGTGCCTGACGATCAAGGAAGGGGAGATTGACCTGGAGGTAGTGAATCACATCATCGAATCGCTCGACAGGTCTCCCACCCCAGAGTATTGGGATGGATATTTTTTATCGCGCTGGCCTGCATTGAGTCGAATGGAGTGCGATGCCGTCGCAGAATGGATTATTTGGCTTTCCCAAGAACCCGATAATCCATTCTCGGATGATTCGCTCATGCGCGCCTATGAAAGCATGGCGCTTGTGAAACAGTCGCTTGGCTGAAATTTGGGAACGTCAATTGGGCTGCGATATGCAACCCAAAGCCCCCCTCACCCCGTAAACCCCGCCACCGCATGCGGCACATACGGCGCCTCGAGCATCGCAATCTCCGCCTCCGTCAACTTCAATTCCAGCGCGGCAAGCGCATCCGTCAAATGATGCGGCTTCGAGATCCCGACGATCGGCGCCGTCACCTCCGCCTTCTGCGCCACCCAGGCCAGCGCCACCTGCGCCCGCGGCACATCGCGCGCCGCGGCCACCGCGGCCACGGCCTCGATCACGGCCTTGTCGGCCTCGGCGGTGGCCGCATACAGGCGCGTGCTGACGTTGTCCGACTCGTTGCGCGCCGAGCTTTCGTCCCAATTGCGCGTGAGTCGCCCCCGCGCCAGCGGGCTCCACGGAATCACGGCCACGCGCTGATCCGCGCAGAGCGGCATCATCTCGCGCTCTTCCTCGCGGTACAGCAAATTCAAATGGTTCTGCATGCTGACGAATTCGGTCCAGCCGTTCTGACGCGAGAGGTACAGCGCCTTCGCGAACTGCCACGCCGCCATCGACGACGCGCCGATATAGCGCGCCTTGCCCGCCTTCACCACGTCGTGCAGCGCTTCGAGCGTCTCCTCGATCGGCGTGCCCGGATCCCAGCGGTGGATCTGGTACAGGTCGACGTAATCGGTGCCGAGCCGCTTCAGGCTGTGATCGATCTCGGAGAGGATCGCCTTGCGCGACAGCCCCGCGCCGTTCGGCCCCGGGCGCATGCGGTTGTAGACCTTGGTGGCGATCACCACGTCGTCGCGCTTGGCGTAGTCGCGCAGCGCGCGGCCGACGATCTCCTCCGAGGTGCCGTCGGAGTACATGTTGGCGGTGTCGAAGAAGTTGATGCCGGCCTCGATCGCCTGGCGAATGATCGGGCGGCTGTCGTCCTCGGACAGCGTCCACGCGTGGGTGCCGCGCGTGGCGTCGCCGAAGGTCATGCAGCCGAGCACCAGCTTCGACACTTCCAGGCCGGTCCGGCCGAATTTCACGTATTCCATGCTGACCTCGTTGATCGGGTTCGGATGCGCCGCATCATGCCCGATTCCACGAACGACTGCGTCGGCGTGACGCACCAAGCCGCGCGCCTCGGCGACAAAGCACACCCGCGCATTGCTTTCTGAAAGCTTGCAAGCTGTCTACAATACCGGCCCATGATTCGACTTCGCCGCCTGCTCGCGCAGCGCCTGACGAATCCAGCCGTGGCCGCGTTGCTGCTGCTGATCGTCGCGTTCCGCCTGTTGCTTCCGCCCGGCCTGATGCTCGCCACGAGCACGGGCGCGGATGCGGCCGGGTTCGCGATCTGCGGCGGTCACGGCGCGCTGTTCGCCGATGCTGCCACGCAGGGTGGCGTCAGCGTACAGGCCGCGGCCGATCTGGCGGCGGCGCTGGCTGGCTCCGAGCCGTCATCGGCCCATCCGCATGGCGGCGATCTCTGCCCGTTCAGCGCGGCGCTGGCCATCGGCCTGGCCGCCACGCTGCCGCCGCCGGCTTACTGGCTGCGCATCGCCGGCGGCAACCGTCCACCCCGGCCCGACCACGCCATTCTCCAGGGCAGCAGCCCCGCCCGCGGCCCGCTCGGCGCCCGCGCGCCACCTTCCTCGCGGCTTGCCTGAGCCCATCGTCCGGCCCCCGAACGCCTCGTAGCATCGCGCGCGCTTGATCGCGTCGCGACGGGGCGTGTCGTCCGACGCTTTCATCGCTTCCGCCTCGCTCGTCCTGCACGAACCGGCGGCGCTCGCCTGCGCCCACGGTTCGTACACGACCCGGCGCGGGCGATCTCATCCGGTTTTTCCGACGCTCCCTCCCTCATCCAAGGACTTCAAACCATGACCGACATCCATCGCCGCAATGCCCTGCTGATGACCCTGCTCTCGCCGCTGGCCGTGCATTCCGCAATCGCGCAAACGCCTGCCGGCGACCGGGCCGACGCAGCCGCGAACGCGGCACCCGACGCAACGCCGGGCGCCGCGCCGAACCTGCGCACCCTGCACGCCGAAGGCCACGAAGAAATCGCCATGCTGATGTACCCGGGCATGACCGTGATCGATCTGATCGGGCCGCACTGCATGTTCGGTTCGCTGATGGGCGCGAAGATCCATCTCGTCGCGAAAACGCTCGACCCGGTGACCAGCGACGCCGGCGTGACCGTCGTGCCCACCGCCACGTTCGACACCTGCCCGCGCGATCTCACGGTACTGTTCACGCCCGGCGGCACCGACGGCACGCTGGCTGCCGCGCAGGATCCCGACATACTCGCCTTCATGCGCGATCGCGGCGCCCGCGCAAAATACGTGACCAGCGTCTGCTCCGGCTCGCTGATTCTCGGTGCCGCGGGCTTGCTGACGGGCTACCAGGCCACCTCGCACTGGTCGGTGCGCCATGTGCTGGCCGAATACGGCGCGATCCCGACCGAGGCGCGCGTGGTGCACGACCGCAATCGCGTCACGGGCGCAGGCGTCACGTCGGGCCTCGATTTCGGCCTGACGATGGTGGCGGAACTGCGCGGCCGGACGTACGCGGAGTGTTCGCAACTCGTCAGCGAATACGATCCCGAGCCGCCGTTCAATGCAGGTTCGCTGAAAACCGCGCCGCCGGACGTGGCGACATCGATGCAGCGGATGCTCGCCGGCTTCACCCGCCAGGCCGAAGCGCTCGCGGCCAAGCAGACGGGCCGCAAGCCCGCCGCGTGACGGCTCGCGGCGCCGGGTCCGGGCGATGCGACATGCCGAACCCGGCGCCGCGCGAGCGTCGCCCTCCCCGGGAAACTCCCGAGGCCCGCGCCCTCGCAGGCGAGGCGCCCAGGCCTCGCCTCCGTGTTACGCTCGCAGCGCCCGTGCGCGGGCCGTCCGCCGCATCGCCGCGCCATCACGCCAACGCAGCCCCCCATCGAGTCGCCCATCCATGATCGCCACCCTCCTGATCGGCCTGGTTGCCCTGATCCACCTCTATATCGTGGTGCTGGAAATGTTCCTGTGGACCACGCCGAAAGGCCGTCGCGTGTTCGGGCTGACGGCCGACTTCGCGCAGCAGACGCGCGTGCTGGCGGCCAATCAGGGCCTCTACAACGGCTTTCTGGCGGCGGGCCTGATCTACGGCCTCGTCTCGGCCGCCGACGGCTATGCGTTCAAGCTGTTCTTCCTGATCTGCGTGATCGTGGCCGGCGTGTTCGGCGCGGCCACGGCAAGCCGCCGCATCCTGTTCGTGCAGGCGCTGCCCGCCGCGTTCGCGCTGATCGCGCTGCTGATCGGCGCTTGAGCCGAGCCGCGCTGAACCGGGCGCGCGCCTCAGCGCTGCGTCACGTCGCGCAGCGCCTGCTCGGCCGTCTCGAAGCGGAACGCGAAGCCGCGCGCCTGCAAGCGCGCCGGCACGACGCGCTGCCCGTCGAGCAGCAACTGCGCCATCTCGCCGGCCGCCGCCCGCAGCGGCGCGGCCGGCACATGGCACCACACGGGCCGCCCCAGCACCTTCCCCGCCGTGCGCGCGAACTCGGCCTGCGTGAGCGCGCCGGGCGCCACCGCGTTGTACACGCCCGCCATGTCCGGCTCAGCGATCGCCTCGGCCACGATCCGCAGCACGTCGTCGCGGTGAATCCAGCTCATGACCTGCGCGCCGCCGCCAAGCCGCCCGCCGCAGCCGAAGTAATGCGGCATCAGCATCGGCGGCAACGCGCCGCCCGGCCCGAACACCACGCCGAGCCGCAGCACCACGGTGCGCACCGGCTGGCCGGCCAGCGGCGCGATCGATGCCTCCCAGCGGCGGCACAGCTCGGACATGAAGCCGCCGCCCGGCGCGCTCGTCTCGTCGAGCCGCTCGGCCGCATCGCGCACGCCGTAGTAACCGATCGCCGACGCCTGAATCCACACGGCGGGCCGATGCGCGGCGGCGTCGAACCAGCGCAGCAGCGCCTCGGTCACGCCCACCCGGCTGGCCAGCAATTGCGCCTGCCGCTTCGCACTCCAGCGCGGCCCGAGGATCGGCGCGCCGGCCAGGTTGATCACCACGTCGAACGGCTCGTCGCGATGCAGTTGCGCGAGCGAGGTCACGCAGCGCGCGCGGCCCCGAGTTTGATAGGCGGCCTTCAGCGGCTGCCGCGCCAGCAGCGTGACGGCGTGCCCGGCGTCGAGCAGTTGCCCGGCCAGCGCCTCGCCGATGAAGCCGGTGCCGCCCGTCACCAGCACGCGCCGGTACGGCTGGCCGGCGAACGGATTGACGGCCGGCGCGCGCCGCCCGATGCGCCGGGCCGCCAGCGCGTCGCGGATGCCGGACAGGCCCACGCCCACGGCAAACACGCTCAACACCCAGCCGCGCCAGCCGAGGCCGGCGGATGCGAGCGCGGTCGGCGCGGCCGACCACGCCCACAGCTGCATCGCGTAGAGCCCGAACAACGCGCCGCCGTTGATCGCGAGCACGGTGTGCGTGATCCGCTCGGTGGCGGGCAGCTTGCGGCTCAGGTCCTCGATCACGAAATCCCACAAGGTCAGCGCGATCTCGACGAGCACGAGCGCGGCGATCGCCAGCGTCCACGCGCCGAGAAAACGCAGGTTCGCCACCGCGCCGAACAGCAGCGCATAGAGCAGCGCGCGCACGGCATGGATCCGCAATTCGCGGCGTGCCTGCGGGCGGTGCGCGAGGTCTTCGGTCAATTCGTGGTGATAGAGCGTGTCGAACGCGCCGAGGCAGCCCTGCACGATCAGCAGCGCGATGGCCCAGTCGAAGGCGGGCAAGGCGTTCATGCGCGATCCTCCCACCAGAGCCAGACGAGCGGCGGCGCGATCGTCAGCAGCGCGACGAGATCGGCCGCAATGTGCGTCATCACGCCCGCCTGCCACGACAGCCACGCGTCCTGCGGCGCCCAGATCAGCAGCCCGGCCAGCAGCCAGGCCCAGATCGCACGCTGCCGCAGGCGGTTGCCGAGATGAACGAGCGCCAGCATCCACACGCCCGCGCATTGCAGCGTCGCGCCGAACAGCGCCACCCACCAGATCTGCTGCGTGCGCGCAGGCGTCGGCACCGGCGCGCCGCCCCAGAACCCGTGCTCGATGCCGCTCAGGTAGCCGTCCATCAGCGATGAACCGGCCAGCCATGGCAGCACCGCCCCCACCAGCACGTGCGCGAGCGCCGCCGCGTAGAGCCACAGCACGACCCAGCGGCGCGCGTCGTTGCGCGGAGCCAGGGCGCCGGGCGCTGCCGGCGCGGTCGCCGAGGCAGCCGCCGCTTCGCCCTTCATGAACGGATTGCCGATCGAGCACACGCCGCTCTCGCACTCGCCCGCGGCCTGCCCACCGAGCCGGCGCGACAGCCGGTAGCGGTTGCGCGCCAGCAGCCGGTACGCGCCGGCCAGCATCGGCCGCAGCCCCGGCACGCGCATCGGCCAGACGGCCCAGCCGCGCCCGGTCAGCGTGTACGCGGCCACCAGGCTGTCGATGCCGACCAGCACGCGCCCTTCCGCGGTGCGGCTGTGCATCTCGCGATTGAGCGCGGCCAGATCCACGCCGAGCGGCGCGGGATCGAAGCCGGGCGCGGCGATGTCGACGAACGCCAGCCGGCGCCGGCTGTCCCGGCGTTCCAGGCGCTGCACTTCCTTGACGCACAGCGCACACCTTCCATCGAAATACAGCTCCAGCGCGGCGGGATTCATGGCGGCTTCCTTGTTGTGGCGACGGATAAAAACGTTCTTCAATTTCTGTAATGACAGAAATTTACGAATAAACGGAAGCCACTGTCAAGCGCCACATCGCGCCGCGCGAAAAACAAAATGAACCGAAAGGCATCGGAAAGAAAGACAACGCAGGAGCGGGCATTCGCTGCCCCGCTCCCGCTGTTGCGCCACGTGGCGTGGCGTCAGTTCAGATGCGCCTGCAACCGCTCGACGATCTCGTCGAACCCCGGCCGCCGCTCCACGCCCACGCTCAGGCAATCGGCCGCGAGCGCGGTCAGCGTGGCGGTGGCCGACGAACTGCCGGCCTCGCTGCGCGCGAGCAGCTCCTCCAGCAGGCAACCGAACGCGCGCACCTCGATGCGTTGCAGCAGCGCACCGTCCACCGCGCCGTCGCCGTACAGCGAGGCCGCGCCGAAATCGCCGAGCAGCGCGTGGCCCGCGCCGTCGTGCAGGATGTTGTGCGCGTACAGATCGCCGTGCACGATGCCGCGCCGGTGCAGATGCGCGGCGGCCGACGCGATGCCGTGCGCGATCCGCAACGCGGCGCTCAGGTTGAAGCGCACGTCCTCGGCGTACACGTCGCGCGTGCACGAGTCGAAGCTCGGCGGCGCGGCGAGGTTCTCGAAGTCGTGTTCGATCAGCGGCATCACCAGCCCCTGTTCGTTCATCGGATGGCCGGTGAGCCGGCCGAGCGCGCCGATCAGGTTCGGATGCGTGCCGGCATGCAGGCACGCGGCCATTTCGCGATCGGGCAAGCCGTCGCTGGTCACCGCGCCCTTGTAGAGCTTCACGGCCACCGGCTGCTGCGGATGATGATCGGCGGAGAGCCGGTTCGCGCGATAGATCACGCCCGACGCGCCCTCGCCCAGCTTCTGCCCGAGCGCGAGCGTGGACCAGGCGATGTCGCCCACCGCGCGGTCGGCGGCGGCGGTGGCCTCGATCGCGGCGGCGAACGGGTTGCCCGCGTAGGCGAGCCAGGCCAGCCGCGGCATGCGCAGCAGCCAGTCGGGCAGCCGCTCGAATTGGTTCGCCGCGAGCCGCACGAGCTCGAGCCGCGTGCAGGCGGCCATCTCGCTCGGCAAGGCGCGCAGCCGGTTGCCGGCCAGCATCAGCTTCTGCAGATCGGGGCAGCCGCCCAGCTCGGGCGGCAGCGCCTCGATCGCGTTGTCGGTGAGGATCAGCCAGCGCAGTTGCGGCGGCAGCGCGCTGCCCGGCACGCTGCGGATCCGGTTGGCCTTGAAGCCGATCATGCTCAGTTGCGCGCACTGCCCGAGCACGGGCGGCAATTCGGTGAACGGATTGTTCGACGCGAAAAGCACGCGCAGCTTCGCGAGGCGCGGCAGGTCGTCGGGCAGGCTCGTCAGCGCGTTGCCCGACAGGTCGAGCACTTCGAGCGTGTCGGCCAGATCGAAGAGCTCGCGCGGGAATTCGGTGAGGCCGCCGGACAGCTTCAGGTGCTGTGCCCCCGCAAGCTTGCCGGCTTTCAGTTGATCGACGGTGGTGGTCACGGTCGGTGGCGGCGTGGGCCGCGAGAGTGGGGAACGTCCCGATTCTAGCGGGATCGGCGGCGGCCCAACAACGGGATGGAACCCGGTGCCGGCCGGGGGTTTCGTGCAGCGAGCGACGCGACGCGCCCCGCCGCCATGACGTTCCGGCCCGAAAATGGCCGCCTCCGCGGGCACGCCGTTTGCGCCGCTTTCGCATCGCAGGCCGGACGCAGCACGGCGCGGCGGCAAGCTTGCAGCATTGCACGCCGCCGCGTCCGGCCCGGCGTGCTAGCGTGGTCGATCACCCGAACACGCAGGTCATCCACCGACACCGAGAGAGGGCTTCCCGACATGACATCCGATTCGTCCGCCGCATCCTCCGCCACGCCCAAGACCGTTCCCGCCCCGCGCGATCCGCATCTGCGCGAGATGGCGAACGGCATCCGGTTCCTGTCGATGGACGCCGTGCAGAAAGCGAACAGCGGCCACCCCGGCGCGCCGATGGGCATGGCCGACATCGCCACGGTGCTGTTCCGCGATTTCCTCAAGTTCGATGCGGCCGATCCGCACTGGTTCGACCGCGACCGCTTCGTGCTGTCGAACGGCCATGGCTCGATGCTGCTGTACAGCCTGCTCTACCTGACGGGCTACGCGGACATGACGATCGACCAGATCGAACGGTTCCGCCAGGTCGGCAGCAAGACGGCCGGCCACCCCGAATACCGCCACGCGAACGGCATCGAGCTGACCACCGGGCCGCTCGGGCAAGGCATCGCCGAATCGGTCGGCATGGCGCTGGCCGAACGGATTCTCAACGCGAAGTTCGGCGACGCGCTCGTCGATCACCACACCTACGTGTTCCTCGGCGACGGCTGCCTGATGGAAGGCATCAGCCAGGAAGCGATCTCGCTGGCCGGGCACCTGAAGCTCGACCGCCTGATCGCGTTCTGGGACAACAATTCGATCTCGATCGACGGCCCCACGCGCCTCGCCGTGTCCGACAACGAAATCGAGCGGTTCCGCGCTTCGGGCTGGCGCGTGATCGAGATCGACGGCCACGACACCGATGCGATCCGCGACGCGATCACGGCCGCGCGCCAGGGCAACGGCCAGCCGACGCTGATCGCCTGCCGCACCATCATCGGCTTCGGCTTTCCGACGCGCGCCGGCACGCAGAAGGCGCACAGCGACGCGCCCGGCCCCGACGAGATCGCCGGCGCGCGCAAGCTGCTCGGCTGGCAGTCGCCGCCGTTCGAGATTCCTGCGCCGTTGCTCAAGGAATGGCGCGAGATCGGCGCGAAGGGCCGCGAGGCGCGGCAGGCGTGGGCCGCGCGCGTCGAGGCAACGCCGGCCCCGCTGCGGCAGGATTTCGAGCGGCGCAACCGCGGCGAGCTGCCGGACGGCTGGCGGCAGGCGATCGCCGACGCGCGCGCCGCGTTCGTGAAGGACGGTGGCGAAGCGGCCACCCGCAAGGCCAGCGGCGCGGTGCTCGACCGCCTGTTCGACGCGATCCCCGAGTTGCTCGGCGGCTCGGCCGACCTCACGCCGTCGAACAACACCAAGGCCAAGCATCAGACCGAAATCGCGCCGGGCAACTACGCCGGCTCGTACGTGCATTACGGCGTGCGCGAGCACGGCATGGCCGCCGCGATGAACGGCATCGCGCTGCACGGCGGCCTGATTCCGTACGGCGGCACGTTCCTCTGCTTCTCCGACTACTGCCGCCCGGCGATCCGGCTGGCCGCGATGATGCAGATCCGCACCACGTTCGTCATGACGCACGATTCGATCGGGCTGGGCGAGGACGGCCCGACTCACCAGCCGGTCGAGCATCTCGCATCGCTGCGCGCGATTCCGCAACTGGGCGTGTACCGGCCGGCCGACGCGGTCGAAACCGCCGAATGCTGGGAGCTGATCCTCGATCAGCCGCGCCGCGCGGCCCTGCTCGCGCTGTCGCGCCAGCCGCTGCCGCTGCTGCGCACCGAAGCCGGCCACGAAAACCGCTCGGCGCGCGGCGCCTACGTGCTGCGCGCGGCCGAGGGTGGCCCCCGCCGCGTCACGTTGATGTCGACCGGGTCGGAGGTGCATCTGGCCGTCAAGGCGCGCGAGATCCTGCAGGCCGAAGGCGTGCCGACGGCCGTGGTGTCGATGCCGTGCCGCCTGCTGTTCGAGGAGCAGGACGCCGGCTACCGCCGCAGCGTGCTCGACGACACGCCGGCGCGCGTGGCCGTGGAAGCGGCCGTCGAACTGGGCTGGGAACGGTATCTCGGCGCGGAGGGCCGCTTCGTCGGCATGCACGGCTTCGGCGAATCGGGCCCGTACGAGGACGTTTATCGCAAGTTCGGCATCACCGTCGAGGCGGTGGTCGACGCAGCCAAGGCGATTCTCGAACGCACCGGCACCTGAGGCCGCGCCGGCAATCGGCCACGCACGCGCCGCTCAGACGGCCGCCGCCGGCGTCTCGGCCGCCTTGGGCGCGGCGGCCGGGCGGCGGCGCGCCAGCGCGGCCATCGCCACGCGGTCGAGCGCCGTGCACAGCACGAGATAGAGAAACGCCACGAACAGGAACACCGGAATCGGATAGATCATGAGCCGGTTGTTGACCTGCGTCGCCACGAACGACAACTCGTTGACGCCGACGATATAGGCCAGCGAGGTGTCCTTGACCAGCGACACCCACTGGTTCACGAACGACGGCGCCATGATCCGCACCGCCTGCGGCAGCACCACCTCGCGCAGCGTCTGCCAGCGCGTCAGGCCGAGCGACAGCCCCGCCTGCCATTGCGCCGCGCCCACCGCCACGATGCCCGCGTGCACCGAATGGGCCAGATACGCGCCGCCGATCAGCGACAGCGCGCACACCACGGCCACCAGGCCCGGCACATCCACGTGGAACAGGATCGGCAGCAGGAAGTAGGTCCAGAAAATCAGCATCAGCACCGGAATCGCGCGGAAAAAGCCGATCGTCACGAGCAGCACGGCGCGCGCCGGCCGCCCGGCCATCGCCAGCGCGATCCCCGCCGCGAAGCCGATCAGCCCCGAGGCGAGCGCCGACGCGAGCGCCAGCACCAGCGTGAGCGCCGCGCCGCCGAGCGGGCCGTCGGGGAACGCGCCGATCATCAGATAGCGCAGGTTTCCGATGAACATCTCCCACGGCATCATCGCGGCGCTCCCGGGCTGGCGTCGCGCAAATGGCGGATCGCATGCAGCGCCGCCTCCAGCAGCGCGATCGCGCCGATATACAGCAGCGTGGCCACGCCGAACGCGGCGAAGGTCTTGAACGTTTCCGTCTCGACCTGGCGCGATGCGTACGACAGCTCGGCCAGCCCGATCGCCATCGTCAGCGAGGAATTCTTCACGAGGTTCATGTATTGCCCGAACAGCGGCGGCAGCGCGATACGCACCGCCTGCGGCAGCACGATATGGCGGAAGCCCTGCCACGGCGTGAGCCCGAGCGCGGCGGCGGCCTGCCACTGGCCCTCGCGCACGCCCGCGATGCCGGCCGAGAATTCGCCGGCGATGAACGCCGAGCTGTAGCAGGTCAGGCCGAACCAGCCGGCCAGGAATTCGAACGACGGCCAGTGCAGCACGCCGAGCGCGTGCGGCGCGTTGAGCCACGCCACCGCCGCGTCGGGCAGCAGCGTGGCCGCGCCGAAATACCAGAAGAACAGTTGCACGAGCAGCGGCGTGTTGCGAAAGCCGCCGATGTAGAGGCCCGCGGCGCGGCGCACCG
>NZ_JAAGPF010000168.1 GCF_017104645.1 Burkholderia sp. Ac-20379
TAGGTCGCGCAGCGAGAAGCGCCCGAGCCGCGGCGAGTGCACGAACGTCGCGAGCCGCAGGTAGCCGAGCACGCTTTGCGGATCGGCGAGCGGCATCAGCGCGTTGGCGCGCGCGGTCGGATCGTTGTCGTCCTCGGCGTCGAGTTGCGGGTGGACATCGTCCCAATACGATTCGAGCAGGCCGCGCACCAGGGCGAGGCCCGCCGCCCAGCCCGCCACGCCGTCGAGGCGCGTGCGCGCCGCGCACAGATGCACCGCCACGCGCAGGTCCTTGGTGCGGGCCAGCAGCGCGTCGGCGGCCTGCGCGACGCGGTCCCAGTCCGGTTCCTGGGCCGCCTTCAGGCTGTCGCCCATGATGCGCTCGGGCAGCGGCGTGGCGAGCTGGTCGAGCGCCGCGAACGCGGGGTCGTATTCGAGGTTCGGGCCGGTGCGCGCGTCGCCGTCGATGGGCGCGAGCAGGGCCGGGAGCGTGACGGAATCGTTCATTGCGGGACAGGGGAGGTTGGTGATGGAAGCTTGCTTGAATTGCATCGATGAAAGCCGTGTCGGGCCGCGCCGGCGCACCCGCACGCAGCGGCTTCGTTCAACAGAACACCTGAGTAGCCCGAACTATTCCGGTACGGAAAGGCATGCATTCATGTCGGGCCGCACGGTCGGGAAATCGATATCGCGCATCGCTAGCATTTACTTACAATTTTGCGGATTTCACGCACGCCGCACGCAAGCTCTTGTTATTACAGGAGGCCGTGCCGTGCCGCGCCTCGCGATGCCCCGCCGGATACCGCAGCGCATGCGCATTTCGCACCGGACTGGCGCAATCGATCTCGGCAAACGTTTGCCCCCGGCTGTACAATCCGCCAACTTTCCGCCTCACCCTTTGCCATGGCGGGTTTCCGGCCGGCTGGCCGGTTGCCGGCCAGCTTTCAGTCAGCCAAACATGTCAACAGCAGATGTCGAGAATTTGCCCGCGCTTCTGCCGGGCATGCTGCCGCGGCTCTGGGCATTCTCCCTTCGCCTGTGCGGGAATCAGCACGATGCCGAGGATCTGGTCCAGCGCGCCTGCGTGCGGGCGCTGGAGCGCGCGCATCAGTTGCAGCCGGGCACCTCGCCGCTGAGCTGGATGTTCTCGATCGTGCACTCCACCTGGATCAACGAGCTGAAGGCGCGCAGCGTGCGCAGCCGGTCGAGCATGGAGTGGGACGACGCGTTTCTCGAGACCGTGCCCGATCCCGGCGCACCCGATCCCGAATCCGCCATGATGAGCAGCGAGATCATCGCGGCCGTCGAGCGGCTGCCGGAAGCGCAGCGCGTCGTGATGCTGCTGGTGGCGGTGGAAGGCATGAGCTACGCCGAGGCCGCCGAGGTGCTCGAGGTGCCGATCGGCACCGTCATGAGCCGGCTGTCGCGGGCGCGGCAAACCATCGGCGCGCGCTTCGGCGAACGCGAGGCGCCGGCCCCGCGCGCGTTCCATGCGCAACGGGTCACGCCATGAGCGTCGATGACGCCAGCCTGCTGGCCTACGTCGACGGCAGTCTGCAGGCGCCCGAGCACGACCGGATCGCGGCGGCCATCGAGCAATCCGAGGCATTGGCGCGGCGCGCCGCGCAGTTGCGGGCGGGCGATCTGCCGTATCGCGACGCGTTCGCGCGGCAGGCGCTGCCGCCCGTGCCGGCGTCGCTCGTGCATACGGTGGATGCATTGATCGCGCGGCATCGTGCGGAGCGGGGCGAGGTCGATGCCGCTTCCGCGCCGGCTGCCGGGCCGGCGATCGCAAGCGGCAACCTGCATCGCCTGACGCCGCGCCGGTCGTGGCCGACGCTCGCCGTGGCGTTCGTCGCGGGCGCGTTTTGCTGCACGCTGGCGTTGCGTTTCGCACCGGGGGTGTCGAACCGGAGCGCGGAGTCCGTCGCGCAGGCCGACACGGACGGCGACGCCCGGGGCATGACACCCTGGATCAAGGCCGCCGCCGATTATCAGCAGCTTTACACGCGCGATACGGTCGCCTTGCTGCAACCCGACATGCAGGCCGCCGCCCGCGAAGTCGCCGACATCAACGCGGTCGACAAGCTGCCGGTGCGGATCCCCGACTTGCGCGACCAGGGCCTCGCGTTCAAGCGCGTGCAACGGCTGCGCTTTCACGGCAAGCCGCTCGTGCAGATCGTCTATCTGCCGATGCAGGGGCAGGGCAAGCCCGTCGCGCTGTGCGTGCTGCACGAGGCGATGGCCGACGCCGCGCCGTCGCACGGCCGCGCCGACGGCCTGAACGTCGTGAGCTGGCGGCGCGGCCAGCTGGGCTACGTGCTGCTCGGCGAAGCGGGCGCGGCCGATCTCGATGCGCTCGGCGCGCGGCTTTACCGCGGCGACGCCTCGGCCATGCTCGTCGACGACGATTCGGGCGAGCATGGCCGGCGCGGTTGAGCGTGGCGAGGGCGAGCCGATCGGACGCGCCGCGCTGGCGTTGCGCTGGGCCGTCGTGCTCGGCGTGCCGGCCGCGCTGACCGGCGCGTTCGTCTGGTGCGGCGGCTGGTGGAGCGCGCGCGTCGACGCGCCGCGCATCGTCGATGCGTTCGAATCCACTGCCGCCCGCTATCCGGGCTTCCGCCGCAATCATGCGAAGGGCATCTGCGTGACCGGCCATTTCGACAGCAACGGCGCGGGCCGCGCCGTGTCGCGCGCCAGCGCGTTCGCGCCGGGCCGCTATCCGCTGGTGGGGCGCCTGTCGATGCCCGGCACCGATCCCACCCGCGAGGACGCCACCGGCATGGTGCGCAGTTTCGCGCTGCGCTTGACGATGCCCGGCGGCGAGCAATGGCGGCTCGCGATGAATTCCACGCCGATCTTCGCGGTGCGCACCCCGCAGGCGCTGTTCGCGCAATTGCGCGCCGACGCGCGCGACCCCCATACCGGCCGCGCCGATCCCGCGAGGATGCGGGCGTTTTTCGACGCCCACCCCGAAGCGCGCGCGTTCGAGCGTTATCTGGATTCGCATCCGTCGTCGTCCGGCTACGACAACGCGCGCTATTACGGCATCAGCGCGTTTCGCGTGGACGATGCGCGCGGCGTGCGGCGTTTCGTGCGCTGGGAGGTGGTGCCCGACGATGCGTACCGCCCGGTCGATGCGCGCGAGCAGCGCGATCCCGATTTCCTCGCCTACGACCTGACGCAGCGGCTCGCGCGCGGGCCAGTGCGCTGGCATCTCGTGCTGAACGTCGCGCAGCCCGGCGACCCGCTCGACGATTCGACGCGCGCCTGGGCGCCGTCGCCGAACCGGCCGCGCATCGACGCCGGCATCGTGACGATCGATCGCGCGCAGACGCAGATCGACGGCCCGTGCCGCGACGTGGTGTTCGACCCGACGGTGCTGCCGGCCGGCATCGCGCCGTCCGACGATCCGCTGCTGGCCGCGCGCTCCGCGACCTACAACGAATCGTTCCGGCGGCGCATCACGGAGGAGGCGGCGGCGCTTCGCGCGAGCCGGCATTGAGGCGAACGGCGGACGTGCGAAGGCGGGCGACGGATGCGCGCCACAGTGCATGTCGAACGGCATTGGGGCGCGGCGCGAGTCCGTTTATCATGGCGGCATGACGGCGCACCAACCCGCGCTCCCGCCCGGTTGCGATCCAATCGGGCGCCTCCTACTTTTCCAGCTATTCGTCTCATGACCCCCGACGACAGCCAACTGATCGCCTACGCCGACGGCCGACTCGGCGCGACCCAAACGGCCTGGATCGAGCGCGAACTGGCCGCATCGGCCGAGCTTCGCGACAGCGTCGTTCGGCTGCGCGCCTCCCGGTTGCCTTACCGGCAGGCGTTTGCCGCGCAGATCCTGCCGGCGGTGCCGGCCGCGTTGCGGCGGTTCGTGGAGGGGATCGGGCAGGAAGGGACGCCGAGCGATGGGCGTTGAGGCGGGATGAGGGCGCTGCGCCCTCGCCGGATACCGCGTTCGACGAGGTATCCGCGAGCGCGCTCCCTGCACGTCAGGGCTTCGGAATCACCGTCGCCACCTTGCGCAGCTCGGTATGCACCTGCAAGGTGATCGCTTCGCCCTTGGCGATGTTCACGATGCTGCCCGGGCCGATTTCCTTCTTCTCTCCCGCACCCACCTGGCACAGCGCCGTGCCGCTGATCACCACGAAGGTTTCGTCCAGATCGCGGGCCGGATAGCTGTAGGTGCCCGGCGTCGCGCGCCACACGGCCACGGCGGCCGGATGCTCCGTGCCGGTGTCCGTCCAGACGCGGCGGGCGTACGAACCTTCGTCGCGGCCATCCGCCGGCCGCGAAGGCGAGAAGTCCAGGTCTTCGTCAACGTGGAAATACGTCTGCGTCATGCGTTCACTCCCGAAAATCCAACAATGATGGTGAGGGCGCCCGTGCCGGCCGGCGGCGCGCCCGCGATCCTGCGTCGACGTCGAGGCGAGTCTGAGGGCGGCTCCCGGTAAAGGCAAATACCGACAAAATGTCCGCCTATTCATTTTTGTTATGGCAAGCTGGGCGGCGGGCCATCAGCGAGGGGACGATGAACGTCAGGCAGATCGAGGCATTTCGGCTCGTCGTGTTGCGCGGATCGATGACCGCGGCGGCCGACGAACTCGGCACGTCGCAGCCCGGCATCAGCCGGCTGATCGCGGAACTGGAAGCCGCCACCGGCCTTCAGCTGTTTTCGCGCAACGGCGGCAGAATCCAGATCACCGAGGCCGGCGCGGCGTTCTATCGCGACGTCGAGCGCAGCTTCGTCGGGCTCGACATGCTCGAACAATCGGCGCGCGAAATTCGCACGATGGCGACCGGGCGGCTCCGGGTCGTCGCCGCGCCGCTGTTCGCGCTCGGCTTCATGCCGGCCGTCATCGAACAGTTCGTGCGTCTGCATCCGCAGGTCTACGTGTCGCTCGAAATGCGCAGCGAAGCCACCATGCAGCGCTGGGTGTCGTCTGGGCACTACGACGTGGGCATCGGCTCGGTCGAGCCGGAAGCCTATGCGGTGATGTCCGAGGATCTGTTCCGCCTGCCGCTGCTGTGCGCGCTGCCGGCCGGGCATCCGCTCGCGTCGCGCAGCAAGCTGGTGGCGAGCGACCTGCGCAACGAACGCCTGATCCTGCCGTCGTATGCGGACGAGCCGCGCGCGCCGATCGACCGCGTGCTGCGCGCGGCCGGCGTCGATCAGGTGCCGGCGATCGAAACGCCGTATGCGTCGCTGATCATGTCGATGGTGTCGCGCGGGCTCGGCATCGGCCTGACGAACGGGCTCGCCACGCTGCACACCGCGCCGCAGCAGGTCGTGCTGCTGCCGTTCGAACCGGCGATGTATGCGCGCGGCTATTTCCTGCATACGCAGAGCAATGCCGGCAAGCCGCTGGTGCAGGAGTTTCTCGGCCTCGTTCGCGCGGCAGTACGGGAAGACATCCTGGCGCTGCCGGAAGCGTATCGAGTGAACGCGAGTTTCGCTTAGGAACGCGTAGCGTCGGGGCTTGGACGCGGCCCTGGTTCACCCGTTTTGCCGACGCCCCGGCGTTTTCCTTGCGTTCGCTGTCGCGAGCGACCCGACACGGGCCGATCTCGCGCGTCGGCAGCGTGCACGTCAGCCGTTCCTCCATCACGTCCGCCATGCGGTCGCACTACGCGAATCTTCGGTGCGAGCGCCACCGCTGCACGCCGCGTCGAATAGAATCGCGGCATGCCAGCAAGCATGTCGACAACCCGATCGGAGGCGATTTCATGGCGCAGGAAAAGGTGGACGTGACCACGCAGGACGGCGTGTGTCCGGTTTATGTATTCACGGGCGCGGCGGCAAGGCCGGCGCCCGCCATCGTGTTCTACATGGATGCGGGCGGCATCCGGCCGGGGGCGAAGCAGATGGCGCAACGCCTCGCCGACGCCGGTTACGTGGTGCTGCTGCCCGACCTGTTCTATCGCCACGGCGCTTACGGCCCGCTCGATCCCATCGAATTGTTCAAGGGCGATTTCATGGCGGTGATCGGCCCGCTCATGGCCACCACCGGCAACGCGAAGGCCGCCGACGACACCGGCGCGCTGCTGCGTTACCTCTCCACGCGCGACGACGTGCTGGGCGAGCGGATCGGCGCGGTCGGGTTCTGCATGGGCGGGGGGATGGCGATTGCGGCGGCGGGAACCTACCCCGAGCGCTTCGCCGCCGCGGCGAGCTTTCACGGCGGCAACCTGGCGACCGATCAGCCCGACAGCCCGCACCGGTTCGCGCCGCGCCTGAAGGCGGAGGTCTATATCGCGGCGGCGGATGCCGACCGCCTCTATCCGCCCGAGATGGCGCAGCGTTTCGAAAGCGCGCTCGACGCCGCCGGCGTGCAGTACACCGCCGAGACCTACGCGGGCGCCGCGCACGGATGGATGAAGCCGGATTTCCCGGTGTTCGATGCGGCCAGCGCGGAGCGCGGCTGGGCGACGATGATCGGGTTTTTCGATCGGGTCTTGAAAGGGGCGCGTTGATTCGGTCGCGCGGGCGCGCTGCACCTGGGCGGCCGAATCCGTCCAGCTTCGAACCTCGCGAGGCGAGCGGCACGGCGACGCGCCGCGTTGCATCGCGTGCGACTTCCGGCATCGCGGAGCCGCGGCAATGCGCCGGCGCCGGAACGGCGCGCCGACGCATTGCCGTACGGCCGCGGGCGCTTACTGCTTCAGAAGTGTCACGATGGTCGGCGTGCCGTTCACGTTTTCAACGCGAACCTTGACCTTTTCGCCTTCCTTCGCTTGTTTGACCATTGCCGCATCCTTGGCCTTGTAGGCCATCGTCATCGGCGACATTCCGATGTTCTTCAGCTCGCCGTGCTGAAGCGTCACCATGCCGGTCGATGCGTTCACCTTCCTGACGACCGCATCGGTGAGCACGGCGTCGTTGGGCGCCCCGGCGCCGGTTGCGGCGGCGTTCATCTTCATGCCGGCCATGTCGTCGGCGGCCAGCGCCGCCCCGGCGAGCGCGAGGCCCGCGCAGAAGGTGGCGGTGAGGGTGATCGACTGCTTCATTGCTTTTCTCCAGAGTGAATGTTCGGCACGAACGTGCCAGGGGGGACTGCGTGGGGTTGCGGCGGTTCCTGCGTGTTGGCCTGTGCATGCTTGATGCGGCGGCGTTGCAGCAGCATCCAGGCCGCCGGAATGACGAGCATCGACAGCAGCGGGGCGGTCACCATGCCGCCAACCATCGGCGCGGCAATCCGCTGCATGACTTCGGAGCCCGAGCCATGGCCGAGCATGATCGGGATCAGGCCCGCCAGCACCACCGCGACGGTCATCGCCTTGGGCCGCACGCGCAGCACCGCGCCCTCGCGAATGGCGTCGACCAGGGTGGCCTCGGTAAAGGGCTGGCCTGCGTCGAGCCGGCGGTTCAGCGCGCCCTTCAGATACAGCAGCATCACGACACCGAATTCGGCCGCCACGCCCGACAGCGCGATGAATCCCACCGCGGTGGCCACCGATACCGCGTGCCCGAGGATCCAGATCAGCCAGAACCCGCCAACCAGCGCGAACGGCACGGTCGACATCAGCAACAGGGCGTCCGCCGCCGAATCGAACGTCAGGAACAGCAGCACGAAGATGACGACGAGGGTCACCGGAATCACGATGCGCAGCTTCGCGGCGGCCCGCTCCAGATACTCGAACTGCCCGGACCACGCGATCGAATATCCCGGCGGCAGGACAACCTGCCGTGCGACGGCGAGCTGCATGGCCTTCACCGCCGATTGCAGGTCGGTGTCGCGAATGTCGACGTAGACGTAGCCTGAAAGCCGGGCGTTCTCGCTGCGGATCATCGGCGGCCCGTCCGAGATCCCGATCGTGGCGACGTCCCCCAGCGCGATCTGTGCGCCGCGGTTCGTGACGACCGGCAACCGCCGTATGGCGTCGACCGAGTCGCGGATTTCCCGCGGATAGCGGAGGTTGATCGGGAAGCGCTCGCGTCCCGCGATCACCTCGCCCAGGTTGTCGCCGCCGATCGCCGTCGACACGACGGACTGGATGTCGGTCACCGACAGGCCATAGCGGGCGGCCGCGAGGCGGTCGATGTCGACATCGATGTAGTGACCGCCGTTCAGGCGTTCCGCCAGTGCCGACGTGACGCCGGGAACGTGCTTCAGGACGGATTCGACCTGCGTGGCGATCCTGTCGATCTGCCCGAGATCCGCGCCGGAGATCTTCACGCCGACGGGCGTCTTGATCCCGGTCGACAGCATGTCCAGCCGATTGCGGATCGGCGGCACCCAGACGTTCGACAGGCCCGGGATCTTCACCCGCGCATCGAGCTCGTCCACCAGCTTTTCCGGTGTCATGCCCGGCCGCCATTCGCTGCGCGGCTTGAACTGGATGGTGGTCTCGAACATCTCGAACGGCGCGGGATCGGTCGCCGTGTCGGCGCGCCCCGACTTGCCGAACACCGTCTTCACCTCGGGCACAGTCTTGATGAGGCGATCCGTCTGCTGGAGCAGTTCGGCGGCCTTGTCCGCCGAGATGCCCGGCAAGGCGGTCGGCATGTAGAGCAGGTCGCCTTCGTCGAGCGGCGGCATGAATTCGGCTCCGAGCCGCGACATCGGCGCCACGGTGACGGCGAGCGCCGCGACCGCCAGCCCGATGGCGACCCACGGGCGGCGCAGGGTCGCTTCGAGCGCCGGACGATACAGGCGGATCAGCACGCGGTTGATCGGATTGGCATGCTCGGGCGGAATCCGGCCGCGGATCAGATAGCCCATCAGTACCGGCACGAGCGTGACGGACAACCCGGCGGCGGCGGCGATCGTGTAGGTCTTGGTGAAGGCGAGCGGCGCGAACAGTTTGCCTTCCTGACCGTCGAGCGAGAACACCGGGATGAACGACAGCGTGATGATCAGCAGCGAGAAGAACAGCGCGGGGCCGACCTCGGCTGCGGATTGCGCGATCAGCTCCCATCGCCGGGCGGTTGCGATCGGCGTATCGGGGTGCAGGCGGTCGTGCGCTTCCAGATGCTTGTGCGCATTCTCGATCATCACGATGGCCGCATCGATCATGGCGCCGATCGCGATCGCAATGCCGCCCAGCGACATCAGGTTGGCGTTGACGCCCTGATAGCGCATCACGATGAACGCGGCCAGCACCCCGAGCGGCAACGACAGGATCGCGACGAACGCACTGCGCAGATGGAACAGGAACACCGCACAGACCAGGCCGACGATGACGAACTCCTCGACGAGCTTGTCCCTGAGGTTGTCGACCGCCCGTTCGATGAGCTGCGAGCGGTCGTAGGTCGTGACCACCTCGACGCCCGGCGGCAGGGATTTCTTCAGATCGGCGAGCTTCGCCTTGACGCCCTCGATGGTCGCCAGCGCGTTCTTCCCCGAGCGCATGACGATGACCCCGCCCGCCACTTCGCCCTCGCCATTGAGTTCGGCGACGCCGCGGCGCATTTCCGGGCCGATCTGGACGCGGGCGACGTCGCCGAGCAGGACCGGCGTGCCCGTGTCGTTCGTCCGCAGCACGATGCGCCGAAAGTCGTCGAGCGAGCGCAGATAGCCCGATGACCGGACCATGTACTCGGATTCGGCCAGTTCGACCACCGACCCGCCGGATTCCTGGTTGGCCTTGCCGATGGCGTCCGCGACGGCACTCTGGGTCATGCCGTAAGCGCGAAGCCTGTCCGGATCGAGCACAACCTGGTACTGCCGCACCATGCCGCCGATGCTGGCGACTTCGGACACGTTCGGCACGGCTTTGAGCTCGAACTTCAGAAACCAGTCGTTCAAGGCGCGAAGCTGTCCGAGATCGTGTTGTCCCGTGCGGTCCACCAGTGCGTATTCGTAGACCCAGCCCACGCCCGTCGCGTCGGGTCCGAGGGACACGGTGGCGCCGGGCGGCAAGCGGCTCTGCACCTGGTTCAGGTATTCGAGCACGCGCGACCGCGCCCAGTATTGATCCGTCCTGTCGTCGAACAGCACATAGACGAACGCATCCCCGAACGACGAATAGGCGCGGATGGCGGTGGCGCCCGGCACCCCCAGCAGCGTCGTCGTGAGCGGATACGTCACCTGATCCTCGACGACTTGCGGCGCCTTGCCGGGATACGAGGCCTTGATGATGACCTGCGTGTCGGACAGATCGGGCAGCGCGTCGAGTGGCGTGCGAACCAGCGAAACCACGCCCCATGCGGCGACGAGCGCCGTCGCGAGCAGCACGAGGAAGCGGTTGCCGATCGACCAGCGAATGATGCGTGCAATCATGGCTTGCCTCCGATCGGTTCGACGCGCGTCAACTGGTAGCCGTCATCCGACTGCCTGAAGACGAAATGCACGGCGTCGCCTGCCTTGATCCCGGGGAAGGCGGTCGCGGACGGTTTGCCGAAGGTCATGGTCATTGCGCCCCAGCCCAGCGCCGGAACGGGCTGGTGCGAGACCGTCATGTCGCCGGCGGTGACTTTTTCCACCTTGCCGGTGGTCTGGTAGGTTTGCGCGATCGCGGGTGTCGCGGCCGAAGCCGGCGTCGAGGCCGGCGTCGAGGTCGGCATTCCGGGTGCCGCGCCGCCTTCGAGTTTGGGCAGCACGGAGGTCAGGCTCGCTTCCGAGTCGATCAGGAACTGGCCCGATACGACGATCCGCTGGCCCTCGGTCAACCCGCTCGTCACCTCGGTGCTGTCCCCGCTGTCCTGGCCGACCGTGATTTCGACAGGCCGCAGCCGGCCGCTATCGTTCCTGACGATGACGATCGACCGCTTGCCCGTCGTGATCACCGCTTCGGACGGCACGAGCAGCCGCGGGACGGGCTTCGCTCCCTTGACGTGCGCGCGCATCAGCATGCCCGGCGTCAGCCTGAATCCGGCATTGTCTATTTCGAGCCGCGCCTGCAGAGTCCGGCTGTCGGCGCTGATGCCCGGCAGGATTTCACGAATGCGACCACTGAAGTGCTGCGAGGCGTCGGCGGCGACCGCCGCGTCGACCGTCATGCCGGGCTGCACCCGCAAGGCGAGCGACTCGGGTATCTCGACGATCAGCCACAGCTTCGACAGCGGCGCGATTTTGGCCAGCGTTTGTCCCGGCGACACCATCGCGCCGTTGCGTACATCGAGCTCGGTCAGGACGCCCGCCTGCGGCGCGAACAGCGTGACGTGGGCCTGCGCCCGGCCTGTCCGGTCGAGGCTCGCGATCATCGCGTCGGGGATCGAGAGCGCCTGCATGCGCGCCCGCGCCGCGGCAAGCAGGCCGGCATCCATGCCGCCGCGTTTCAGCGCCAGGTAGTCTTCCTGCGGCGCCAGCCAGTCGGGAACGAACAGCGACGCGATCGGCGCGCCCTTCGCGACCCGTTGCATCGGGGCGCTGGCGTACAGGCGGTCGATATACCCCGTCACGCGCGACTGGACGACGTTGGCCATCGACTCGTCGAACCGGGTGGTGCCGATCGCGTCGAACCCTTCGTCGATGTCCCGACGCACCACGGTTGCGTATCGAATGCCGAGATTCTGTTCAAGCGCGGCGTCGATCCTGACGCCGCTCGAACCGCCTTCGTCCGCGAAGACGGGCTGAAGCTGCATGTCCATGAAGGGCGATTTGCCGGGCTTGTCGAAGTGCTGGTTCGGCACCATCGGATCGTGCCAATACAGCACTTTCCTGCCGGTCTTGGGATCGACGTCGTTTCTTGCTGCCGGGGATGCGGCAGGCATCCCGGCCGCGCCCGACGCCATGGATGCCGCGGGTGCGGCACGACGCGAGCCGACGACATAGCCGGCGCCCGACAGCACGGCTGCGGCGAATCCCGCCGCAACGGCGCCTGCGATCAGTTTCTGGTTCATGGTGTGCTCGCTACTGGCCGGAGATCAGGTCGGGCGGCAGAACCTGGTATTCCAGTTGCGCCCAGATGAGGGAAACGTCCCGTTGCAGCTTCAACACCTGAAGATCCGCTTCGAGCCGGGTATGTCTCGCATCCAGCGCGTCGGAGAGCGTGCCCGCGCCCGACCGGTACGCGGCATCGGCGAGTTGCATTTTCTGTTCGGCGACCGGAAGAATGGTCTGACGTGCATTGGCCAGCCGTTCCCGGCCGCTGGCGAGCCTGACCGCGAGGCTCCGGATATCGGCGGCGACTTGGCGCGCCGTGTCCTCGTATGTGAGCCGCGCCTGTGTCCCCATCTCCGATTTCTGCTCGACGTCGCGGTCTTCGACGCTGCCGCGGTGGACCGGCAAGGGGATCGTCACGCCTGCCGACACGTAGTCCGGAAACCGTCCGCCGCTTTTGAAGTACGTCAGGCCCCAGGTCCAGTTCGGACTCCGGTTGCTTCGGGCGATGTCCGTGTCGGCATCCGCGAGCGAGACGGCGGCGCGGGCTGCGATCAAGGCAGGCTGAACCCGAGCCAGTTGATCGGGGCTCAAGCCGGCAACCCGCGATTCGGGTTCCGGCGGCGTGCCGGCAACTTCCAGCACGTTGCCCGCTCCCGTCCAGCGCGACAGCGTGATCAACGCGGTCTTCTCGTCCTGCTGGGCGCCGATCAGCTCGTCGCGCGCATTGCCGAGCGTCAGGCCGGCTTGCGCGACATCGACCGCCGTTCCTTTCGCGCCGCGGTAGGACGCCTGCCTTGCCGCCAGTTCCTGGCTCAGGTGATCCACCAGCGCCCGGTTCAGGGTGACGGCCTGCTTCGCGTAGATGGCGTTCAGCCAGGCCATGGCGGCTTGCTGACGGACCTCGGCCACCTTTTCGAGGTAGGTGGAGGTGTCGCGTTCGACGGTACGCTCGGCCAGCGCCGTCCGCAGCCGGCGCTTTTCGGGCGACACCCATTCCTGCTGGATGCCGATGCCTCGCATCGTGAAGTTGTCCTGTCCGATCGTGACGGCATTGGGGCCATTGATCGGCAGGTCCTGAACACCGAGATTCAGCGTGGGATTGGGCAGTTGCCCTGCTTTGACGACCACGTCCGCGCTGCCCCGGACAGCGGCCTGTGCAGCCTGGATCGACGACGAGCGGCTGGTCGCGATGTGCAGCGCTTCGTCGAGCGTCAAGCCCGTGTCCTCTGCGTGCGCCGCACGGCCACTCAGCAGGCCGAATGCGAAAAGGACCGCGCACGAGCGAGTCCGGGCCCGCCGGCGTGCGGGCGTGCCAATGGTGAAAGGCATGTTCTAACCTCGAAGGGTCGAGCCGCGTGTGCCAAGCGGGCGGACACGCGAACTCACGTCCCGAAACGGGACGACATCACCGCGCAAAGGCGGCTAACCGGAACGATGGAGTTAGAGGGGCTGCGGTGGACGCCAGAGGCCATCCGGCTCGCGGATGGAGAGCGACTGCGTGTAGTGGAAGCGGGCGGGGCGAAACGACCCGGCGGGCCGAGTCACGGAGGGAGACGAAACGGGGTGGTAGAGGCTGCCCATCTGACATTGGGCGCTTGCCTTGCACGGCGATCCTTTCGACTTGCCGTGTTCGCTCGACGATGGGCTCATCGAATCGCAGCCGGACATTTCGGACGACAGGGCGGCGGTGTCGCCGGCCATGCTGGATTCCATCGGGCACGCGCCTGTCGCACCGCTGGCTGCCAGCCCACTGAGGGGCAGCATCGCGCACAGCAGCAAGACGAACAGTGACCGCAGAATTTTCATCGCGGGAAGTATAGCCTAGCTGTTTCGATCTGTTGGTCTTTGTGCGATGCCTTTACAAGGCTCGCTTCGGCGGTTTTTTTATCGGGAATTTGTCGATCTGGATGGTGCGGTGCGCTTGGGGGCGATACGGTGAAGTGTCGAGCGCGCGGAGATCGGACTTATAACCGTATCGTTCAACCTGCCGATCGGGAGTTCCGATGCCGGACGACGCATGGAGTCGCCTGGAAGCCTTCGCCCGGGACGCGCTTGGCCACCGCGCGTGCCGTTGACACTCGGCATGCTCGCCAAGTCGGTTCGCCTCGGGCGGTGGGACACGGCCGAGATCGAAGCGGACGACTGACCGCCTCGAATCGGGGGCGACGCGAAGGCCCCCAAAAAAATCTACCCCCCCACATGCGCGACCGCGAGATCCACGAACGCGCGCAACCGCTGCAGCCGCCGGAGATCGCGGTGGTAGCCCATCCAGATGTCTCTCGACGGCGGCGCGTCGCGCAGATCGAGCCGGCGAATGGTCGCGAGCCGATCGCCGACGGGGCGCGGCAGGACGGCGATGCCCAGGCCCATGCCGCACATCTGCGCCTGCACGTTGCGATTGTTCGACTGCAGCACCACGCTCGCGTTGGGGAAGCGCTCCTTCAGCCAGTCGATATCGGGAAAGCTGCCGGTCGAGGTGTCCATCGCGATCAGGCGTTGCCCCGCGCCGTCGCCTTCCACCGGGTCGGCGCTCGCGGCCGCGACGTAGGCGCCGTATCGCATCTCGGTCAGACGCTTTTGCACGATGTCGCGCCCTTCGAACGGAACGATGCGAAACGCGATGTCCGCTTCGCGCTGCGCGAGATTGAACAGCCGTGATCCGGTCAGGATCTCGATTTCGACCAGCGGGAAATCGCGCGCATAGGCGGCGATCACGGGCGGCAGCACGTAGGCGCCGAACCAGTCGGCCGACGACACCCTGAGCGTGCCTTCCAGCGCCTGCTGCTCGCCGGTCAGCCGCCGTTCGATGCTCAACGCGCCGTCTTCCATCTGCTCGGCGAGCGTCAGGATCGCGGTGCCTTCCTCGGTCAGAACGAAGCCGTCCGCGGTGCGCTGGAACAGCACCTGTCCCATCGATGCCTCGAGCGCGCGAAGCCGCCGCCCGACGGTCGGCTGGCTGAGATTCACCGCGCGCGCGGCGGCGCCGAGCGTCCCGGCGCGCGCGATCGCGAGGAAGATCCTGACATCGCTCCACTCCATACCCACACCCCAACAAAAATGAATGGACGGTTCTCATTTTAGTGAATTGTTCAACGTAAATGAATTTGCGAGACTGCGTTCCGTTCAGAACGGAGCGTGTCATGTCGCCTATCGCTTTACCCATCGTGTACGTCGCCTACGAAGGCACGCCTGACGATCGCTTCGATCGCCGCTACTACGTCGAACGTCATCTGCCGCTCGTGATGGCGGCCTGGCGGCGCTACGGCCTCGAGCGTGTCGAGGCGTTCTTCCCCGCGTTCACGCGGGCCGCCGCCGGCACGCTCGTGATCTGCGAATGCCGTTTCTGCGACGAGGCGGCGATCGACGCCGCGTTCGGCTCGCCGGAAGCGGCGGCGGTCATGGCCGACGTGCCCGCGTTCACCGATCTTGCTCCAACGCGCTCGCGCGTCGTCCGGCTCTGACCGGCGCGATGCATCACGCACACGCGGCTCACATCGAAAACAGGGAAATCATCATGGCTTTCTGGGAAAACGCGGCCCCGCGCACCGTGCGGCGCGGCCACATGTGGATTCCGGGCGACCGGATCGAACGAGACGGACAGACCTACCAAAGCGGCCCGCTGTTCGTCGAATGGGAAGCGCCGGAGCAGGTGACGCGCCCCTGGCCGATCGTGCTGCTGCACGGCGGTGGCTATCAGGGCACCGAGTGGTTCGATACGCCGGACGGTCGCCCCGGCTGGGCGCAGCGTCTCGTGGAAGCTGGGTATGCGGTGCTGGTGGCGGACCGTCCGGGGCAGGGGCGCTCGCCGTTCCACGTCGACACGCTGGGGCCGATGGGGCCGCCGTTTTCCTACGAGCACGGCCGCCGCATCTACTTCCCGGCCGAATACGCTGATCGCCACACGCAATGGCCGTTCGCCCAGGACGACGACGCCTCGATGGACGCATTCATCGCCGGTTACGGCCCGCTTCCTGCCGATCTCGCGTTTTCCGAGGACATGGAGGCGGACCGGATCGGCAAGCTGCTGGACCGCATCGGCCCGGCGATCCTGCTGACGCATTCGGCGTCCGGGCCGGTCGGCTGGCTGGTGGCGGATCGCCGGCCCGGTCTGGTCAAGGCGATCGTCGCCGTCGAGCCGATGGGGCCGCCGTTCGCGGAGATCCCCAACATCGGCGCGCTGACGTGGGGCCTCGCGGCCGCGCCGCTCGCCTGGGAGCCGCCCGTCGCGTCGCCCGAAGCGCTGCGCGCGGCCGCCCCCGGCGCGCACCG
>NZ_JAAGPF010000169.1 GCF_017104645.1 Burkholderia sp. Ac-20379
CCGGCCGCCAGCGGCAGCCCCGGGTAGACGAGCGGCTCGCAGGCCACCGCATCGCCGGGCGCGGTCATCGCGAGGATCAGTGCGGCCAGCGTGGCCTGCGCGCCGGGGCTGACCACCACCCGCGCGCGCGGCACCTCGCCGAGCATCGGCCGCAGCCAGCCGACGGCGGTGTCGCGGTCGGCCTCGCTGCCGCCGCCGAGGTGATAGGTCATCAGCAGGTCGATGTCGCTGCGCATCAGCACCTGCGACATGCCGCGCCGCAGCAGCATCTCCAGATCGACGCCCGCCGGCGGCGGCGGAATGTTCATGCTCAGATCCACGCGCTGCGCCAGCTCCACCTTCGGCGCGGCCACGAACGTGCCGAGCGGGCCGCGCGAGTCGAGCAGATGGCGGCTGCGCGCCTCGTTGAAGCCGCGCGTGACGGTGGTCAGGTCCACGCCGAGCAGCGCGGCGATCTGCCGTTGCGGCGGCACGCGGTCGCCCGGCTGCAAGCGGCCGTCGGCGATCGCGCGCTCGATGAACGCGACGATCTGCAGATAGCGCGGCCCCTGGCCGTCGGCCAGCGCGTCTTGCCATACATGTGAGGGTTCTGAAAGATTTTGCGGCATTCTGTCGCGGTATGTCCGTGTGATGTCTTACTCTACCATCCGACATCGAAGCGCGTAAATCCATACATGATGTGTCTTGTATGCACGGCCACGCCGGCCGCGCGTTCCGGGGGCCGGCACGAACGGGCATCGATGCGGATGGACGGGTTTGCGCGTCACGCCAACACGGACAATCCATGCGCACTCCATCTTCCCGAACCCCGCCCGGTGTCGAATCCGGGCCACCGCAATCCCCGTCCTCCCACGCCGCCCCGCTGGCCGCCGCCATGCGCACGCTGCCGGCCGCCGCACTGCTGCTGCTCGGCGGCTGCAGCAGCGTGCTGATGAACCCGAAAGGCGACATCGGCGTGCAGGAGAAGCACCTGATCCTGATCGCGCTGGGCCTGATGCTGCTGGTCGTGATCCCGGTGATCGCGCTCACGCTGTGGTTCGCGTGGCGCTACCGCGCCTCGAACCGCAGCGCCACCTACGCGCCGCGCTGGTCGCATTCCACCGCGATCGAAGTGGTGGTGTGGACCATCCCGTGCGTGATCGTGGTCGTGCTCGGCGTGCTGATCTGGCGCACGACGCTGAGCCTCGATCCCTACAAGCCGATCGAATCGCGCGAGAAGCCGGTGCGCGTGGACGTGGTCGCGCTGAACTGGAAGTGGCTGTTCATCTATCCCGACTACGGCGTTGCGTCGGTCAACGAACTGGCGGTGCCGGTGGGCACGCCGGTCGATTTCCGGCTGACGGCCGAATCGCTGATGAATTCGTTCTTCATCCCGCAGCTCGGCACGCAGGTGTACGCGATGCCGAGCATGCAGACGCGCCTGCACCTGATCGCCGACGAAGCCGGCACGTATCTGGGCCAGTCGGCGGCGTTCAGCGGCCCCGGCTTCTCGGACATGCACTTCAAGACCCACGCGACCAGCCGCGGCGAGTTCGACGCCTGGGTGGCGCGCGCCCGCCAGTCGGCCGTCTCGCTCGACGCCGCCGCCTACGCGCGGCTCGCGCAACCGAGCGAGAAGAACGCCCCGACGCTGTACGCGAGCGTGGTGCCCGACCTGTTCGACAACATCGTCGCCACCGCGATGCGTGCCGGCTCGGCGAACCCGAGCTGCACGGCGGCGGCGCCGGGCGTGGTGGCGGCCACCGTCAAGTCGGCCGACGCGGCCTCGATTTCCCTTTCTCCCGGCGGCGCGAGCTCGCCCCTTCTGGCTACCCGGTAATCATCATGTTTGGAAAGCTCACTCTCGATGCCATACCCTGGCACGAACCCATCATCATGGGCACGCTCGCGGTGGTGCTCGTGCTCGGCGCGGCGCTGCTCGGCGCGATCACCTACGCGGGCAAGTGGACGTACTTGTGGCGCGAATGGTTCACCTCGGTCGATCACAAGAAGATCGGCGTGATGTATATCGCGATGGCGATCGTGATGCTGCTGCGCGGCTTCGCGGACGCGATCATGATGCGCGCGCAGCAAGCCATCGCGAACAACGACGCGGCCGGCTACCTGCCGCCGCACCACTACGACCAGATCTTCACGGCGCACGGCGTGATCATGATCTTCTTCGTGGCGACGCCGCTGATCATCGGCCTGATGAACGTGGTGGTGCCGCTGCAGATCGGCGCGCGCGACGTGGCCTATCCGTTCCTGAACTCGCTGAGCTTCTGGTTCGCGGTGGTGGGCGCGGGGCTGGTGATGATCTCGATGTTCGTCGGCGATTTCGCGGCCACCGGCTGGGTGGCGTATCCGCCGCTCTCGGAGCTGGGCTACAGCCCAACCGTCGGGGTGGATTACTACATCTGGTCGTTGCAAATCTCGGGCCTCGGCACCACGCTCACCGGCATCAACTTCATCGTGACGATCCTGCGCATGCGCGCGCCGACGCAGAAGCTCATGCAGATGCCGGTGTTCGTGTGGACCGCGCTGATCACCAACATCCTGATCGTCGCCGTGTTCCCGGTGCTGACGGGCACGCTCGCGCTGCTGACGGCCGACCGCTATCTCGGCATGCACTTCTTCACGAACGAGCTCGGCGGCAACGCGATGATGTACATCAACCTGATCTGGGTCTGGGGCCACCCCGAGGTGTACATCCTGATCCTGCCGGCGTTCGGCGCGTTCTCGGAGATCATCGCGACGTTCTCGGGCAAGCCGCTGTTCGGCTACAAGTCGATGGTGTACGCCACGGCCTCGATCGGCGTGCTGTCGTTCTTCGTGTGGCTGCACCACTTCTTCACGATGGGCTCGGGCGCGAACGTCAACGCGTTCTTCGGGATCATGACGACCATCATCTCGATCCCGACCGGCGTGAAGCTGTTCAACTGGCTGTTCACGATGTACCGCGGCCGCATCCGCTATCACAGCGCGACGCTGTGGACGATCGGCTTCATGATCACGTTCGCCGTGGGCGGCATGACGGGCGTGCTGCTCGCCGTGCCGGGCGCGGATTTCGTGCTGCACAACAGCCTGTTCCTGGTGGCGCACTTCCATAACGTGATCATCGGCGGCGTGGTGTTCGGCTGCCTGGCCGGCGTGAGCTTCTGGTTCCCGAAGGTGTTCGGCTTCACGCTCGACGAGTTCTGGGGCAAGGTGTCGTTCTGGTGCTGGCTGATCGGTTATTGGCTCGCGTTCACGCCGCTCTACGTGCTCGGCTTCGAGGGCATGACGCGCCGCATGAACCACTATTCCGTGCCGTCATGGCACCCGTGGCTCGTGATCGCGCTGGTGGGCGCGGTGTTCGTCGGCCTCGGCATCCTGGCGATGCTGGTGCAGATCACCGTGAGCATCCGCCGCCGCGACGCGCTGCGCGACGCGACGGGCGACCCGTGGGACGGCCGCAGCCTCGAATGGTCGACCTCGTCGCCCGCGCCGTTCTACAACTTCGCGATCGTGCCGACCATCACCTCGGTGGAGCAGCACTGGGACGACAAGCAATCGGGCCGCGCGTATCGGCAACCGAAGCAGTACGAAGATATTCACATGCCGCGCAATACCGGCGCGGGCGTGATCATCGCCGCGTTCAGCGCCGTGTTCGGCTTCGCGTTCGTGTGGCACATGTGGCCGTTCGTGGTGCTGGGCCTGATCGGCATGGTCGGCACGTTCCTCGCGCGCAGCTACGACACCGATACGGATTACTACGTGACGGCCGCCGAAGTCGAGCGGATCGAGAACGCGCGTTTCGCGCAACTGAAGCGTCACGCCCCCGTGCCGCTCAATGAAACCGAGGTGGCCTGATGCGCGCCCATACGCTTGACCACGGCCACGACGATGGCCACCACGACGACGGCAGCAAGACCGCCATCGGCTTCTGGATCTACCTGATGAGCGACTGCCTGATCTTCGCGACGCTGTTCGCGACGTTCGGGGTGCTCGCCAACGCCACGGCCGGCGGCCCCACGGGGCAGAGCCTGTTCGAGCTCGACTACGTGCTCGGCGAAACCATGCTGCTGCTGGTCAGCAGCTTCACGTTCGGCCTCGCGATGCTGGCGATGAAGGGCGGCCGGCGCGGCCCGGTGATCGCGTGGCTGGCGATCACGTTCGTGTTCGGCGCGGGCTTCATCGGCATGGAAGTGCACGAGTTCGCGAAGCTGGTGGCCGACGGCGCCGGCCCGCAAACCAGCGCGTTCCTGTCCGCGTATTTCGGCCTGGTCGGCACCCACGGGCTGCACGTGACCTGCGGCCTGATCTGGATCGCGGTGATGATGCATCAGGTCTGGAAGTTCGGCCTGAACGGCATGGTGCAGCGCCGCCTGGCCTGCCTCAGCATGTTCTGGCACTTCCTGGATCTGGTCTGGATCTGCGTGTTCACCTTTGTCTATCTTCGGGAGTTCGTATGAAGCCCAGCCTGCATTCGCATACCGGTCACGCCGCCCATGACGGCCACGACGCCGCGCACGGCTCGCTGAAGGGCTATGGCATCGGCATGGTGTTGTCGGTACTGCTGACCTTCGTGTCGTTCGGCGTGGTGATGACGCATATCGTGCCGCGCCAGTACGGCCTGGCCGCGATCACGATCGCCTGCGTCGCGCAACTGATCGTGCAGCTGTTCTACTTCCTGCACATCGGCACGGCGCGCAGCCAGCGCGCCAACACCGGCATCTTCATCTGCACGGGGTTCCTGATCGCCGTGATCGTCGGCCTGTCGCTGTGGGTGATCCACAACGCCAACGTCAACATGATGCCGACCCACATCTCGATCGAACGCGCGCTCGCGAAAGACTGACGCGCCCGCCCGGCGACCTGCGAAAAACGGCGCACTGCTCCTCACGGGGCGGTGCGCCGTTTTCGTTGGGGCGCCTTCAGATCGCCGGCGCCGCCAGATGGTGCGGATCGCCGAGCGCGTCGGCCACCAGCCGCAGCGCCTCGCGGCAATCGTCGGGCGTTTGCGGGCCGCCGAGGCAGAGCCGCAGCGCGTTGGGCGGATTGCCGTCGGTGGAGAACGCCGCGCCGGCCACGGCCGCCACGCCGCGGTTGCGCAGTTGCTGCGCGAGATCGGGCGCGGAGCGGTGGCAGTCGGGCGGGATCGGCAGCCACAGGTGAAAACCGTCCGGATGCGCGTCGAACGGCCAGTCGTGCAGCACCTGCGCGGCGATCGCGAGGCGCGTGCGGCCCTCGGCGCGGATCGCGTCGAGCATCGCCGCGGCGGTGCCGTCGTTGACCCACTGCGTGGCCAGCAGCATCGTGTACGGGCTCGGCATCACGGTGGTGGCGCGCAGCGCGCCGGCGATGCGCTGCGCCTGCCGCGCCGACGGCGCGAGCAGGTAGGCGATCCGCAGCCCGGCGCCGAAATTCTTCGACATCCCCGTCACGTAGTAGGTCAGCTCGGGCGCGAGCAGCGCGAGCGGCGGCGGCGCGTTCTGGGGCAGCATCGCGTAGGCGTCGTCCTCGACGATCGGCACGTTGTAGCGCAGCGCCACGTCGGCCAGCGCTTCGCGACGGCGGAACGGAATCGTCAGCGTGCTCGGGTTCTGCAGCGTGGGGTTGCAGTAGAACGCGGCGGGCTTGTGGGTCTTGCACAGCGATTCGAATGCGTGCGGCAGCGGGCCGTCCTCGTCGCGCGGCAGCGCCTGCAGGCGCACGCCGAGCTGCGAGGCGATCGCCTTGATGCCGGGGTAGGCGAGCACGTCGAGCGCGAGCGTGTCGCCGGGCCGCGCCAGCAGCGACACCAGCGCCACCAGCGCGCTGTGAATGCCGGGGCACACCAGCACGGCCTCGCCGTTGCAGCCCGGCAGCCGCCGCCCGAGCCACGCGCGGCCGGCCGCGCGATCGGCCGGCGCGCCGCCGAAATCCTGATAGCGCAGCAACTGGTATGGATCGGCGGCGGCGTGCAGCGCGGCGGCCGAATCGGTCAGGCGCGCTGCCATCGCGGGCGGCTCGGGCGGCATGTTCATCGACATCTCCACGCTGCTGCCGCCCGACAGCGGCAGGGTTTGCGTCGGCCCGCGCACGAACGTGCCGCTGCCCGCGCGGCTGTCGATCAACCCGCGCTTGCGCGCCTCGGCATAGGCGCGCGCCACCGTCGTGTAGTTCAGTTGCAGCGCGTCGGCCAGCTCGCGCAGGCCCGGCATGCGGTCGCGCGGCTTGAGCCGGCCGACCGCCACGTCCTCCTCGATCAGGTCGGGAATCAGCAGGTAGGCCGGCTTGCGGCTCTCGGCGAGCCGCTTCGACCAGTGGGCGAGCGAGTGATCCATCGTGATGTTTCCGGGCGTCGATGCAATTCACGTTAACACGCGAATCGGCGCGAAAAAAAATCGATCGGATACCGAATCGAAAAGCGATTGCATTGATCGCGCGACGTATCGTTTTGATGCATGGGCGCACAGCCGGCGCGCACGGCGCTGCGCCAGCGCGGTGCGCGATGCGCGGCCGCGGCGCGCCCTGAATGCGTTGCCGGCGCGGCTGGCACGGCGAATCGCCCACCGTTTCGAAGTGCCGCGTTCTCGATGATTGGACAGTGATCGCATCGCCGCGCGCCGGCACGGCATGGCCCATGCGTGAGGAACGGTGCCCGGGCAAGCCTGCCCCGGCGTTTCCGATCACTCACCGATATTTGGAGAACACGATGCCTGCCGTCAATCACCCGCTGCACCAGAAGGGCGACGTACTGGTCGACTACGAGGAAAAGGTATTCGAGGACGTCAAGGCGGAGCCGGGCGAGAAGGCGCTCGTCACGTTCCATACCGTGGCGTTCGAGGGCTCGATCGGTTTCGTGAACCTGCTGCAGGCCACGCGCCTGCAACGCAAGGGTTTCGAAACCTCGGTGCTGCTGTACGGCCCCGGCGTGACGCTCGGCCTGCAACGCGGCTTCCCCACGCTCGGCGACGAAGCGTTCCCCGGCCATCTGAACTTCAACAAGCAGCTCGTGAAGTTCATGGAGGAAGGCGGCAAGGTGTACGCGTGCCGTTTCGCGTTGCAGGCGCTGTACGGCCACGGCGAAGCCTCGCTGATCGAAGGCATCCGCCCGATCAATCCGCTCGACGTGCTCGACATCCAGCTGCTGCATCGCAAGGAAGACGCACTGATCATCCACACCTGGACCGTCTGACGGCCGCGCGGAGTTCGCCATGAGCCACAAGCGCATCGTTCGCGCCGCCGCCGCCCAGATCTCGCCCGATCTGGAACGGGCCGCCGGAACGCTCGAGAAGGTTTGCAGCACGATCGACGATGCCGCCCGCGAGGGCGTGCAGTTGATCGTGTTCCCGGAAACGTTCGTGCCGTATTACCCGTACTTCTCGTTCGTCAGGCCGCCGGTGGCGGCGGGCGCCGATCACATGCGGCTCTACGAGGATGCCGTGGCGGTGCCGGGGCCGGTCACGCAGGCGGTGGCCGAGCGCGCGCGGCTGCATCGCATGGTGGTGGTGCTCGGCGTCAACGAGCGCGATCACGGCAGCCTCTACAACACCCAGCTCGTGTTCGACGCGGACGGGCAACTGCTCGTCAAGCGCCGCAAGCTCACGCCCACGTATCACGAGCGGATGATCTGGGGGCAGGGCGACGCCGCCGGCCTCAAGGTCGCGCACACGGCCGTTGGCCGGGTGGGCGCGCTGGCCTGCTGGGAGCACTACAACCCGCTCGCGCGCTATGCGCTGATGACGCAGCACGAGGAAATCCATTGCGCGCAGTTTCCCGGCTCGCTGGTCGGCCCGATCTTCGCCGAGCAGATGGACGTGACGATCCGGCATCACGCGCTCGAATCGGGGTGTTTCGTCGTCAACGCCACCGGCTGGCTGACCGAGGCGCAGATCGAATCGATCACGCCCGATCCGCAGTTGCAGAAGGCGCTGCGCGGCGGCTGCCACACGGCGATCGTCTCGCCCGAGGGGCAGCACCTGGCCCCGCCGCTGCGCGAGGGCGAAGGCCTGGTGATCGCCGATCTCGACATGGCGCTGATCACCAAGCGCAAGCGGATGATGGATTCGGTAGGCCACTACGCGCGCCCCGAATTGCTGAGCCTTGCGATCAACGACCGGCCCGCCGTGCCGGTCGCACCGATGGCGCCGGGCGCCGTCGCTTCCCCATTCCCCGCTTTCGAAGGAGCGATCGATGAACGCCATCGCGAAGCCGTCGGCGCAGAGCCGGCAACTGATCACTGAACTGCAGTCGGTCGGGCTGCGGCTCGTCGATCCGAAGGCGGGCGCCGCGAGCCGCCGCGGCGGCGCGGGGCCGTCCGACCACAAGGCCGTCACGGTGGACGGCGTGACCGTGATGGTGCCGGTGCACACCAGCACCGCGTGGGATTCGCCGTTCGTGGCCGGCGCGCCCGACGCGCTGGGCGCGAGCACGCTGACGCGCGGCGCGATCCCGATCGCCGAGATCCGCTTCCCGGCCAACCCGCGCTTCTACGCGCTGCAGACGCTCGACGGCGTGCCGTATTCGCAGATCGCCACGCTGCACGGCGCGGACGTGCTCGCCACCACGGTGCTGCAAACCTGCATCCGCTACGAAAGCCGCCGCAAGATGTGCCAGTTCTGCTCGATCGGCCAGTCGCTCGCGGCGGGCCGCACCATCGCGCGCAAGACGCCCGAGCAACTGGCCGAGGTGGCGCGCGCGGCGGTGCTGCTCGACGGCGTCAAGCACATGGTGCTGACCACCGGCACGCCGGCCACCAGCGACCGCGGCGCGAGCCTGCTGTGCGACAGCGCGTTCGCGATCAAGGCGGCCGTCGATCTGCCGATCCAGGGCCAGTGCGAGCCGCCCGACGACGACGCCTGGTTCGCGCGCATGAAGGCGAGCGGCATCGACACGCTCGGCATGCACCTGGAGGCGGTCACGCCGGCGGTGCGCGAGCGGATCATGCCGGGCAAGGCCAGCGTGCCGATCGCGCGCTACCTCGACGCGTTCGATGCGGCGGTGGCCGTGTTCGGGCGCGGGCAGGTCAGCACCTACATCCTGGCCGGGCTCGGCGACACGCCCGAGGCGATCCTCGCGATGTCGGCCGATCTGGTCGCGCGCGGCGTCTATCCGTTCGTGGTGCCGTTCGTGCCGATCAGCGGCACGCCGCTCGAAAGCCATCCCGCGCCCACGCCCGATTTCATGCGCTCGGTGCTCGCGCCGCTCGGCGCGATGCTGCGCGACGCGGGGCTGCGTTCGGCCGACATCAAGGCCGGTTGCGGCAAGTGCGGCGCGTGCTCGTCGCTGTCCACCTACGAGGCCTGACATGGATTGCGAAGCGATGTGGGACAGCGGCGCGGCGCTCGCCTACCGGCCCGCCGAATTCCGGATCAAGTGGGCCGCGCTGCCGTGGGAAGTTCAGGAAGCCTACCGGTTGCGTCGCGCGGTGTTCTGCGTCGAGCAGGGCGTGTTCGTCGGCGACGACCGCGACGAGATCGATGCGCGCGCGCAATTGCTGGTGGCCGTCAGCGGCTGCGCCGGGCTGCCCGATCAGGTGGTGGGCACGGTGCGGATCCACGAAACCGCGCCGGGCGTGTGGCTCGGCTCGCGGCTCGCGGTGCACGCGGCGTTCCGCACGCACGGCCGGATCGGCTCCACGCTGATCCTGCTCGCGGTGCGCAGCGCCCACGCGCTCGGCTGCCGCGAATTTCACGCACACGTGCAGGCGCAGAACGTGCCGCTGTTCCGCCGCCTGCATTGGGATTCGCTCGGCGAGGAGATGCTGCACGGCCGCCTGCATCACCGGATGCTGGCCGATCTCGCGCACTATCCGCCGTGCGTCACGCCGTACACCGGCTTCGTGCTGCCGGCCGGAGGCGGACGATGAGTCTCGCGCAACGAATCGAAACGCTGCGCGCGAGCCGCGGCTTCGCGCACAAGACGGACATCGCCGGCGTGGTGGGCGCGCTTGCGCGCGCATTGCCGAACGGCGCGGCCGATTTGGCGCAAGCCGTGGCCGTGGGCGACGACTGCGCCGCGATCGCCGACGGCGAGGGCTACCTGCTGTTCGCGATCGAGGGCCTGGTGGCCGATTTCGTCGAGGCGATGCCGTGGTTCGCCGGTTACAGCGGCGTGATGGTCAACATCAGCGACATCTACGCGATGGGCGGCCGGCCGATCGCCGTGGTGGACGCGTTGTGGAGCGACGGCCTCGATGCCGCGCGCGCGGTGCTCGACGGCATGGCGGCGGCCTCGGCCGCCTACGGCGTGCCGATCGTCGGCGGCCACAGCAATGCGCGGGCCGGCGGCGCGCAACTGGCCGTGGCGATCCTCGGGCGCGCCCGCCGGCTGCTGTCGAGCTTCGCGGCACGGCCGGGCGACCGGCTGCTGATGGCCGTGGATCTGCGCGGCCGCTTCGAGGATCCGTATCCGTTCTGGAACGCCTCGGTGGGTGCGCCGCCGCAGCGGCTGCGCGCCGATCTCGAGCTGCTGCCCGCGCTGGCCGAGGACGGCCTGTGCGACGCGGCCAAGGACATCAGCATGGCCGGCGCGATCGGCACCGCGCTGATGCTGCTCGAAGCGTCGCAGGTGGGCGCGCGCATCGATCTCGATGCGATTCCGCGCCCGGATGGCGTGGATGTCGACCGCTGGCTTGGCGCGTTTCCGAGCTTCGGATTCCTGATGTCGGTGCGCGCGGCGCAGGCCGATGCCGTGATCGCGCGCTTCGCGGCGCGCGGGCTGGCCTGCGCGGCGGTCGGCACGGTGGACGCGACGCGCGAGGTGGTGCTGACCGAAGGCGGCGAGGCCGCGCGGCTGTGGGATTTGCGCGAAACGCCGTTCATCGGCGCCGCGCCGGGAGCCGCGCGATGAACGCCGCGCCGCTGCGAATCGCGCTGTTCACGCACTCGGTCAACCCGCGCGGCGGGGTGGTGCACACGCTGGAACTGGCGCGCTCGCTCGGCCGGGCCGGGCACGACGTGACGGTGGTGGCGCCGGCCGCGCCCGGCGAGCGGCTGTTTCGCGACGGCGGCGGCGCGTTGGGTGACTGCTTCGATCTGGACGGCTACCGCGTCGTGCTCGCGCGCACCGGGGCCGCGCCGCGCGACACCGTCGGCATGGTCGAGACGCGCATCGCCGCGATTCGCGGGGCTTTCGACCGCGCCGTGCGGGCCCGCTTCGACGTGCTCCACGCGCAGGACAGCATCAGCGGCAACGCGCTGGCGGAGTGGAAGGCCGAAGGCGCAATTGCCGGCTTCGTGCGTACCGTGCATCACCTCGACACGTTCGCGAACCCGCGCCTCGCTGCGTGGCAGCGCCGCGCCTGGCGCGATGCCGACCGCGTGCTGTGCGTGAGCGCGGACTGGGCCTCGCGCATGCGGGACGAACACGGCGTGGCCGCGCGTCAGGTGGCCAACGGCGTCGATCTCGAACGCTTCGCGCAGGCGTCGGCCGACGCCATCGAAGCGGTGCGGCAACGCTTCGGCCTGCAGGCGAACGGCGCGACGGTGCTCGCGATCGGCGGCATCGAGGCGCGCAAGAACACGCACGCGCTACTCGATGCGTTCGCGCAACTGCGGCGCGCGAAGCCGCACGCGCAACTCGCGATCGCCGGCGGCGCGAGCCTGCTCGATCACGATGCCTACACGCGCGATTTTCTCGCTCGCGCGGCCGAACTGGGGTTGCCGGTCGGCCCAGGCGGCGCGGTGGTGATCACCGGCCCGCTCGACGACGCCGCGCTTGTCGCGCTGCTGCATGCGGCCGACGCGGTGTCGATGGTGTCGCTGCGCGAAGGCTTCGGGCTGGTGGTGCTCGAAGCGCTGGCCTGCGGCAAGCCGGTGGCGGTGTCGCGCATCGCGCCGTTCACCGAGCATCTCGACGCGCGCACGGCGATCTGGGCCGATCCCGGTTCAATCGATTCGATCGCGCAGGCGCTGCACGACGCGCTCGACGGCCGCCGCGCGCCCGATTTTCGCGAAGCCGTGCCGGCGCTGCTCGCGCGCTTCAGTTGGGCCGCGAGCGCCGCCGCGCACGCGGCGATCTACCGCGAATGGCTCGACGCGCGCGCCGCCGCGTCAGCCGTTCCCCTCACGACCGAACAGGAATCCTGATCATGCCCGTCATGCACTTCCGGGTCCGCTGGCCCGACGACAGCGAAACCCGCTGCTATTCGCCGTCCACCGTGGTGGCCGATTACTTCACGCCGGGGCAGCGCTACGCGCTCGACGATTTCGTGGCGCGCTCGCGCGAATCGCTCGGCATTGCGTCCGAGCGCGTGCGCGCCAAGTTCGGCTTCGCCTGCTCGGCCGCGATGGACGAGCTCGCGCGCATCGAATCGCTGGCCGAGCGCTTCGGCGCGGCGCCCGACGCCGCCGTCACCGTGCTCGCGCTCGAATGAGCCTGCACCCACGCCCATGAACGACCGCGCCGGCGCGCCTGCCGGCCTCCCGCGCCCGTTTTCATTCAGGAATCCCATCATGTCGAACGCTTCGATTGCCCAGTCCGCCTCGCCCTCGGGCGAGATCCCGCACTATCCCGTGCTCGTCGTCGGCGGCGGGCAGGCCGGCCTGTCCGTCAGCTACTACCTGAAGGCGGCCGGCATCGCGCATCTCGTGTTCGAGAAGGAGACGGTCACGCACACCTGGCGCCGCCAGCGCTGGGACGCGTTCTGTCTCGTCACGCCGAACTGGCAATGCGCGCTGCCGGGGTATCCGTATCGCGGCGACGATCCGCACGGCTTCATGACCAAGGATCAGATCGTCGATTACCTCGACGGCTTCATCGCCGCCGTCGATGCGCCGGTGCTCGAACACACGGCCGTGCAGCGCGTGACGCGCGGCGCGGACGGCCGCTACGGCGTGGTCACCTCGCGCGGCGCGTTCACGGCCGATCAGGTGGTGGTGGCCTCGGGCGGCTATCACACGCCGATCGTGCCGCGCATGGCCGAGCGGCTGCCGGCCGGCATCGTGCAGATTCAGTCGTCCGCGTATCGCAACGCGGCGGCGCTGCCCGAAGGCGGCGTGCTGGTGGTGGGCTCGGGGCAATCGGGCGCGCAGATCGCCGAGGATCTGCATCTGGCCGGCCGCCGCGTGACGCTGGCGGTGGGCGACGCGCCGCGCTGCGCGCGCTTCTATCGCGGCCGCGACGTGGTGGATTGGCTCGCCGACATGCGCTACTACGAGATGCCGGTCGGGCAGCATCCGCTGCGCGAGGGCGTGCGCGACAACACCAATCACTACGTGACGGGCCGCGACGGCGGGCGCGACATCGACCTGCGCCGCTTCGCCGCCGAAGGCATGGAACTGTACGGCCGCCTCGACGATTGCCGCGACGGCGAGTTGCGCTTCGCCACCGATCTGGCCGCCTGCCTCGACAGCGCCGACGACACCTACAACAACATCAACGCCAGCATCGACGCGTTCATCGCCAAGCAGGGCATCGACGCGCCGGCCGGCCAGCGCTACGCACCCGTGTGGCGCCCGGCCGCCGAGCGCGCCTCGCTCGCGCTGGACGGCAGCGGCATCGCGTCGATCGTCTGGTGCATCGGCTTCACACCCGATTTTGGCTGGATCGACGTGCCGGTGTTCAACGGGCGCGGCTATCCCACCCACGAGCGCGGCGTGACCGGCGTGCCGGGCCTGTATTTCGTCGGGCTGCCGTGGCTGCATACCTGGGGCTCGGGCCGCTTCTCGGGCGTGGCGCGCGACGCCGAATACCTGGTCGAGCGGATCCGCGCGACGGCCGGCGCCGAGGCGCTGGCCGAACACGCGGCGGCCTGAGGCGCGGGCGCGACACGATGCCGACGACCGTCCATCGCTACCGGGCCGGCATGCCGCACCTGGGCTTCACCGGGCTGGCCGAGAACTGGCTGCTCAAGGAATGCGGCCACCGCCATTGGGAGGCGCTGGCCGCGCACGCGGGGCACGACGCCCCCGATTTCACCGACGAGCGCGGGCGGCCCGCCTATGCGGCGTTCGTGGCGGTGGGCGTGAACCTGCCGCCGCCGGGCGCGATCGACGAGCACGACCGCTTCGAGCTCCATCTCGACCTGCGCCGCGTGGGGGCCGTGCGTCATGCAAGCGAGCAGCGCATCGTGCGCGACGGCGCGGTGCTCGGTTCGGTGCGGATGCTGTCGACGTTCGTCACGCGCGAGGCGGCCCACAACCGTTCGGTGGCGCGGGCGCGGATCGGCGGGCTGGCCGGCGCCACCGTGGCGGCGCCCGAGGCGCTGGCCGAACTCGTCGCGCGCGGGCGCGGCCTGCGCGACGGCGATCCGGCAGCCTGGCCGGCCTGGGCGCGCGACGAGCGGGCCAGGTTCGAGCCGCTCGCCTGCACCGAATTCCTGCCGTGCCCGAACAACGATTTCAACGGCGCGGATCTGCTCTATTTCGCGAGCTTCCAGGCGTTCGTCGATCGCGCCGAATGGCAGCGGCACCGCTTCGCGACGCCGCCCGCGCTGGTGTCGCGGTCGCTGCATTTCCACGGCAACCTCGACGTGGGCGACACGCTGACGGTGCGCGCGCGCATCGAGCGGCTCGACGCGACGCGGCTGCGCCACTGGAGCGAAGTGGTGCGCGGCGCCGACGGCATGAAGATCGCCGACGTGATCACCGAAAAATGTTGGGAATCCCGATGAACGACGACGACCCGCGCCAGCCCGCCCCGCGCGTGCGCGACGTGCCGCTGAAGGCGGTCTACACGCGCGCCGATCTCGACGGCCTCGCGCATCTCGACGGCAACGCATTGCCCGGCGAGCTGCCGTTCGTGCGCGGCCCGCATCCGGGCATGTACACCGCGCGGCCCTGGACGATCCGCCAGTACACCGGCCACGCCGACGCCGCGGAAACCAACCTCGCGTTTCGCGCGGCCGTGGCCGGGCAGGCCGGCGGCTTGTCGGTCGCGTTCGATCTGCCGACCCAGCGCGGCTACGATTCCGATCATCCCGAGGCGGCGGCCGACGTCGGGCTGGCCGGCGTGGCGATCGACAGCGCCGACGACATGCTGCGCCTGTTCGACGGCATCCCGCTCGAGCGCGTTTCGGTGTCGATGACGATGAACGGCGCGGTGCTGCCGGTGCTGGCCGCGTTCATCGTGGCCGCCGGCGAGCGCGGCGTGCCGCCCGCGCAACTGACGGGCACGATCCAGAACGACATCCTCAAGGAATATCCGGTCCGCCATACGTGGATTCACGCGCCCGAGCCGTCGCTGCGGATCGTGGCCGACGTGGTGTCGCATCTGGCCGAGCACGTGCCGCGCTTCAACGCGCTGTCCGTGTCGGGCTATCACTTCCAGGAAGCGGGCGCGGATCCGGTGCTCGAACTGGCGCTGACGCTGGCCAACGCGCGCACCTACGTCGAGCGGCTCGCGGCGGCCGGGCTGGACGCCGATGCGGTGTGCGCGCGGCTCAGCTTCTTCTTCGGCGTGGGCACCGATTTCTACACCGAGATCGCCAAGCTGCGCGCCGCGCGCCTGCTGTGGGCCGAGCTGGCCGCCGCCTGCGGCGCGCGCTCGCCCCGCGCCCGCGCGCTGCGCACGCATTGCCAGACCTCGGGCTTCTCGCTGACGGCGCGCGAGCCCGACCACAACATCGTGCGCGTGACCGTGGCGGCGATGGCGGCCGTGTTCGGCGGCACGCAATCGCTGCATACCAACGCCTACGACGAGGCGCTGGCGCTGCCGTCGGCGGGCGCGGCGCGGCTGGCGCGCAACACGCAGCACATCCTGCAGCACGAGATGGGGCTGTGCGACACGGCCGATCCGTGGGCCGGCTCGTATCTGATGGAATCGCTGACGGCCGGCATCGCCGCGCGCGTGCGCGAGATCCTCGGCGAGATCGACGCGCAGGGCGGCATGCTGGCGGCGATCGAATCGGGCTGGGTGCGGCGGCGCGTTCGCGCGGGCGCGGAGGCCGTGCAGGCGCGCATCGACGCGGGCGCGCAGACGGTTGTGGGCGTGAACCGTTTTGTTGCCGACGATGCCGGGCCGCCGCCCGGGTGCCGCGAAATCGACGGCCGCCATGTGCGCGCCATGCAGCGCGCGCGGCTCGAACGCACGCGCGCACAGCGCGATCCG
>NZ_JAAGPF010000170.1 GCF_017104645.1 Burkholderia sp. Ac-20379
TCGCTGTCGAGGCGGCCCAGCGTGGAATGCCCGTTGGCGGCCAGCGCGGCCAGCGTGGTGAACGCGCAGCGCCGGCCGCGCTCGCCGTCGGGCAGCGCCGCGTCGGCGAACGCGAACGACACGGCGGTCGGCGAATTCCACAGCAGCGCGGCGGCGTCTTCCAGCGTGGCGCTGTCGGCCAGCGCGATGCAGTCGCGGCCGCGGTACCACGGCCGGCCGCGCGAGAACGTGGTCAGCCCGCTGTAGATGCACGGCTCCGCGCCGAAGATCGTGCCGGCCGCCAGCGCCGCGCGCTTGCGGCCCACCTGCTTCTTGCGGCACAGCGCGATCACGTCCTCGGCCCGGTACAGGCTGCGGCGCGGATCGTGCGGATCCTGCATGACGGCGATGTTGCCGCGGCTCGCGTAGGCGTAGACGGTTTGCGCCCGCACGCCGAGTTGGCGGGTCGCTTCGGCGAGAGTGATCCAGTTCGACATGGTGGCGGCGTTCAGAGGCTGGGGCGATGCGCCCGACTATAGACCGCTCTCAGTTGAATGTCATTTCCGCCGGGCGGCGTTCGAGAATCTCCACCACGATCTGCCCCGGCGCCTTCACGAAGCAGCCGCGCACGCCGGCGCGGATCTGCTTGATCGGCTCGACGATCTCCGCGCCCTCGGCCTGCAGGTGCGCGAACGCCGCATCCAGATCGTCGACCCGGACGCCGAAGTGATCGATGCCCTCGCGGGGGCCGGCCTGCGCGCCGCCGTCGGCCTGCGCAAGCTTGGTGATGAACAGGTTGATGTCGCCCAGGCGCAGGTCGACGCGGCCCGGGCGGCGCACGATCTCGGCGCTCAGGCAGCGCGCGAACCAGGCCGCGGTGGCTTCGGCGTCGGTCGACGCGAGTTGGAGGTGGTCCCACTTGAATTCGATCATGGTGCGGAGCAGGTCGTGAAAGGAATGAGGATCAGAGTTCGATGCGCGAGAGCTTGCCGAGCAGCAGCGAATACGACAGCGTGCCGAGCAGGCACATCGCGCCCATCAGGTTCAGCGCCCAGAAGAAGTTGCCGGTGTGCTGCGTCACATAGCCGATCATCAGCGGCGTGGTGACGGCCGCGATATTGGCCGCGAGGCTCGTGATGCTGCTGGTCAGGCCCACGTACTGCTTCGGCGCGATCTCCGACACGGCGGCCCACGACATCGAGCCGATGCCCTGCGCGAAGAACGCCACGGTGAGGATGGCGATCACCCCTTCGTTCGAGTGCACGAAGTTCACCAGCGCGATCGACGCGCCGAGAAACGTGCCGATCACGAGCGGCGCCTTGCGGGCGGCGGACACCGACACGCCGCGGCGGATGAAGAAGTCCGACAGGAAGCCGGCCGTCAGGATCCCGATCGTCGCGCCGATGAACGGCAGCGCCTGGAAGATCCCCACCTTGATCATCGACATGTGGCGGGCCTCGACGAGATAGGTCATGAACCAGGTCGTGAAGAACACCAGCAGCGAGTTGTTGCAGAACTTGCCGAGGCAGATCGCGAGGATCTGGCGGTAGCTCAGCAGCTTCAGCGCGAGCCGCCAGTCGAAGCGCTCGCGGCGCTTCTGCGCGGCGGGCCGGCCTTCGTTGATGTGCTCCAGCTCGGCCGCGTTGACCGCGGCGTGACGGGTCGGATCGCGATAGACGAGATACCAGATCCCGCTGAACAGGATGCCGAAGCCGCCCGTCACGAAGAACACCGCGCGCCAGCCGAAGGCCTGCGAGATCCAGAGCAGCAGGCCCGCGAACAGCGGCGTGCCGATGTACTGGCCCATCACGTAGACGCTGGTGGCGAAGCCGCGCTCCTGCACCGGGAACCACAGCGTGACGGCGCGCGCGTTCGACGGAAACGCCGGCGCCTCGAGCGCGCCCATCGCGAGGCGCGAGCCGAGCAGCATCCGGTAGCCATTCGAGAAGCCCTGCGTGAGCGTGGCGAGCGACCAGCCGAGCAGCGACAGCGCGTAGGCCACGCGCGAGCCGAGCACGTCGGCCAGGATCCCGGCCGGCAGCAGGGCGAACGAATAGGCCGCGCCGAACACGGCGAACAGCTCGCCCATCTGGATCCGCGTCATGCCGAGATCCTTCGAGAGCGCCGGCGCGACGATGCCGAGCGCGGAGCGGTCGACGTAGTTGAGGATGGTGGCCACCAGCAACATCGAGAGGATGAAATAGCGGACCTTGGTGCGTTTCGCGGCGCTGGTGCGGCTGGCGTAGTCGTGCATCGCCACCGGTGCGTCCTCGGCTGTCTTCATGTCGTGTCTCCTGTTCGTGGCCGGATCTTGTTGTGTAGGGGGCCGGCCGTGAGGCTTGGCTTCGGTGCGGCCGCTCAGCCGCGGCCGACGAACGGCATCGCGCTGGCCATGATCGTCATGTTCAGAATGTTCGCTTCGAGCGGCAGCTTCGCCATCTGCACCACGGCGTCGGCCACGTGCGCGACGTCGAGGCGCGGCTCCGGCGCCATGCGGCCGTCGGCCTGCAGCACGCCCTGGTTCATGCGCTCGGTCAGCGAGGTGGCCGCGTTGCCGATGTCGATCTGGCTGCAGGCGATGCGGTACGGGCGGCCGTCGAGCGCGAGCGACTTGGTGATGCCGAGCACCGCGTGCTTGGTGGCCGTGTAGGCGATCGTGTTCGGGCGCGGCGAGTGCGCCGAGATCGAGCCGTTGTTGATGATGCGGCCGCCCTGCGGATCCTGTTGCTTCATCACGCGCCACGCGGCGCGGGCGCACAGGAACACGCCCGTCAGGTTGGTGGCCAGCACGTCGTTCCAGAATTCGAGCGTGTAGTCGTCGAGCGGCACGGCGCCCGCGTTGCGGCCCGCATTGTTGAACAGCACGTCGAGGCGGCCGAATTCGGCGGCGATCGCGGCGAAGCTGCGGTCGACCGAGGCTTCGCTGGCCACGTCGGTGGGGAACGCGCGCGACCGGCCGCCGGCCGCGTCGATCAATGCTTCGGTTTCCTGAAGGGCGTCGGCGCGGCGGCCCAGCAGGGCGACCGTGAAGCCGGCGCGGGCCAGCGCCACGGCGGTGGCCTGGCCGATGCCGGAGCCGGCGCCGGTGACGGCGGCGAAACGAGTGCCTTGCGGGGCGCCTTGCGTGTCTGGTTGCATGTCGCGATCTCGTCGATGGTCGGTAGGGACGAGAACAGAATTGCATCCGCCCCGAAGCACCGGCAATCTTGATTCTTCCAATCAACATGCTGCGGCTTGCCAGGGCGGGCCGTCATCAGGGTTTTCCTGAGCCTGGGGCCGGGCCCGCAAGGCTGCCGGGTTGGCCGCGCCGCGCCATGACCGGTTCGGCGCCTGCCGCATTGCACAGATGTTGATCGACAGAATCAACATTGACCTGCGCCGAACCGGCCTCGTAGGCTGTGCCCGGATTTCGACCAAAGGAAAACACCATGTCCGCTCAACCCAACCCGAAGCTGCTGGTGGCCCGCCGCGTGCCCGCCGCCGTGGCCGCCCGCGCCTCAGCCGAGTTCAACGCCTTCGTGACCGAATCCGACATGGATGCCGCCTCGGTCGTGGATTTCTGCACGAAGTACCAGACGCCGGCCGTGCTGATCGGCAAGAAGTCAGGACTGCAGAAGGAACATATCGATGCGCTGCCGCCGAGCGTGAAGATCATCGCCAACGCGAGCGCGGGCGTCGATCACATGGATGTGGCGGCGGCGCGCGCGCGTGGTATCGCCGTGACCAATGCGCCCGATGCGCTCACCGAATGCACGGCCGATTTCTCGATGCTGCTGGTGCTGGCCGCGTGCCGCCGTGCGTCGGAGTACGAACGGATCGTGCGGCAGGGCTGGGGCAAGTCGTTCGGCATGACCGACATGCTCGGCCTGCGCGTGAACGGCAAGACGCTCGGCGTGGCCGGTTTCGGCCGGATCGGCCGCGCGGTGGCGAAGCGCGCGCGCGGCTTCGGCATGAAGATCGCCTACACCGACATGCGCCAGGCCGACGCGGCCGTGGAGGAGGGCGCGCGGTTCTATCCGAGCCTCGACGCGATGCTGCCGCATTGCGACGTGCTCACGCTGCACGTGCCGGGCGGCGGCTCGCCGCTGATGACGGCGCGCGAATTCGCGCTGCTGCCGAAGGGCGCGGTGTTCGTCAACGCGGCGCGCGGCGGGCTGGTGGACGAGGATGCGCTGTACGCGGCGCTCACCTCGGGCCACCTGTTCGGCGCGGGGCTGGACGTCTACCGCAACGAGCCGAACATCGACGCGCGCTTCGCCACGCTCGACAACGTGTTCCTGACGCCGCACATGGCCAGCGCCACGATCGAGACGCGCGACCAGATGGGCTACACGGCGCTCGACAACGTGGCGGCCGTGCTCGACGGCCGCACCGCGCCGAACGGTCTGTAAGCATCCCAAAGCATCCCGGGGTGTCGAAATAGCCGAATAGGCCGCGCGTGCGGCCTATTTCCGTTTGCGCGCCGGCTTCCTGGCCTCGGCGCGCGTCTGCGCCAGCTCGATCGGCACGAACGGCGCCTGAAACCGCTCGACGAGGAAATCGATGAACGCGCGCGCCCGAGTGGTTTCATTGCGCTGGCTCGGGTAGTACACGTAGAGATCGGCCGACGGCAGCACGAGCTCGGGCAGCACCAGTTGCAGCCGCCCGCTTTGCAGATACTTGGCCAGATCCCATTCCGAGCGGATCAGGATGCCGTGCCCGTCGAGCGCCCAGCGCAGCACGATGTCGCCGTCGTTGCTCGACAGCGAGCCGTTCACCTTCAACGCCTCGAGATGGTCGTCCTGGATGAACTTCCAGACGCCGTAGGCATCGTCGTTCTGGGTATGGATGATGCAGCGGTGCGCGACCAGATCCTCCTTGCGCGCCGGCGTGCCGCAGCGCTCGAGGTATTTCGGCGACGCGCACAGAAAGCGCCGGTTGCTCATCAGCCGCCGCGCGCGCAGCCGGCTGTCGGGCAGTTCGCCGAAGCGGATCGCCATGTCGAAGCCGCCTTCCACCAGATCGACGGGGCGATCCGTCACCACGAACTGCACGTCCACGTGCGGGTAGCGCTTGGCGAACTCCGAGACGAGCGGCGCGATGGTGGTGCGCCCGAAGCCGAGCGTGGCGTTCACGCGCAGCCGCCCGTGCGGATCGGCCGGCGTGCCGGCGATCGCATCCTCCATTTCGCGCACCTGATCGAGAATGCGCGCCGCGTAGCGCGCGTAGGTTTCGCCTTCCGGGGTCAGGCTCACGCTGCGCGTGGTGCGGTTCACGAGCCGCGCGCCGAGCCGTTCCTCGATGATGCCGAGCCGCTTGGTGGCCGCCGGCGGCGTGAGTCCCATCGAGCGGGCCGCGCCGGACAGGCTCTTGAGCTTGGCGAGCTGCACGAAGAACGCGAAATCGGAGGTGGAATCGGTTTTCACTTTTGGTGAATTATGAAATGAAACAGGGTGAATTCTAGCGCGGGATGGCGAGGCTATGATGCGTCGTCCGTCATTCGTATCTGCCAGGAGACATCCGCATGAAAATCGTCGAAATCCGAGAAAAAACCGTCCCGATCAGCTCCCCCATCCGTAACGCCTACATCGATTTCAGCAAGATGACGCTGAGCCTGGTGGCGGTGGTGACCGACGTGATCCGCGACGGCAAGCCGGTGATCGGCTACGGCTTCAATTCGAACGGCCGCTACGGCCAGGGCACGCTGATGCGCGAGCGCTTCATTCCGCGCCTGCTCGAAGCCGATCCGGCCTCGCTCGTCGACGACACCGGCAACAACCTCGATCCGCACAAGATCTGGGCCACGATGTTCCAGAACGAAAAGCCGGGCGGCCACGGCGAGCGCTCGGTGGCGATCGGCACGATCGACATGGCCGTGTGGGACGCGGTGGCGAAGATCGAAGGCAAGCCGCTGTTCCAGTTGCTGGCCGACCGCTACGGCAACGGCCAGCCCGATCGCAAGATCTTCGTGTACGCGGCCGGCGGCTATTACTACCCGGGCCAGGATCACGGCAAGCTCAAGGACGAGATGCGCAGCTACCTCGACCGCGGCTACACGGTGGTCAAGAAGAAGATCGGCGGCGCGTCGCTCGACGAGGATCTGCGCCGCATCGATTCGATTCTCAGCGTGCTCGGCGACGGCCAGAAGCTGGCGGTGGACGCGAACGGCCGCTTCGATCTCGACACCGCCGTGCAATACGCCAAGGCGCTGTCGCAATACGATCTGTTCTGGTACGAGGAGCCGGGCGACCCGCTCGATTTCGAGCTGCAGGCCACGCTGCGCAACTACTACGACAAGCCGATGGCCACCGGCGAGGATCTGTTCTCGATGCAGGACGCGCGCAACCTGATCCGCTACGGCGGCATGCGCGCCGACCGCGACTGGCTGCAATTCGATTGCGCGCTGAGCTACGGCCTCGTGGAATACCTGCGCACGCTGGAGATGCTCCATCAGCACGGCTGGTCGGCCAAGCGCTGCATTCCGCACGGCGGCCACCAGATGTCGCTGAACATCGCGGCCGGCCTCGGCCTCGGCGGCAACGAATCGTATCCGGACCTGTTCCAGCCGTACGGCGGCTTCCCCGACGGCGTCAAGGTCGACAACGGCTACATCACGATGCCGGATCTGCCGGGCATCGGCTTCGAAGGCAAGGCCGACCTGATCGTCGAAATGCGCAAGCTGGCCGAATAAGCACCGGCCGCCACCGCGGCGACCCCTGCGGCACATCGCGAGAGGCCCGCCACGGCGGCGGCCTCCCGCGACGATAACAACACGACAACAAGACACGCGGCGCACGGCGTCATCGCGCGAGCGTCCGCTCCAGTCAGACGACGGCATGCACAGGAGACAGCCATGCTCGTAACGAGAATCCGGAAGTCGCTATCGCGTTTGTACGTCCAGGTCCTGATCGGCATCGTCGCCGGCGTGGCCGTGGGCCACTTCTATCCCGATGCCGGCGCGCAGTTGAAGCCGCTCGGCGACCTGTTCATCAAATTGATCCGCATGGCGCTCGCGCCGATCATCTTCGCCTCGGTGGTGGTAGGCATCGCGCGCATGAGCGACCTGCGCGTGGCCGGGCGCGTCGGCGCGAAGGCGCTGCTCTATTTCGAGGTGGCCTCGACGTTCGCCTTGCTGATCGGGCTGGTGGTGGTCAACGTCGTGCAGCCCGGCGCGGGCATGAACATCGACCCGGCGCAGCTCGACGCCGCCTCGATCGCCACCTACACGCACGCCGCGCAGCAGCACGGCATGCTCGAGTTCTTCATGAGCATCGTGCCGGGCAGCATCGTCGGCGCGTTCGCCAAGGGCGAGATCCTGCCGATCATCTTCTTCTCGGTGATCTTCGCGATCGCGCTGGCCAAGCTCGGGCCGCGCACCGCGCCGCTGGTCGACATGCTCGACATGTTCCTGCAGGGAATGTTCGGCGTGGTGCGGATCGTGATGGTGGCCGCGCCGATCGGCGCGTTCGGCGGCATGGCGTTCACGATCGGCAAGTACGGCATCGGCACGCTGGCCTCGTTCGGCGAACTGATGCTGTGCCTCTATCTGACCTCGATCCTGTTCGTCGCGCTGGGCCTCGGCCTCGTGATGCGCCTGTGCGGGCTGTCGCTCTGGAAGTATCTCCGCTACATCAAGGACGAGCTGCTGATCACGCTCGGCACGGCATCCACCGAGGCGGTGCTGCCGCAGATGCTGATGAAGATGGAGCGCATGGGCTGCGCGCGGCCGGTGGTGGGCATGGTGCTGCCGACCGGCTACACGTTCAACGCGGACGGCACGGCGATCTACCTGACCATGGCCGCGCTGTTCGTGGCGCAGGCGATGAACATCCATCTGTCGCTCGGCGATCAACTGCTGGTGCTCGGCGTGCTGCTGCTGACCTCGAAGGGCTCGGCCGGCGTGGCCGGCGCGGGCTTCGTGGCGCTGGCCGCCACGCTCGCGACGATGCGGCAGATTCCCGTCACGGGCCTGGTGTTGCTGCTGGGCGTGGACCGCTTCCTGAACGAGGCGCGCGCCGTGACGAACCTGATCGGCAACGGCGTGGCGACGGTGGTGGTGGCGCGCTGGGAAGGCGCGCTCGATCTGGACCGGGCGCGCGCGGTGCTGGATCGGCGTTATGTCGAGGAACCCGAAGCATTGCCGGTCGAGACGGAAGCGGGGCGCGGCGCGCCGGGCCTGCCGGCGGCGCATCGCGGCGCGCATTGAGCGGCGGCGCGATGGCGGCCCGATAGCGGCCCGCGCCGCTCGCCGCGCTGCGCTCAGTGCGGTTGGCGGGCGAACGTGAACGCCGTGCCGCCGCAGCACAGGCTGTCGCGCAGGAACACCTGGAACGTTTTGCCGACCACGTCGTAGTTCACGGTCGCGAGCGCGACGTCGTCGGTATAGGCGTTGAAGCTGCCCGACAACGCGGGCAGCCAGCCGGGGTGGTCGCTGGCCAGCAGGTACAGATGCTCGTCGCGCACGGTGGTGGCGGGCGACAGGCCCTTCAGGTCGTCGGCCGCCGTGCCGTCGTGCGGCTTGCCGATCTCGTACTGCATGCCGGCGTCGCGGTACGGAATCGACAGCACCGTCTTGCCGTCGACGTTCAGGCGCGTGGTGAGCGCGGCGTCGACGGTGATCGTCATGCTGTCGAGACGGCGGCGCTCCGCGGGCGTCAGCTTGATGGTGCTGAACGCGCGCTGCGCGTTCTCGATGCCCGAGACGTTCGACGTCCATCCGCCCTTCGTACGCCAGGTATCCCACATGCTGTTGGCGCCGCCCGAGCCGCTGACGGTGTCGAGCGGGTAGGCGCCGACAGCTTGCGTCAGCAACTCGCGCTTCGAGCCGATCACGACTTCGGCGGTTTGATGCGCGTCCACCGGCAGGCGGTGCGCGCCGTCGGCGGACGTCCAGGTGCCGTCGAACGTGCCGCCGGTCAGCGTGCCGGTGAACGTGCCGGAGCGTTTGCCCGAGGATGGCGTCTCGTCGAGCGTGAGCTTGCCCGCCGCGTCGATCTTGCCGTTCAGGTAGAGATTGTTCTGCTTGCCGGCGTAGTGGTAATTGCCGCTCAGCGTGCCGTCGAGGTTCTTGAGATCCATCGTGAACGCGTAGCGGCCGCCGATATGGCCTTCCAGGGTCTTGTGGAAATACGACGTGTCGGCATGAACGCCCGTGGAAAGCGCGGAGAACGCGAGCAGGGCGGCGAGCGAGGAGAGCGGACGGAGCATGGAGGCAGGCGGAGGGAAGGAGCGGCGATTGTGACACGCGAGGCGCGCGGGCGCGGTGCGCCGCTTCGCTTGCCGCTACCGCTGCGCGCCCGTGCCGTATTTACTGAGCCGCCACCGCGATCGTCGCCTCGCAGCGGATCGGGAAATTGACCGAGTTCGCCACGTAGCACTTCTCGTGGGCCGCGTGATGCAGCGCGTGCGCGCGCTCGGCATCGTCGCCGGCGCGGATCGTCACGCGCGGGCGCAGCACGATTTCGGTGAAGCGGCCCTGTTCGGGGCTGTCGAGCATCGTCCCTTCGGCGTCGTCCTCGTAGGCGAGCACGCGAATGCCGGCATCCGCGCACAGATGCAGATACCAGAGCTTGTGACAGGCCGAGGCCGACGCCAGCAGCAGGTCTTCCGGGTTCCAGCGCGCCGCGTCGCCGAGAAACGCCGCGTCGGCCGAGCCCGCGATCTCGGGCTTCGCGCCCGAGCGGATCGTGTGATCGCGGCCGTAGTCGCGATAGCCCGAGGTGCCGCTGCCGCGGTTGCCTGTCCACTGCACCGCCACGCGGTAATGGTGCTTGCCGTATGCCATCGAATTCTCCCGCCAGGTTGAAGAAATGCGTTGTCCGAACGGTCGCCATTGTGTCACCGGAATCCCATTTGGTATACCATTATTCCAAATTGAACCTGGAGCCGGGATGGAAACGAAACTCGATTCGACGGCCGACGTGATCGCGGCGTCGCTGCGCGAACTGATCAACAGCGGCGAGCTGGCGAGCGGGGCGCGGCTGGTCGAGCGCGATCTGGCCGAGCGTTTCGGCATCAGCCGGATTCCGCTGCGCGAGGCCGTGCAGCAGCTCGAACACGAAGGGCTGGTGGCGATTTTCCGCAATCGCGGCGCGGTGGTGCGCACGCTTGATGCGCACGACGTCGAGGAGATTTACGGCCTGCGCGTGCTGCTCGAGGGCGATGCGATCTTTCGCAGCGTCAAGCGTCTCGACGACGAGGCGCTGGCGCGCGCCGAGCTCGTGCACCGGCTGCTGGGCGAGGCCGGGACGGCGCAGCGGCAGGGGGAGCTGAACCGCGAGTTTCATGCGCTGCTCTATGCGGGGTGCGGCAACGGCCGCCAGTTGGCGGCGATCGCCGCGCTGCGCGGCCAGGTCGAACGCTACGAACGGTTGCAGAGCACGCTGCTGGCCGAAACGCCGTCGTTCCAGGTCGAGCACGCGGCGATCCTGCAGGCATGCCGCGAGCGCAATGCGCGCGGCGCGCGGGCGATGACGGCCGCGCATCTCGAATCGGCCAGGGCGATCGTCTTGCGGATCGTGACGGCGTCCTGAACACGGGCCGCCGCGAAGCGGCGCGGCAACGCGGCAAGCGCCCGCCCGATGCTCAATCGGCGGCCGCTCGCGCGCCGCCGTCCGAATGCGCCACGCGCTTGCGCACCAGCGCGTTGCCGATCGCGCCGGCCGCCATGATCGCGGCGGTGGCGAAGAACGTCGAGCGCATGCCGTAATGGCCGCCGAAGTAGCCGCCCGCGAGCGGCCCGGCCACCTGCCCGACGTATTGCGACGAAGTGGAATAGCCGAGCATGGTGCCGGCCACGGCCGGCGGCGCGTTGTGGCGGATCACGCTGGCCACGCACGGCAGCAGGCCGCCGAGCGCGATGCCCATCGCGAAGCGCAGCGCGATGAGCTGCCAGCCCTGCGTGACGAACGCCTGCGGAATCAGCAGCACGGCCGACGCCGCGAGGCAGCCGACGATCACGTTCCAGTGGCCGATGCGGTCGGCCAGCTTGCCGAGCCGCGAAGCCGACAGGATGCTGCCGAGCGCCGCGCCCGACATCACGAGGCCGGCCACGAACGTGACCTGCCGCGCGGGCACCAGTTGCGCGACGTAGACGGTGATGATCGGCTCGATCGACATGTTGGCCAGCATCAGCAGTGCGCCCGTGACGAGCATCGCGGCCACCGGCCGCTTGTCGGGCAGCGCGGCCCAGCCCGGCTTGTCGGCCGCGCCGCGGCCGGCCGCGGCGGGGCGGTCGCGCTTGATCAGGAACACGGTGGCGAGAAACGCCACGCCGATCGCCGCGCCCGAGCACTGGAACGTGGCGCGGATGCCGATCACCGACGGCAGCCAGCCGCCGATCAGCGGGCCGGCGATGCTGCCGGCCATGATGCCCGACGACAGCACGCCGAGCGCCCAGCCGCAGCGCGCCTTCGGCGTTTGCGTGGCGACCAGCACGGTGGAGCCCGACGCATAGCCGCCGAGCAGGCCCACCGCGAGCCGCAGCGCCACGAGCTGCCAGACGTCGTGCGCGATGCCCATCAGCGACATCACGATGGTCATGCCGAGGCTCGCGCGGATCAGCATCAGCTTGCGGCCGTAGCGATCGGCGAGGCGGCCCCACAGCGGCGCGGTGAGCGCGGCTGTGAAGAACGTCGCGCCGTAGGCCACGCCCGACCATTGCACGATCGCGGCCGGGTCGTGCACGCCGAGCTGCTCGACGTAGAGCGGCAGGAACGGCAGCAGCAGCGTCATCGAGACGATGGTGGTGAACGAGCCGAATACGCAGACGGCGAGATTGCGGCGCCAGTGCGCGTGGCCGTCTTCGGCGGACGACGGCGCGGCGGGGGAAGGGGGACGGCTCATCGCGGTGCCTCGGTATCGTGGGTGTCGGTGGCGTCGCATCGACGCGCCGACGATCCTACGCCGCGCGGCGGCGCGCAAACAGACGTCCGGAGATACCGGTATCGGCACTACCCGCCTGTGCGAAGCCCTGGCAGGGCAGGCCGGCCGCGCCGCTTCAGTCGGCCATTTCCTCGTGCGCGCCGAGCAGCGCGGCGGCCACGCCGATCACGAACGGGGTGTCGTCGTCGTCGCTGCGCAGGTTCGCTTCGGCGTCGAGTTCGTCCTCGATGCCGCGCCGCGCGGCCAGCCGCGGCAGCGAGGCCAGCACGGCCGGATCGTGGCGGGCGCGCAGGCCCGGATCGTTGAACGCGCGCGCCTCGATGGCCAGCAGCATCGACCAGCTCGGGCCGCGCAGCTCGCCGAACGGGCTGCCGCGGCGCGGGCCGAAGGCGCGGCGCGCGAGCGCGACGAGCACCTGCTGCAGATCCTGGGTGGCGCGATGGCGCATGCGCTGCGCTTCCATCTGCTCGAGTTCGTAATCGTCGACCAGCCAGTCGGAATCGGGGCGTGCGGCGGGTTGGCTGGCTTGGCTCAGGTCGGACATCGTCGTCATGAAGGCCCTCGTCGGGTGATCGGGTACTGTGAATATATACAGTCTTTTTGGCGTATGCAATCGCGGCCGCGATTTATCTTGCACGCCCCGACGAAGATGGGGGCAGAGTCAGACGCCCCGTGCGGCGCGCATCTCGCTGATGCGTGACCACATCCGCTCGACGCCGTGCACGTCGGGCCGCGCGCCGGTGCGCGTCTCGAAATCGGCGTCGTGGAGGAAGAGCAGCAGGCCCTGATGGTCGTAGACGATGTCGACCAGCCAGACGAAGCGTTGCAGCACGGCGCGCGGCGTGGCGGCGTCGAGCGCGACGGCGTCGAGGATCAGCACGCGGTAGCGCGCGGCCAGATCGAGATAGTCGAGATGCGAGCGGGCTTGCGCGCAGAGCGCGTCGAAACCGCACAGCAGCGTATGGGCGCCGGCCGCGCGGGCCGCGAGCGGGCGGGTGGCGATCGGCACCACGGCGTCGCGCGCGGCGACCGCATCGCCGTGGCGGGCGAACAGCGCGGCGATGGCGGTGTCGTCGTCGCGGTGGGCCGGAACCGGCGCGTCGGGCGCATGTGCGATCGCGCGCTCGCGCACGCGCCGGTAATCGATCGCGCCCTCGAACGGCAGCATCAGGCAGTGCGCGTTCAGCAGCGCGATGGTCGGCTCGAAGCGGTGATGGAACTCGGGATCGGGCAGCAGCCCGGCGGGCGGCTGATTCGACGTGAACAGCAGGACCACGCGCCGCGCGATCGCCACGCGCAGCAGCGCGGCGAGGATCAGCGCGTCGGCGATGTCGTGCACGTGGAACTCGTCGAACCACAGCAGCCGGCTTTCGCCGAGCCACTGCGCGAGCACGTCGCCGAGCTTGTCGTCGGACGGCGGCGCGGCCACCAGCCGGCGGTTCACGTCGCGCAGGAACGCGTGGAAGTGGGTGCGCACGCGCGGGCCGGGCCAGGCCTCGTGGAACAGCGCGGCCAGCAGGCTCTTGCCGCGTCCGGGCGGGCCGTAGCAGTACGCGCCGATGGTCGCCTCGGGCAGCCGGCCCGCGAGCAGCGCGTCGAGTTGCGCGGCGGCGGCCGATTGATCGGCGTCGAGCGTCAGGCGGCGGCGGGCGAGTTCGGCGGTGAGCCAGGCGGGCAGCGTCGGCATGGAGGTCGGCGGCGTCTCGGGCCGCGCGCGGTGGAAAACGGCCGACAGTCTGCCACAGCGGCCGGTTGCGCGGCCTGCCCGAGGCGGTTGGAACAGGCGCAAGCGGCCAAGCGGCCTAAGCCGCCGAAACCGCCGAAACCGCCGAAACCGCCGAAACCGCCGAAACCGCCGAAACCGCCGAAACCGCCGAAACCGCCGAAACCGCCGAAACCGCCGAAACCGCCGAAACCGCCGAAACCGCCGGAACCGCCGAAACCGCCGGAACCGCCGAAACCGCCGGAACCGCCGGAACCGCCGGAACCGCCGGAACAGGCGCAAGCCGCCGAAACCGCGTTACTCCACCGCAGCCGCCGCCGAAGCCCGCGCGCGCCCGTGCAGCCAGTTGATCGACGAGAACAGCGCGATCGCGAACACGATCAGCACCGTGGCCACGGCCAGGATCGACGGATCGATCTGGTCGCGGATGCCGCTCCACATCTGGCGCGGCACGGTGCGCTGATCGGGGCCGCCGATGAACAGGATCACGATCACCTCGTCGAACGAGGTGGCGAACGCGAACACGCCGCCCGTCGCCACGGCGGGCAGGATCAGCGGCAGCGTCACGCGCCGGAACGTCACCCACGGCGGCGCGCCGAGCCCGGCCGCGGCGCGCAGCAGGCTCTGGTCGAACGACAGCAGCGAGGCCGTCACCGTGATCACCACGAACGGCGTGCCGAGCGCCGCGTGCGCGAGCACCACGCCGGTATAGGAATTGACGAGGCCGAGCGGCGCGAAGATCAGGTAGAAGCCGGCCGCCACCACCACGATCGGGATGATCATCGGCGAGATCAGCAGCGGCATGATCAGCGCGCGCAGCGGGAAGTTCTCGCGCGCCAGCCCGAGCGCGGCGAGCGTGCCGAGGCTGGTGGCGATCAGCGTGGAGACGGCGCCGATGCCGATGCTGTTGGCGAACGCGCGCTGCCAATCGGCGCTGCCGAAGGCCTGCGCGTACCAGCGCAGCGAGAAGCCCTCCATCGGGTACGAAAAGTAGGAACCCGAATTGAACGAGAGCGGGATGATCACGAGGATCGGCGCGACGAGAAACGCCAGCACGAGCGCGCAATGCAGGCGCGTGCCGAGCTTCGCGAGGCGGACCGACGGAATGCTGTTCGTCAGTTGCACGAGGGATCTCCGTGGGCGCTCAACCGAAGCGCAGCCGGTCGACGCCGACCAGCCGGTTGAAGATGAAATAGAACACGGCCGTGAAGATCACCAGGTAGGCCGACAGCGCGCCGGCCAGGCCCCAGTTCAACAGGTCGTTGGTCTGCGAGGCGATCAGCTGGCTGATCATTTCGTCGCCGGCGCCGCCGAGCAGCGCGGGCGTGATGTAGTAGCCGAGCGCCAGCACGAACACCAGGAAGCAGCCGGCGCCCACGCCGGGCAGCGTCTGCGGCATGTACACGCGCACGAACGCCACCACCGGATGCGCGCCGAGCGATTGCGCCGCGCGCAGGTAGATCGGCGGCACGCTCTTCATGACCGAATAGATCGCCAGGATCATGTAGGGCAGCAGCACATGCGTCATGCCGATCAGCACGCCGGCGCGGTTGAAGATCAACTGCAGCGGCGCCTGCACCACGTGCAGCGACAGCAGCACGCTGTTGACCACGCCGCCCGGCTGCAGCAGCACGTACCAGGCGGTGGTGCGCACCAGCAGCGAAGTCCAGAACGGGATGATCACGAACAGCATCAGCCGGTTGCCCTGTTTCGGCGGCAGGTTCGCGAGCATCCAGGCCACCGGGTAGGCGAGCAGCAGGCACAGCAGCGTGACGGTCGCGCTGATCGACACGGTGCGCAGGAACGCCGCGCGATACACGGCGCTGCTCGGCGGCACGGCGCTCACGTGGCCGTCGGGCGCGACCTGCGCGTCGACGCCGTTCAGCAGATAGTCGGGCGTCCACGGCGCGGCGGCGCGCTTGAGCAGCCGCCAGGTGCCGGGCGCGCCCCAGCGCGCGTCGGCGGCGATCAGCACCGGCTTCCAGGCCGGCTCG
>NZ_JAAGPF010000015.1 GCF_017104645.1 Burkholderia sp. Ac-20379
TAGCCCCGTTCCGTGATTTGCCGAACCGCTTCCTGCTTGAATTCCGGGGTAAATCTCTGTGCACTCATGACGCCCTCCTATGCTCAAATCATAGGCCGGCAGCGTCTAGCATTCCCTGGGCAGTCCAATCATAGGCCGGCAGCGTCTAGCATTCCCTGGGCAGTCCACTCCTGTACCTCAAAACTCCTGATTCACAAGTGGCGCTCAATCAAGCGTAAAGCCTCGCGCCGCGGGAGTTCAAGAGTTTGGGGCAACGCAAACGCAGGGAGCGACTCGTGGAGATCGAGCGACTGTATGATCGCCATATCGTTGGGCCTGTCTTGTTCGATTGGGAGCACTCGAGCGCGTCAGGGGGGAGGTCGGAGAAAAAAACCATCACGAAAAGAGCCCGCGTTGGCGTCGATCGCACTTCAAGATGCAGCCGTATGATCCCCAATCGGCGTTGAGCTAGGTGATCTTTGTTAAGCCTGTCGTCGTGCGATCCGATAAACTCGGTCTGTAATGTCTTTCGACGGGCCGCGATTCTATTCGCCATCAGTTGACGTGAGGCAAAAAACATGACGAAGTCGACCGATACATTAAAAGCCGCGTTTTTTTTCCTGATCGGCTTATTGTTACTCGCCGGCATGATCTACACGATTATCGATACGCGTTCCTTTCTGAAGGAAGCCGACGTTGCCAGCGGGAAAGTGGTGGCGTTGAATGCCGGCGGCAGTCATCCGGAAATTGCGTTCACGACCTCCGCTGGCGAGCATGTGTCATACGCCCAAGGTGGTCTTGTGTTTGGCATGAAAGTGGGCGATGCCGTGCAGGTGCGTTACCTGGCGGCGTCGCCGCGAACTTCGGCGACGCTGGATCGGTTCTTGGCGATCTGGACCGTTTCAATATTTCTGGGATTTTTCGGGGCTGCGGCCGTGGTAGGTGGTTTCTTCAGCTTTCCTCGATTCTGATCTTCCGGCACACATCCATGTCTTTCTTGCGACGTAGTCAGTGGGAATACCAGACGGGTTCGACATTCGGTGCAAGTGTCGAATTCGTTGTAGGTTCAGGCGGCGAAATCTTGTTGAAGAACCCCACGGGGACGGTTCAACGTTTCTGGTATGGCGGCCTGGGGCTCGGCTTGGGTGCTGGCGTCAAGCTCCCGAAGATTCGGCTGCCGAAACTTTCGATCAGTGGCAAGGCGATCAGCGGTAGCGGATCGGCAGAGGCTTTTCCTAGCACGGGCTGGGTTTATATGACGTCGGCCTTTTCCGGCAATGAGCTCGAACGGTCCGATTTGCAAGGTGGCGCCGTTTATCTGGACGGTAGCGCCGAACTCATTCTGGGCGGTGGCAGTGGATCGGTGATGTTGCTTGGAATCAATGCCGCCTTGCTCTCGCTCGCGTTGAGCCAGGTCGCGATCAACCCGTTCATGCTGGAACAAGTGATGCAACATGCAAAGGCGCTGCTGGTCATGGTCGGCGTCAATGCCGGGCTGAATGCAGGGGGTATGGGTTTCGGTGGCGGGGTTGGGCTACTGGCAGGCTATGTCCACTGACTCATAGCAGTGGACGTGTTCCCGGGCGGGGAGCGCACCGCAGCAGTTCTTCGCCAGTTTCGGCAGACAGGACGATGAGCTGCGAGAAGCTGTTTGACGGAGCATAGCGACTGAAAAGCGGGTCCATGACGGTGGCAACTCGATGCAAGCTGACGTCTCGCATAGACGACTCCGTCATCGACATCAGGATTTCGATGCCGCGAACGAACGACGGGAATGCGCTAGCGAGCGACAGCCACTTCGTGGCTGGCTGGCAGTCGATTCCGGTGATCGCGTCAATGCAGCGCTGGGCGATTACATTGGATCGCGGCGCGTGTAGATGGAGAAACGCCTTTAAATCAGGAAGGCTCGCTCGCGAGAGATCAAGAGGATGGGACGCGAGCGCCGACAGGACACGCCATAACGCGCCTTCACGTGGCATTGCCAAGGGCAAGGTCGGTTGGGAAAGCAGAGTGATCGGGCATGCAAGTGCGGAACCCTCGTACAGCAGATCGCTGTCCGGCGCGCCGATCGGTATCCGTGAAGGCATATCCCCGTTGGTTGCCATCACGCTGACATCAATCTGAGGATCCAAGGGATTCGTCGGTCGACCTTCCAAATCGAGCAAGCTAAGCCAACAGGTAGCAAGCGCGGCGTTCGGCCCAGCTTCAGGATCGCGATGGGCGATCCAGTAGGGTGTCGTTGAGCGCTGAGCATGGTTGGGCGCACGGTAGGGCAATAATTGCTCCCTCGACATTGCGTGCTCGGTGACGGCTTCGTCGTCGTCCGATTCGTTGCTGTTCTTCAAGTACACGCCGTTGATCGAGTAGACGCTCAAGGGGACGCCAGTCGCGAGCGGGATCGGGACGATGGGATACGACGCGTCACGACTCGTTGGCTGTATTGGCGTAGCGGCACGCTCGAAGAGATTGACGACGGGCGTGCAGAATAGTCGAAACGCGTGCGTGTCCAGCGTCGTCAACACTTGAGCCGTGTTGGAATCGCTACCTACATTTCGCACTGCGACATGCAGTGTCAAGCGCGATCCGGTGTTGTGCGCTGCGTGGCGTATCAGCCCAAGATCAATGTCGATAAAATCGAACTTATCAGGGAATGTAAAGTATTCAATCAGGGATCGGAAATATTGGGAGGGTGTTGATGGTTCGTCAGGTAATAAATTCTCATTGCTGTCAAAGCCTACTCCCTCAATCGGAATTCTGGGCAATTTGATCCAGCGTCTGTTCCCGTCTATCTCAAAATAAGCGGTCGAGGCGTTGAGTAATAGTGCGTCGGTTAGTGCAGGGAGCAACTGCTTCCCTCCGGCAAGATGTATTCGGATCGGGCCGAACGGAATAGTGGCGTCGAAAGATTGTGATGCTGCTTCGCTAGCAAAAGTAAGCGAAATAATGCCAGTCGTATCGGTCGGAATACGCGCTGCTGCGGGCGCGAACACCGCAGGCGAATAACCCGCCGCTTCGATACGCAATGGCGTTAGCGTGACGTCATAGACGGTGCGAAACCGGCACGGTGCCGCGTTTGCGTCGAGCATCGTGCCGCGAGGAATGATCAGAGGCGTGGTGAGTTGGCCGAACATGGACGACGGGTCGAACGATGCGATCGCGCATGACGGAATGGTCCGCAAGTACTGCGGATAGATTCCCTCAAGGAGTGCCTCGGCGAATTGTGGATAGGCGTCGTCGAGCTTCTGGTCAATGCGCGCTGAAAGCAAAGCGAATGTTTGTATCATCCGATCGACATGCATATCGTCGACATGCGAACCAGCGAGACCAATACGTGCAGCAATCTTTGGAAAGCGTTGAGCAAATTCTGTCAAGTGACGCGACAGCAATCCCACTTCGCGTTCGTAATGTGGTAGCAAATGTTCCATTTTTTTACAATTCTTGATGCGAAGCGAAAGCTTGTCCCGGTTTGTAGGGGCAGGTTCCTGCACATGACACGCGATGCACATATTAGAATAGCCGCGCCGTTAAAAAACTGCCGCTCAGCTGAGAGATTCCGAGGCTAGATATGCAAATGTCAGACATTGCGAGCTTCTTCCAGCTCCAAAGTAATCGCATGATCTCGATCAAAACACCGTTGAGTGGTCGATCGGATCTGGTGCTCGCAGATTTCCATTGTACCGAGGGGTTGTCTCAGAATTTCGAAATTCAGGTACGACTCGCATCTCAAGACACGAACATCGAGCTAAAGAAGCTGATCGGTCAGTCGGTGACAATTACCTTGCAGTTGACCGATGCGATCGCCAGTTCCGAAGAACGGTATTTCCACGGTTACGTTGCGGCGTTTTCGCATCTCGATACCGATGGCAGCTTCGCCATGTACAGCGCGACAATTCTTCCGTGGCTCTGGATGCTGTCGCGTCGGCAGGACATCAGGATCTTCCAGGAACAGAACACCGAGGAAATTCTCGCAAGCGTGTTTCGAGAGTACGGGAAGCTCGCGTCGTTCGAATTCCGGCTGTCGAAGGGAACGAAAAACCGCAGCTACTGCACGCAGTATCGCGAAACTGATCTTGCCTTTGTCGAGAGGCTGATGCGCGAGGACGGCCTGTTTTATTACTTCGAGCATGCGAAGGACGGCCATAAGCTGATCATTGCGGATAACTCGGTGACGGCCAAGCCGATTGATGGAAGCAGTCCGACGCTGCAGTACAACCAGGGCGAATCACTCGACGACCTGGCTGTCATCACGTCGTTTCAAGCGCAGCGTCAGCTTGCACCCGGGACGGTGGGCCTGAAGACGTTCGACTACAAGATCCCTCAGGCGCGGAGATTCGTATCGGCCGGAACGGAAGTCGATCAAGGCGAAGTGCCGGCCTACGAGATCTACGACTATCTCGGAGAACATGGCTTCGCCGATAGCGACCGAGGTGAGGAACTGACGCGGTTTCGGACGGAGGCACTCGCTGCGCACAGCAAGACGTTCGTCGGGGTGACCACCTGCCGGAGGATGATGCCGTGCCGTTACTTCGAGCTCGATGATCACTACGATCATGCGGGTTCCACGCCGGAAGACCGGCAGTTTTTGTTGCTTACCGTTTCGCATACCGGGGCGAACAACTATCAGCCGGGTGAGGGCAGTTCCACCTACTCCTGCAGCTTCACCTGCATTCGCAAGAAGATTCCTTATCGTCGCGCTGTCGAAGGCGAACGTCCGACGATCATTGGGCCGCAAACGGCGATCGTGGTTGGTCCGAAAGGTGAAGAGATTTATACGGATAGTCTGGGCCGTGTGAAGGTGCAGTTCCACTGGGATCGTCTCGGCAAACGCGATCAAGGCAGCTCGTGCTGGGTTCGGGTGAGTCAGCCGTGGGCCGGTAGTGGATTCGGCATGGTGCAAATCCCCCGGATTGGAGACGAGGTGGTCGTGAGTTTTCTTGACGGCAATCCGGACCGCCCTCTCGTCACATCGCGCGTCTACAACGCCCAGAACATGCCGCCATGGGCGCTTCCGGCCAACGCGACGCAGAGCGGGATTCTGACGCGCTCGACCAAGACAGGTAACGTCAATACTGCGAATGCGATCCGTTTCGAAGACAAAAAAGGTGCGGAAGAGGTTTGGCTGCACGCGGAGAAGGACCAGCGTATCGAGGTCGAGCACGACGAGTCGCATTGGGTCGGAAACGACCGCACAAAGAATATCGATCACGATGAGACCGTGCATGTGGGCCACGATCGAACCGAGACCGTCGACAACAATGAAACCATCACGATCGGGGTGGACCGTACCGAGCAGGTGGGAAGCAACGAAACACTGACCGTCGGCGGCAATCGAAATGAGACGATCGAGGGCATGGATAACTTGCTGGTCGCGCTGACGTCGACGGAAACGGTCGGACTGGCAAAGGCACTTACCGTAGGTGGCGCCTATACCGTAACGGTGGCGGGTGCGACAAATACGGCAGTCGGATTGGCTAGCGCCGAAGAGGTCGGCTTGTCGAAATCGACGATGGTGGGCAAGACCTATACGCTTACCGTTGGCGATCGGATCGAGCTCAGGACCGGGAAGGCGTCGATTGTTCTTGAGAGCAGTGGTCACGTCACGATCAGTGGCACCGACATCGACATTCTCGGTTCCGGCGCGGTGAAGGTGGATGGCAACACGGTTGATCTGAACTGAGCGCCGCGACGATGGAATTCCGGAACCTTACGCCACTCCATGCCATGGCGTTCAACGCCGTCGACGTGCCAGGCAACGAGATTCACGTGGTTGCGCTAAAGGCGGCATACCGCCTCGAGCCGATGCCGCGGCAAGGCGCTGATGGCGATACCCACCGCTGCGTGCTGCTTGGCGGCGCCGAAACTGTTCCATTGGCGATGGCCGACGAATACGAGGGTGAGATTGGCACGAGCAGCGTGAAGTGGGAGAGCGATCTTGCGCCTTTCAAACCGAAATGCGATGTATTGATTCGCGCAACGGCCTATGCGCCGCACGGCACGCCAGCCGCCTCATGGCCGGCGCGCGTGCGGGTTTTCGATGCTGGCGAAATGGTGGTCGACAAGGGGCTGCGGATAACGGGGGCGCGCTCGTTCGTCAAAGGCTGGCGGGGGTGGAAACTCGGCGATCCAGAACCGGTGGCGGCTGTCGCCGTTCGCTGGGAGCATGCCTATGGTGGAGCAAGCCGCGTCAAATGTGTCGAGGGCGCCGCTGGCGTGAGCGCTGAACGCGAATTGAACGAGGTCTGCTTCACCAATCCGTTGGGTTGCGGATGGATCGAGAAGCGCTTTCTCGAGCTGGCTGCCGATAAATCGGTGTTGGCTACGTCGAATGCGTCGTCGGCGCTGAGGTCGATGTCGAAGATTTCCGAATTGCCTGCGCCACAGATCGAAGCATGGGGCAACCCAGTGTCCAGCCTCGATATCGTTGAACATCCGTCTTCTGCGCTCGATGCACAACAGATGCAGGAAGTCGCGGCCGGCTATGCCACGACGCCAACCGGTCTCGGCGTGGTGGGGCGGGCGTGGGCACCGCGCCTGCCATTCGCAGGAACTTACGATGAGGTATGGCACAAGACACGATGGCCGTACCATCCCGCAGACCATGATTTCCACTACTGGAATGCAGCGCCGGTAGACCAGCAGATTGCGTGGCCTTCGCCAGGCCCGGCCTTCGAGCTTGCCAACCTCGCGCAACCGGGCGACTCTCATGCGGGATTTGTGCGTGCTCGGCTTCCCGGACATCGCGCGTTCGTTGCTCTTCGCTTCGCGAGCGGAGCTGTCGTGCCAGTGGAGATGAAGCTCGATACGCTCCTGATCGATACCGAGGACATGCGTGTGTTGGTGACGTGGCGAGTTGTTTTTCCAGTGGAGCCTGCGGTTCGAGTGTGCGAAGCGCGTTTCGAACTGGATCGACATGCCCCTCTGCTGCGGATGGAGTCTGCGGCCGTGACGAGCGAACCGGAGGCAGCATGGCCGACAACGTAATGGCCCGCAAGGATGGCCAGTGGACCATCGTGTCGATGATGCCGGACGTGTGCAAGACCCCGATGGGCAGCAGTACACCACCCGTACCGTATCCAGTCACGGCTAGTCTTGGCGATAGCCAGATGACGTCGAAGACAGTGTTTGCGAATGGCAATCCGATTGTTCGGTTCGATTCGAGTTTTGCCCCGGACACCATCGGCGACGCCGCTGGCGTTGCACATGGCGTGGAGAGCGGAACCGTCGGCGCCAAATGCTGGCCGATAGATCACAGCAAGTCCGTTCGGGTCGAGAGCAAGATGGTCGTGCGTCATGCCGATCAGTTCTGGATGAACGGGAACTACAGCGGGAAGGATGCAAAAGCAGCCCGGTGGCAAGCACGCAAGATCCAGATCACCGAAGCGCGCAAGAAGGCAGCGTCGTTGCCTCCCGGAGCCGAACGCGACAAATTGTTGGCTGCGGCCAATCGTTTCGAGACGAATAATTCCGTGGTCGAGCAGGCCAAACTGGCGCAAAACGTTTACAACCCTAAGCTGGGTGCGCCGGAGGGTTGGAATAACGTGAGCGATGATCCCGCAAAGCTTGCGCAGTACAAGCTCAAATCGAGCGATTTTTCCGTTCCTGGTACAAACTTTCGCGCGCAAGTCTACGAGCCGGACAAGGCCGTATTCGGCAATGACTTCAAGCCGCAGGTGGTGTTCCAGGGTACGGACAAGAAGAGTTGGTCCGATTGGAAAAACAACATCTTGCAAGGCATGAACAAGGATTCCGCGTACTACTCGAGGGCAGTCTCGATCGGGAAGTCGCTGGCGAAGAGCGGCGCAGATGTCGATATCGTCGGCCACTCGCTGGGCGGTGGCATGGCCTCGGCTGCATCACGGACGAGCGGCATTTCGGCGACGACATTCAACTCTGCCGGGCTGAACCCCGCGACGGTCGCTCGCTACGGCGGCACACCCGTGGCCTCCGACATTCAAGCGTACCGTGTCGACGGAGAGGTTTTGACTGCGGTCCAGGAAAAGAGTCACGGCCTTATGCCCACTGCGGTTGGGGAACCCCACGTTTTACCGGGCCAGGGCGGCTCGGTTGCGAAGCATGGCATGGACAAGGTAATTGATGGAATCGAGCAGCAAAAGACCGAAGATCAGGCAACCATTGCAAAGGAAATTGGCTGATGGACTCTAACCCGTTTTCGTGCGCTCGATCACTGATGTAATGGCGTCGGCAACTGAATTTCTGCAACGTCTCACGTGGTTTGGCCGTGAGTCGTGGCGTCAAATGGCTAGTGCGTTGTCTGTCGCGCTGGCGTTCGCTATCACTGGATGCAATATGAGCTCAAATTCTCCCAGCAAGTTCTTCGAGGGGCCCTACCTGGATGCGGCAAAGGCTATCGAGGCGCACGACGACAGGCGTCTGGATGCATCGCTGGCCAAACTCAATGTTAATGCGCCGGGTCGGGATGACATGACGTTACTGTGGTACGCAATTTTGCAGAAGAATTACGATGCCATTCGAGAGCTGGTTGCTCGTGGCGCGCAGCCTGACAAGCAAGTCGTGGAGGGTTTGGGAAGCGCTTTGTATGTTGCGCTGACGAACAAAGATCCACGGATACTCGAAGCAATGTTGAACGGCGGGCTATCGCCGAATCTGCGGGAAGACGACGGCACGACCTTGCTGCAACGTGCACTGGAGGGAGAGAAGGCCCCAGAAAACGTTCGGATGCTTGTGGAGCGAGGTGCCAACGTTAATCTGCGTGACTCGATCGGCAGCACCGCCTTGGACAAGGCAATCGATGTGTCGAAACCCAGCCTTGCGATCTTTCTGGTCCAGCACGGGGCTGATGTCAATGCGCATACATCCAATGGCGTCAGTGTAGCCTACTCGGTGCAATGGGAAATCGACCACCTTGATCCGGATGCCAAGGTAGCGAGCACAACAGCAGTGACGCTCGATCAAAATGGCAAACCTGTCGTCAAGGCTCAAGCTCAATCGGCGCCTGGCGCAACCCCGGAGGGGCATGAGATGCTGCAAACCTTCAAAAGCTTGCGTGCCTTGATGATCGAGAAAGGCGCGAAATTTCCGCCCGATCCGCCGGCAAAAGTCCGAGAGCAGATGAGCCAGAAATAAGTCGGGGAGCGTATCGTGGGCGATAAGGGCAATACCGTCGGTAGACTGTACGGTCAGGCGGCCATGTCGAGCGCCCCTGCCTCGTCAGCCAATCCGCCAGTGAAGGCGGAAACGCCGGAGGAGGAGGGTTGGCTCGCCAAATGGTGGGGCAACACTAAGCACGAACTTAGTGAGGCTGCAGATCACCCATGGGAGGCGACAAAGGGAGCGGTCAAAGGGATTGCGAACATACCGTCCGATATTGGTGAACTACTGATCAAAGGCAGTACGCTCCAAACCGCAGGTGAAATGGAGCAGGCCGCTATGATGCAAGGCGCGTTTGGGCAGACGCAGTCCGCTGATGCGCTGATGCAAGGGGCACAGGAGGTCAAGGCGAGCGCCGGCTCGATAGAGTTGCCAAAGTTCAAGATGAGCAACGCAGCCCAGGCCGGTGGCGACAAGATTGTGACGGTCGCGTCGCTTGCTGCTGGTGGGGCTGGGATTGTCAAGGGCGGGATTAGAGGGGTAGCTGCCTTAGGTAGGGTGGGTGCTGCTGAAGGAGTTGAACTGAGTAAGACTGCCTCGGCCACTGGAAAAGCTCTTCAGACTGAAGGGACTATCGCAGAGGGGGCCAAGGCAGCTGACGCTCCCACTGTCGTTGGCAAGGCAGCGGGCGCAACTGATGGTGTCGGTGCCGGAGGTGCGACAGGGGACGGCGCTAAAGTATTGAAGCCTGCTAAGGCTAAGCTAAAGCCTGGTACGCCCGAACATAAAGCATCAAGATGGGAAAGTTACAAAGCAAGAGGTGGGAAGAAAGACTACGAGGCTTGGAGCAAGCAATATGACACGAATATGCGCAATTACCAATTTGGTGCTGCGCGTGAATCGGCATATCGTGAGGCGATGGATGCTTCTGAGGGAACGCTCAAGACACCTCTTACAAATCGTCAGATTGATATTCTGAAGGCGGACGAGATGTATGCTGGACAACTGAAGACAGGTCCCGTAAGTTTGACGAAGGAGAACATCTTGGCAATTCAGAAGGACGGCGAATTAGTCAAGCAAGGCTGGCAGGTTGAACACATCCTTGAGCAAGGCGCGTCAAAGCCATATCTCGATGCTTTGGAGAAGGCGGGTGTAGACGCGCATATTGGTCCTAAAATTCCGTAAGGGAAGTGTGAAATGGCTTTTGATAGGAAAGCAGCTGAAGATGGATTTGACGATTTTCTGATGAATATGGATGATCAGTTGGATTGGTTATCTGAGAAGGCGAATGAGCATGGCCTCGAGTTGGATGTTCAACTCGATGATTTGCCGAAGTTGGAGAAATTGTTTGATATTTTGTCTGCTGGGAAGGATAAGGATTATGTGTTAAGTCTTGTGGTTACGTTTGCGCGATTTCTCGGTGAAATTGTCAGAGTGCACTGTGATGGAAAATGGGCGCTGCCACTTGATGATGAGAAGAATGTAAATTTCAATACGCCGGTTATTGTTGATCATACCCCAATAGAGGGGCTTGAATTTGCACCGCTGTCAGTGATGCGAGCGTACGCGCTTCGTAGAAAATCTGGAACCTTGCAGCGTGCCGTGGATGCGCAGTTAAATCCTAAGCCACTGGATTTGAGTGGCTTGGCAGAGGAGTGATGTACAGGCGTTCCTGAGATTGACCCTGACCCAGAATTAGTCCTGGTTGGAAGTGAAGATTTCCGGCTTGGTTGAGTCGTCAGGCGAGGCGGATTCCCTTGCCTGACGGGCGAATTCGGCTGGCGTCATCCACTGCAATGAGGAGTGGGGACGAGCCTCGTTATAGTACGTGCGCCAGTCGTCGAATTTGCTTTGCGCGTCGGCTAATGACAAGAACCAATGCGCGTTCAGGCATTCCTGCCGAAAGCGCCCGTTGAAGCCTTCGACCTTGGCATTATCAGTGGGCGTGCCCGGTCGGCTGAAATCCAGTTCGACGCCGTTTTCATACGCCCAGTGATCCAAGGCGTGTGAGATGAACTCGCTGCCGTTATCGACCTGTATGCGTTTGGGTGTGCCACGAAGCGATTTCAGATGGTTCATCGTAGCGACTACATCGGCCGCCTTCAAAGCGTAATCGACCTTGATCGCCACGCTCTCCCGACTAAAATTATCGACCACAGTTAAGGCGCGGATTTTCTGCCCGTTGAACAGCTGATCGGCCACAGAATCCATGCTCCAGAACGTGTTGGCAGTGGAGATTTCGAGCCGCTCCATGCGGTGTGCTGTGGCCACACGCCGGCGTGGCCGCTTGCGCCGCAAATTCAGCTTTTCTTCGCAGTAGATCCGATACGTCTTCTTGTGATTGATGAACCAGCCTTCGCGTCGCAACAGGACGTGAATGCGCTCTGCGCCATACCGAATCGGGGTCTCGGCGATTTCCCGAATGCGCTGGCGCTCGGCGCGATCGTCACGCGGGTGTGGCTGATAAAAATACGTGGCCTGTCGCAATTGCAACACGGCCGTCGCCCGTCGGATGCTGACGCGATAGCCTGGATCAAGAAGTCAGCCAGCGCGCGTTTGCGCGCTGGCTTCATAGCTTTTTTGCACCACCTCCTGCAGCATCTGCTTGTCCAGGCTGAGGTCGGCCACCATGCGCTTGAGCCGGGCATTTTCCTCTTCCAACTGCTTCAGACGCCGTAGCTCGGACACGCCAAGGCCGCCGTACTTCTTTTTCCAGTTGTAGAAGGTGGCCTCCGAAATGCCCATCTTCCGGCAGACTTCCGGAACCGTGGTGCCCAGTTCGGCCTGCTTCAACGCGAAGGCAATCTGCTCTTCCGTGTACCTCGATTTCTTCATGCAAACCTCCCGCCCGTCAGGGCTTCAAATTTGCCAGAAATCTCCAGTCTTCGCCGCTACGGTTTTTCGGGGGAGGTCACGCGGTGTGAGGGTCAGGGGCTAGTGTCCTCTGGCCCGCTTGGAAGTCTTGGGGGAAGCCATATTTTTTTGAGCTCTTCCCGCAGCTCGGAGCAAATTTTCAACCTGATGAGCATTGTTAGCTTTAATCGAGATTTCATTCTTTTTCACTGTCACACTGATGCGACGGTCCTTCGCTCCCTTGATCCAAGTCCCCACGATTCCCGCGATGGCGCCGATCACTGAGGTAGCAATTGGAATCATCAAGTCGAACCGCTGATGATTGTCGCCTTTTTTCTGAGCACATTCAAATACCCCTCCGGCTCTCCCAATAGCCGCTTTACATTCCGATAGCTCAGCCTGATACGCCTCACTATCGACCTTGTCCTCTGGCGAAGGCTCCCAATCAAAGCTATAGATAAACAACTCTTTTTTCATGTTCTTTCCTTAAGTGTGGTCGAAGACATTATCAGTCAAGCGCGTACGTTTTAGTGAAGAGATATTTGCTGACGAACGCTATTGAACCTCGAATTTTCTGAGATTGCATGGTCGGGCGAATTTCGACGTTTGACTGTCGATGACTCTGGTCCCCAAGCCGGTCGACGTGATCGGCGACGTAGTGCTCCCCCGACTAGCCGAGCGTCTGGGCTTGGGGATTTCCGGCGTCGACGTGTGCTAGTCGGAACTCCGGTGGTGTCACCACGCCCAGCGAGCTGTCCGGTCCGAAGTTGTTTCAATCCTGCCGCCCAGGCCTCGATTTTCCCCCGGGCATCGTCCAGCGGCAGGAGCGAATGCACGTTCAAACCGACAGCGCCGACGCACACCGCACACGCCCGACCCCCGCCAAAATCGCCATGTCATCAACCCGGCGCCAAATGTAGTAGGGTTCCGGTTGTTTCCGAGGCCGACGAATTGCGCTCCAGCGCTGCCCGAACCCGAACGCACGACATTGCGCACGCGTGAGGCACACGCGAAGCCATCGCCGGCAACCCAGCCCAGTTTCCCAATAACACAATCGAATCGATGAGAGACCGTATGACCTTCCGAGCCCTGGTCGCCAGCCCGTTTCTTCTTGCCGCCTCCACGTCCCTGTGCATGGCCGCAACCGCCGGCGATTACCTGAACGAAAGAACCCAGTCCGCCGCCGAGGTCGCCCGCGTGGCCGCCAAGGGCTCGGACGACGCCACGAGCGCGGCCCAAACCAAGGCCCTGGATCGGCTGCAAACCACACTGCGCGGCGTGATTCCTCCGCAGCATGTGAAGGGCTTTCCCGCGCAAGGCAAGATCACGCTGCAAACGCTGGTGGCCGGCGAGCCGGGCTACGGCGGCCTCGACGGCTTGGTCTACGCTGCGCAGGACGACCGGAAACACCTGATCGCGACCACCCGGCCCTTGCTCGACGCCTGGCTCAAGGTCTATGGCCACAGCGTCAAGCTGCCCGCCAACCCGGCCGGCGTCTTGTCGAGCGGCGCCTTTTGGGGCGGCGCGATCAATGAGGGGGGCGCCGACGCCATCCACAACGCCAACACCGTCGTGAAGTACGCGGACCTGCCGGTCAAGGCGGCCAAGGCCGGCGCGGTCGCCAAGGCCATCCTGTTCACGCAAGGCGAGGACGAGGATCCGAACGCGGCGCCCGACCTGGTCGGCGTGGCCCTGCTGCAGGGCGAGCGCGTCTACGTCCGATGGGATCGGACGGCCGGTGCGCCGGCAACGTCCGCTTGCCTGAAGGCCTACCAGAGCGACAAGGCGGACGGCAGCCCGGGCGGCGCCTTCGCCCAGTGCTACGGCAAACGCGCGGCCGCGAGCAGCGGCTTTGCCGCCGCGGTCAAGCAGGCGCAAGGCATCGTCGACGAACTGTCCGCCGCCGAGTAACGATCGCGCCTGGGCTGGCGATCACACGGGCGCCTGCACCCCTCGCGCCTGTTGCGTCCGCCGGCAGGCGCCCGGTATCGAACGCCGAAATCTCCCCCTTGCCCTGTCGCACCCGGGGTAAGACAGCCCTGCATAGTGCACATCGGGCGCCGAGGCGGCGCGCACCTGGCCGTTCATCACGTCGAATTCGGGCGGTGGACGTAGACCGTACCTGGCGCGCGCCGGCAATACCGCATACCGTTTCTCTCGCCAGTACGCCCAGCCGATACCGGGCGACGCCCCATATCGCGCTAGACGCCCGCATCGCCCCGCATCCCCAGCCTCGACACATCGAGCAACGAGCCCCAGCTTTTCAGGGGCATTTGGCTTTTTATTCCTCGTTTGCGCCGCCAATCGCCGGTGGGTAGATTTTCAACCCATGACGCCGGTCCACGGATCCGCGTCGCCATCCCCACACGAGGAGATTTCCATGAGCGAAGTGCTGACGCACGACGATCTGGCGGCAGCCGGCCGCGGGTTCGTCGCCGATGACGTCGCGGCATCGTCGACGCTGAACGCGAAGTGCTACATCGAGCCCAAGTATCTCGAGACCGAGATGGCCGGGATTTTCCGACGCAGCTGGCAATGGGTATGCCACGCCGAAAAGCTGCGCGAGCCGGGCGCTTACTACGTGGCCGAGGTGGCCGGCCGCAGCATCGCGGTGGTGCGCGATCGGGAGGGCACGCTGCGCGCGTTCTACAACGTCTGCCAGCATCGCGCCCACCATCTGCTGACGGGCGAAGGCCGGGCGCGCGTGATCACGTGCCCGTACCACGCCTGGAGCTACGGCCTCGACGGCGGCCTGCGCCAGGCGCCGATGACCGAGACGCTGGTCAACTTCGACAAGGACAAGATCTGCCTGTCCCAGGTGCAGGTGGAAGCGTTCTGCGGCTTCATCTACGTCAATCTCGATCCCGCCGCGCCGTCGCTGGCATCGCAAAGCGGCGCGCTGCAGCAGGAAATCGAGGCATTCGCGCCCGACATCGACACGCTGACGTTCTCGCGGCGGCTCAGTTTCGATATCAAGTCGAACTGGAAGAACGTGGTCGACAACTTCCTCGAGTGCTATCACTGTTCCACGGCGCACAAGGATTTCGTCAGCCTGCTGCAGTTCGACACCTACAAGGTGACGACGCACGGCATCTACTCGAGCCACATGGCCAAGGGCGGCAACGCCAACAACACGGCCTACAGCGTCGAGGGTGCGACCTGCAACGATCACGCCGTCTGGTGGCTCTGGCCGAACACCTGCCTGCTGCGCTATCCGGGCCGCGCCAATTTCCTGGTGCTGAACGTGATTCCCGTCGCGCCGGATCGCACGATCGAAACCTACGATTTCTATTTCGCATCCGCCGAGCCGACCGCGCAGGAACAGGAAGCGATCGACTACATCAAGGACGTGCTGCAGCGAGAAGACATCGATCTCGTGGAAAGCGTGCAGCGCGGCATGGCGACGCCCGCGTTCGAGAGCGGCCGGATCGTCAACGACCCGGCGCACTCGGGCATGAGCGAGCATGCGCTGCATCACTTCCACGGACTGGTGCTGAAGGCCTACGCGCAGGCACTGAAGTAACCGGATCGGGCCGCGCGGCGAGACGCGACGATTCGAAAATTCATAAAGGACTCCTGATGTCTGAAAGCATCATCATCACCTGCGCGGTGACGGGCGGCATTCATACGCCGACCATGTCGGCGCACCTGCCGATCACGCCGGCGCAGATCGCGGCCGAGTCGATCGCGGCCGCCGAGGCGGGGGCCTCGATCATCCACCTGCATGCCCGCGATCCGGAAACCGGCCGGCCGACGCCCGATCCGAAGGTGTTCATGCAATTCCTGCCGGCGATCAAGGCGAACTGCGACGCGGTGATCAACATCTCGACGGGCGGCGGCCTCGGCATGACGCTCGAGCAGCGTCTCGAGGCGGCCCTGGTGGCGAAACCGGAAATGGCGTCGCTGAATTGCGGCTCGCTGAACTTCGGCATCTTCCCGATGCTGAAGAAACACGGCGAGTGGCGGCACGACTGGGAGCCCGCGTTTCTCGAGATGACGCGCGATTTCGTGTTCAAGAACACGTTCAAGGATATCGAGTACACGCTGCGCGAGCTCGGCGAGACGCACGGCACGCGCTTCGAGTTCGAGTGCTACGACCTCGGGCATCTCTACAACCTCGCGTATTTCGTCGATCAGGGCCTGCTCAAGCCGCCGTTCTTCCTGCAGATGATCTTCGGGATCCTCGGCGGCATGGGGGCGGATACCGACAACCTGAGCCATCTGCACAGCATCGCGCAGCGCCTGTTCGGCGACCGCTTCGAATGGTCGGTGCTGGCGGCGGGGCGCAACCAGATGCGGTTCGCGACGCAGTCGGCGGTGATGGGCGGCAACGTGCGCGTGGGCCTCGAAGACAACCTGTACATCGACAAGGGCCAACTGGCCACGTCGAACGCGGAGCAGGTGCGCAAGATCCGCCGCATCGTCGAGGAACTGGGCTACCGCGTGGCGACGCCGGCCGAGGCGCGCGAGCGGCTCGGCCTCAAGGGCAAGGACAGTGTCGGCTTCTGACGAATGCGAGGTCATGTTTCATGCAAACCCATAATCTGATTGCCGGCGAGATGGTGGCGGGCGCGGGCGATCGCATCCCGGTTGTCGATCCCGCGACGGGCGCGATCCTCGTCGAACTGGCGGAAGCCAGCGTCGAGCAAGTGGACGAAGCCGTCGGCGCGGCGGCGGCGGCGTTCCCCGGTTGGGCCGCCACGCCGCCGGGCAAGCGCGCGGCCGCGTTGCACGCGCTCGCCGACGCGATCGAGGCCCGCGCCGACGAATTCGCCGAGCTCGAATCGTCGAACTGCGGCAAGCCGCGCCATTCGGTGACGGCGGACGAACTGCCGCTCGTCACGGACGTGATCCGCTTCATGGCCGGCGCGGCCCGATGCGTGTCGGGTTCGAACGCCGGGGAATACGTGGCCGGCTTCACCTCGATGATCCGCCGCGACGCGGTGGGGGTGGTCGGCGCCATCGCGCCGTGGAACTACCCGCTGATGATGGCGGCGTGGAAGCTCGCGCCGGCGCTGGCGGCCGGCTGCCCGGTCGTGCTGAAGCCGTCGGAACTGACGCCGCTGACCACGCTGCGGCTCGGCGAACTGGCCGCCGATCTGTTTCCCGAGGGCGTGGTCAATGTCGTCGTGGGGCGCGGCGCGACCACCGGCGAGGCGCTGATCCGTGACAGCCGGCTCGATCTGGTGTCGCTGACGGGCGGCCCCGCCACGGCAAGCCGGATCCTGACGGCGGCGTCGCAGCACCTGATCCACACGCACCTCGAACTGGGCGGCAAGGCGCCCGTCATCGTGTTCGACGACGCGGATCTGCCCGCCACCGTCGACGCGTTGCGGGCCGGCGCGTTTTTCAACGCCGGGCAGGATTGCGCGCAACCGTGCCGGTTCTACGTCGAAGACGGCATCTATGACCGTTTCGTGGCCGAGTTCGCGAGCCGGGCCGCATCGATTCGCGTGGGCGCGCCGGGCGACGCCCGCACCGAGATGGGGCCGCTGATTTCCGAGCGGCATCGCCGCCATGTTCACGGCTTCGTCGAGCGCGCCCGCGAGGCGCGGCATCTCGAGGTGCTGACGGGCGGGCGCGTGCCCGAGGGCAACGGCTTTTTCTATGCGCCCACGGTCATTGCCAACGCGCGCCAGGACGACGAGATCGTGCAGCGCGAGATCTTCGGGCCGGTCGTGTCGATCACGCGCTTCCGGGGCGCCGAGCAAGCGATCCGCCTTGCCAACGACAGCGCCTACGGGCTGGCCTCGTCGATCTGGACGCGCGACGTCGGCCGCGCGATGTCGATCGCCTCGCGGCTGCGCTGCGGCATGACCTGGGTGAACGCGCACGGCATCGCCACGGCGGAGATGCCGCACGGCGGCATGAAGGCGTCGGGCTACGGCAGCGACATGTCGATGTACGCGCTGGAGAACTACACGACGGTGCGGCACGTGCAGATCGCCCACGCCTGATCGCGGGCCTCCGTCTCCCTCTCCATCAAAAGGGTTGTTTCGATGTCAAACCACGTCACGCCGCTCGATCGGCATCCGCTCGTCGTGCGCGCGATCGCCGAGGAGGCGGCCGGCATCCGCAGCTTCGAACTGGCGGCGCCAGACGGCGCCGCGCTGCCGGGCTACGCGCCCGGCGCGCATCTCGCCGTGCACCTCGGCAACGGCATCACGCGCCAGTACTCGCTGTACGAGGCGCACGGCCCGGCGGATCGCTACCGGATCGCCGTGCTGAACGATCCGGCCAGCCGCGGCGGCTCGCGCTACCTGCACGAGGCGGTGCGGGTCGGCACCGAGCTGCGGGTCAGCGGGCCGTTCAATCATTTCCCGATGTCGCCGGGCGCGCGCCGCGCGGTGCTGATCGCGGGCGGGATCGGCATCACGCCGATCCTGTCGATGGCGAGCCAACTGCATCGCGACGGCACGCCGTTCACGCTGCATTACTGCGCGCGCCGCGAGCGCGACGCCGCGTTCGTCGCGCGGCTTCGCGACGCCGCGCCGTTTCGCGACGCGGTACGGCTGCACTTCGACGACGGCGATCCGGCGCGCGGGCTCGATGTCGTGGCGGCGCTGGCCGAGGCGCCCGACGGCTGCCACGTCTACTGCTGCGGCCCGGGTGGCCTGATGAACGCGGTCGAGCAGGCGTCCGCGCACTGGCCGGTGGGCGCCGTGCATTTCGAGCGCTTCGCGGCCGAACCGGTTGCGGGCGCATCGAACGCGGCGTTCCGCGTCGTGTTGCGCCGCTCGGGCCGCGAGTTCGACGTGCCGGCCGACAAGACGATCCTGCAAGTGCTCAGGGCGGCGGGATTGGCGGTGCCCACCGTCTGCGAGCAGGGCGTGTGCGGCGCCTGCCTGACCGATGTGGCGGAGGGCGTGCCGGACCATCGCGATCGGATCCTGACCGACGGAGAAAAGGCGGCCAACGACGTGATCGCGGTGTGCTGTTCGCGCGCGCGCAGTGAGCGGCTGGTGCTCGATCTCTGAGGCGGCCCATGCAGTCACCATTGAACAAGGAAGAGACGATGAACGCAGTGCAAGCCATTCCGCAACCTATCGAAGTCGTGAGCGTGCTCGGCGCCGGCACCATCGGCGCCAGTTGGGCGGCGCTGTTCCTGGCCGCCGGCCTCGAGGTGGATGTCTACGATCCGTCCGCCGAGGTCGAGGCCTTCGTGCGCGACTACGTCGCCCATGCGTGGCCGAGCCTCGAGCGCCTGGGGCTGACCGCGCGCGGCAATCCCGATCGTCTGCGCTTTTTCGGAACGCCCGAGGCCGCGGTCGAACGCGCGCAGTTCGTGCAGGAAAGCGTGCCCGAGCGCATCGAGATCAAGCACGACATCTATGCCCGCATCGAGCCGAGGCTCGATCCGCGCGCCGTGGTGTGCTCGAGCGCCTCGGGGCTGCTCGTCAAGGAGATGCAGGCGGGCTGGGCCAATCCGGGCCGCTTCATCCTCGGGCATCCGTTCAATCCGCCGCATCTGATCCCGCTGGTCGAACTGCTCGGCAACGAGCGGACCGACGCCGACGTGCTGCCGCTGGCCGAGCAGTTCTACGCCGGGTGCGGCAAGACGACGATCCGCGTCAACAAGGAAGTGCCGGGGCACGTCGCGAACCGGCTGCAGGCCGCGCTCTGGCGGGAGGCGATCCATCTCGTGACGGAAGGCGTGGCCAGCGTCGAGGACGTCGACAAGGCCGTGTACGCGGGGCCGGGGCTGCGCTGGTCGGTGATGGGGCCGCACATGCTGTTCAATCTGGGTAGCGGCGGTCATGGTCTCGGCGTATTCTGCGAGCGGTTTGCGCCGTCGTTCCACCGCTGGTGGGCCGACCTCGGCAACCCGGTGCTCGACACGCGAACCATCGAGGCGCTCGCCGCCGGGGTGACGGCGGCGGCGCACGGCGCGAGCTTCCATCAACTGGCGGCGGAACGCGATCGCAAGATCGTCGAGGCGAGCCGGGCGATGCAGGGCGCGCCGCTGCCGGACGCGGGCGGCGGCGAGCGGCGCGTGACGGCGCGCTGAGCCGGCAACGACGGCGCAACCAGGGAGCATCGGGATGAACGAGGACGTGCTTGTCTACGCGGCATCGGTGCGGGCCGAATGGATCGATTACAACGGCCACATGAACGACGCCTGTTACGTGCGCGTGTTCAGCGATGCGATCGACGCGACGATGGATCGCATCGGCCTCGATGCGGCAGCCCGCGCGCGCGAGCAGATCACGCTCTACACGCTGCAGACGGCGGTGCATTACCTGAAGGAGATCGGGCAGGGCGAGCCGTTCGTGGTGACGGCCCGGCTGCTCGAGTACGACGGCAAGAAAATGCGCCTGTTTCTGACGATGCGGGACCGCGCGGGCGGCGCGCACGCCTTGGCAACCATGGAGGCGCTGCTGCTGCACGTCGACATGGCGGCGCGCCGGAGCACGCCGTTTCGTCAGGCCACGCTCGATCGCCTCGCGGAACTCGAAGCCCGGCATCGCGACGCGCCGTGGCCGGCCCAGGCCGGTGCCGGCATCGCGCTGAAGCGCCAGCAGTAAGCACGAGCAGTAAGCACGAGCCGCGGCGGCCTCGCAAGGCCGCCGCGCCCCAAGAATCGGTTGTCGAGGCAAGCCACTCCGATATGGTCAGTCGATCCAAGCAGCTTCCGCCGCTTTCCTATCTCGCCGCGTTCGAGGCCGCCGCACGCCACGAAAACTTCACGGCCGCCGCCGAGGAGCTGTGCCTGACGCAGAGCGCCGTCAGCCGGCAGATCCGGCTGCTCGAGGAGACGCTGCGGTGCCCGCTGTTCGTGCGCAGCCACAAGGCGGTGACGCTGACCGAAGGCGGCCGGAAGTTCCAGCGGACGGTGAACGCGGCGCTCGAACTGCTGGCGTCCGCCGCCTACGAACTGCGCGTGCAGGCTTCGTCGTCCACCGTCACGGTATCGACCGATCTGGCCTTCGCCTCGCACTGGCTGATTCCGCGCCTGCCGCAATTCCGGGAGGCGCACCCCGAGATCGTCATCCATGTCGATGCGTCGGACGAGGACACGACGCATATCCGCGAGGGTGCCGATGTGGCCATCCAGTTCGGCGACGGGCATTGGCCCGCCTGCAGCTCGCGGTTCCTGCTCGACGAGGAAATCTGCCCGGTCTGTTCCCCGGCCTATCTGGCGCGGCAGACATCGATGCGCGGCCCGGAAGATTTGCTGAACTGCACGCTGATTCATCTCGAGACGCGGCATTGGGATTGGATGGATTGGCCCACCTGGTTCGCGCGCAACGATCTCGCGCTCGGCGAGCCGCGCCAGGATCTCTACATCAACAACTATCCGGCGGTGCTGCAGGCCGCGCTCGGCGGGCAGGGCGTCGCGATGGGCTGGCGCTACCTGGCCGACGACATGCTCGACGCCGGCGTGCTGGTGCGCCCGATCGAGACGAGCGTGCGCACCGGGCGCGGCTTTTTCCTGCTGTACCCGGCCGACAGTCTGTTGAGCCCGGAGGCCAGGATCTTCTGCGACTGGATCGTCAGGATGTGCGCGAAGTGACTGGGCGGTGAGATCGGCGGGGCGCGCGCGAAGCGCGCCCGGCCCGGCGTAATCTGCTGGCGAGAAAGCTTATGACTTCCCCCGCAAGACGATTTGGATTCCTCATTTTGCAGCGCTATTCGATGATCGCGGTGTCGAGTGCGATCGAGGCGCTGCGCATGGCCAATCAACTGAAGCAGGACGACTACTACCAGTGGGAGATGCTCAGCGCGACGGCGGGCGAGGTTGCCGCCAGCAACGGCATCGCCACGGGCCCGTGCCGCGTTCCCGATCTGCGCGAAGCGCTGCCCGACGTGGTGCTCGTGTGCGGCGGATGGGACGTGCGCGCCGCGACCAACGAGCCGACGCGCCGCCTGCTGCGCGCCCTGGCGCAGCGCGGCGTGGTGCTGGGCGGCTTGTGCACCGGGGCGTACGCACTGCTGGAAGCGGGCCTGTTGGACGGCTATCGCTGCGCGGTGCACTGGGAAGAGCTGTGCGCGTTTCATCGAGACTTTCCCGCGGTGCGGTTCGTCGACGAGATCTTCGCGGTGGATCGCGATCGCCTCACCTGCACCGGCGGCACGGCGCCGCTCGACATGATGCTGCATCTGATCGGCGAGGCGCTCGGCCCGAGAATGACGCGCGACATCTCGGAGCAGTTCCTGATCGAATGCGTGCGCGAGCCCACCGATCTGCAGCCGATTCCGGTGCCGGCGCGGCCCGGCTTCGCGCGCGCCGAGCTGATCGAGGTGGTGCGCCTGATGGAGGCCAACGTCGAGGATCCGCTCAATGTGCCCGACCTGGCCCGCCTTGCCGGCGTGTCCATGCGCCATCTGCAGCGCGTGTTCCGGCAGGCGCTCGGCGTGACGCCGAACGAATACTATCTCGGCGTGCGCATGCGTCACGCCCGCAAGCTGATCCGGCATAGCAACCTGCCCATCGCGCACGTGGCGAAAACGGCCGGCTTTCACACCAGCACGCATTTCAGCCGCGCGTTCCGGTCGTTCTACGGGCACGCGCCGAGCCACGAGCGCAGGCCGCCCACCGATGCGCGGCCGGCCAACCCATCCCGATCACCGATCCCATTCAGCGAGGAGACGCTATGAAAGCAGTGACGATGGCAATACTGACGGGCCTGACCGTGTTCGGCTCGGCAGCCGGCGCGGCCGAGGCGCCGGCGTGCAGGCAGGTGCGATTCGCCGACGTGGGCTGGAGCGACATCGCCGCCACCACGGGCCTGGCTTCCACCGTGCTCACGGCGCTGGGCTACAGCCCGTCGAAGACGATCGCCTCGGTTCCGATCGCCTTCACCGGCGTGAAGACCGGCCAGATCGACGTGTTTCTCGGCTACTGGTCGCCGTCGATGGACCCGATCATCGCGCCGTTCGTCAAGAGCGGCGGGGTGAAGGTGCTGCCCGATCCGAACCTCAAGGATGCGAAGTTCACGCTGGCCGTGCCCGACTACGTCTACGCGGCGGGATTGCGTTCGTTCGCGGATCTGCCGCGCTTCGCCGACAAGCTGCAGCATCGGATCTACGGCATCGAGCCCGGCAACGACGGCAACCAGCTGATCGGCAAGATGATCAAGACGAACAAGGACGGCATCGGCGATTTCAAGCTGATCGAATCGAGCGAGGCCGGCATGCTCGTGCAGGTGAATCGCGCGATCCGCGACCGGCAGTGGGTGGTGTTTCTCGCCTGGGAGCCGCATCCGATGAACGCGCTCTACAAGATCGACTACCTGTCGGGCGGCGACGACGTGTTCGGCGCGAACTACGGCGAAGCGAAGGTCTACACGGTGCAGACGCCCGATTACGCGGCGCGCTGCCCGAACGTGGCGCGCTTCGCCGCGAACCTGAAGTTCACGACGGACATGGAGAACCGCCTGATGATTCCGATCATGAACAAGCAGGATCCGAATCAGGCGGCGCTCACCTGGCTCAAGGCGAATCCGGGCGTGCTCGACGGCTGGCTCAGCGGCGTGACCACGCTGGACGGCAAGCCGGGGCTGCCGGCGGTGAAGGGGTATCTGGCGGCGCACTGAGGTTGGGTGGCGTCGGCGTGCCTCGAAGCGAGGGCGCGGCGGCGTCACCGAACGTTCGCCGCGCCGCGCCGCGCCGCCGTCAGCTTCCCTCGATCAGCCGCGAAACGGCGCAACGATACTCGTCGACCAAGCGCGCCACCACCTCGGCGGCGCTCGGCAGATCGGAGATCAATCCCGCCGATTGCCCGAGTTCGACCTTGCCGCGCACGGTATCGCCGTCCAGCGCGGCCTGTTTCAGCGAACTGCTGCCGAACAGCGCGGCATACGCCTCGTCGTCGATCTGTTCGCCATCGGCGCGCAGCACGTCTTGCGCGAACGCATTGCGCGTCATGCGCACCGGCAGCTTGCGGATGCCCACCAGCGCGGTCGCGTCGATTTCGGTATCGAGCACGGCCTGCTTGTAGTTCGGATGCACGCCGGCTTCGCGGGTGGCGAGAAAGCGCGTGCCGAGCTGCACGGCGTCCGCGCCCAGCGCGAGCAGGGCAGCCACGCCGAAGCCATCGGCCACGCCGCCGCCCGCGATGATCGGCATCTCGGGCAGCGCCTGGATCGCGCGCCGCACGGCCACCAGCGTCCCCACGCCATTGGCGGGCGGATGGCCGCCGGCCTCGGCGCCCACCACCACCAGCCCGTCCACGCCGGCATCGGCGGCCTTGCGCGCATGCTCGAGCGTCGACACGACATGAATCCAGCGTGTCCCGAGCGCGCGGAATCGCGCGAGGTGCGCCTTGGGGCCGCCCTGCGAGGCGATCAGGATCGGCACGCGTTCTTCCTCGATCACATCGAGGAAGCGTTCGGCTTCGGGGCGGTAGAGCGGCAGGTTGACCGCGAACGGTGCGCCGCCGGCGGCCAGCCGGACGGCACGCACGGTGTCGCGGAATGCATCGAGGTACATCGGGCCGGCGGCGATCACGCCGAGGCCACCGGCCAGCGTGACAGCGGCCGGCAGGGCGGCGTTCGACGACGCCCAGCTCATGCCGGCCTGGACGATCGGATAACGGATGCCGAGCAGGCGGCTGATTCGGGTGGGCTTCATGATGCTCCGGGTGTCAGGCGAGACCGAACTCGCGGATCGCATAGTCGCGCAGCTTGTTTTTCTGCACCTTCGAACTGCCGGTCATGCCGATCTCGTCGAACGACGGCACGATCCGCAGATAGCGCGGCACCTTGAAGTTCGCGCAGCGCGCCTTGCAGAACGCGATCAGTTCCTCGTCGGAAGCGTCGGAGCCGGGGCGCAGCACGATGAACGCGGCCGGCACTTCGCCCAGGCGTGCATCGGGCACGCCCACCACTTGCGCGAGTTGCACGGCCGGGTGGCCAAAGAGCGTTTCCTCGACCTCGGCCGGCGCGACGTTCTCGCCGCCGACGCGGAACACGTCCTTGAGGCGGCCGAGCATGCGCAGGCGGCCGTCGCCGTCGATCACGCCCAGATCGCCCGTGCGCAGCCAGCCGTCCTCGCTGAACGCCTGCGCGGTTTCCTTCGGCTTGTTGTAGTAGCCCTGCATGACGCTCCAGCCGCGCACCTGGATTTCGCCGGGTTCGTTTGCCGGCTGCACCGCATGCGTGTCGGTCGACACCGTGCGGATCTCGATGCCGGGATGAGGATGCGCCCAGCCGCCGACGCGCACGTCGAGCGGATCGCGCCAGTCGTTCAGCACGACGTTCGGCGAGGCTTCCGATTGCCCGTAGGCGCCGACCATGTGCGGCACGCCCATCACGTCGTGGATCTGCTGCATGATCTCCGGCCCGGCGGCGGCCCAGCCGCCGCGCAGATGAATCCGCTCGCGCCGGAATTCGGGGTGGCTCATCAGCATCAGGAAGATCGTGTCGTTGCCCGAGGTCAGCGTGCAACGCTCCTCGTCGAGCAGCGTCAAGGCCGTGGCGACGTCGAACGACGGCACCGACAGCAGGCAGGCGCCCGTCACCAGCGCGACCAGCATCGACAGCGTGGTGCCCGCCACGTGGAAGAACGGACGCACGCTGAAATAGCGATCGTCGGGGCGCACGCCGATGCGCAGCGCCGAGGCGGCCGCGTTCATCAGCATGTTGCGGTGGCGCAGCAGCACGCCCTTCGGGAACGAGGTGGTGCCCGACGTGTACTGGATCAGCAGGATGTCGTCGGGCGTGACCTGCAAGGCGCGTAACGCAGCCGCATCGCGCAGCGCCGGCGTATCGGGCAGCGCGTCGAAGTGCTCGACGCCGGCCGGCAGACCGCGAGCCGACTTGCCGACCATCACGGCGCGGCGCAGCAGCGGCAGGGTCTCGCCGGGCAGGCTGCGGTCGAAGGCCGGTTCGACTTCGCGCAGCAACTGCGTGTAATCGATCTTCAGGAACGTATCGACGTAGAACAGCACACGCACGTCGCCCTGCTTGAGGCAGTAGTTCAGTTCGTCGGTCTTGAAGCGCGTGTTGACGGGCACCGTGATCGCGCCGATCGAGGCGGCCGCGTAGAACAGCACGACCCAGTCGATCGAATTGCCCATCATGATGCCGACATGCTCGCCCGGCTCCACGCCGGCCGCGATCATCTTCGCGGCGGCGCTGTCCACGCGCGCGGCCAGCGTGCGGTAATCGATCCGCTCGTCGTCGATCACGAGCGCCTCGGCATCGGGTGTGGCCGCGGCACGCGCGGCAAGCACGGCGGGCAGCGTGACCGGGTTCGGCAGTCCGAACTGTTCCGCGTAGTGAAGATAGGCGTGTTGCTCAGTCATGACGGCCTCCCGCGCCGATCCCGCTCGAGGCGGTGTTGCCAAAATTCGAAATCGTGCTTTTCCAGTCGGCATTGTGCAGCAGCGTGTCGATCGCGAGGATCTCGATCGCCAGCGCACCGGCCGGGTCGGTCTCGACGCCGCGATCGATGCAGTCGCGCGTCAGGTGCATGGCCAGCGGCGGTGCGGCAGCGATCGCCGTCGCCATCGCGCGGACCTCGGCGAGCGCGCCGTCGGCGTCGACCACGCGCGTGACCAGCCCGAATGCCTGCGCTTCCGCTGCCGACAGCGTACGTCCCGTGTAAGCCATGTCCTTGGCGAGACGCTTGCCGACCACGCGCGGCAGTCGCTGCGTCGCGCCGACCGTGCCCCACAGCGCTTCCGGCGTGCGGAAGCCGGCGTTCGGCGTGGCCACGATGAAGTCGCAGGCCATCGCGATTTCGCCGCCCGAGCCCACGGCGGGGCCCTCGACCAGCGCGATGCAGGGCTTGCCGATCCGCTCCAGCGCGTCGTAGGCGGCAAATGCCTTGAGCCGGCGGGCGCGCACGGCATCGATATCCATGCCCTTACGTTCCTTCAGATCCGCGCCGGCGCAGAACACCGGGCCGTTGGCGCGCACGATCACGCAGCGCACGGCGCTGTCCTTGCGCAGTGCATCGGCGGCGGCGCGCAGGGCGTCGCACATCTCGCCGTTCAGCGCATTGCGCTGGTCCGGGCGGTTCAGGACGATCTCGGCCACGCCTTCGCGGGTCTCGACGATCAGGGTCGCTTGTGTCTCCATACATGCTCCTCGTGTCGCGATGGCGCGCTGAACGCGCCATCGCCTCGGTGTGTCGATAGGGGCCGCGAGCGGGTCAGATGGCGCGTTCGCGACGCAGCGCGTCGATCGTCGCCGCGTCGTAGCCGAGCCGGTCGCGCAGCACCTGTTCGGTGTGCTCGCCGAGCAGCGGCGGCCGCTGCATCTCGGGATTGGCGAAGCCGTCGAAACGGAACGGCATCGGCAGCGCGCCGAATTCGCCGACTTCGGGATGCGTGAACGCGCCGACCATGCCGCGCGCCTGGACGTGCGGATCGGCCAGCACCTGGGCGACGTCGTTGATCGGGCCGGCCGGCACATCGGCGTTGTCGCAGGCTGCGCAGAGCGCGGGCTGGGTCCAGCCGGCGATGGCGGCGGTGAGCGCGGCCATCACGCGTTCGCGATGTTCGACGCGTCCGGCGTTGGTGCTCAGCGTCGGGTCCGCCGCGAGCGCGTCGAGCCGCAGCAGCGTGCAAAGCGGAATCCAGTGCTGATCGCTGCAGGTGATATGCACGTGCCGGCCATCGGAGCAGGCGAAGGTGGCGGACGGCACGCGCCCCGGATGTTCGGTGCCGAGCCGCGGCGGCACTTCGCCGAGCGCGAAGTAGCGGGCGGCGGCCAGCGTCAACAGGCTCACCTGGCCATCGAGCATCGAGAAGTCGATATGGGTGCCCGTGCCCGTCAGCGTCCTACCGTTCAGCGCCGCGAGGATCGAGATCGCGATCCACAGGCCCGAGGACAGGTCGGCGATCGGCAGGCCCGGCTTGACCGGGCCGCCGTCGCGCTCGCCCGTCAGGCTCATCAGCCCGCCCATAGCCTGAAACACGGTGTCGTAGCCCTTGCGCTTCGCGTAGGGGCCGGTCTGACCGAAGCCGGTGCAGGACACGTAGATCAGCCCCGGATGCGTGGCGCGCAGCGTGGCGTGATCGAGCCCGTAGCGCGCCAGCGTGCCGACCGGGAAATTCTCGAGCAGGACATCCGCGCCGGCCGTCAGCTCGCGCACGATCCGGCGGCCGGCTTCGGTCTTGAGATTGGCGGTGACCGACAGCTTGCTGCGATTGCAGGCGAAGTAGTAGGCCGACTGGTCGCCGACCTGCGGTTCGAAGCTGCGCGTCTCGTCGCCGCTGCCGGGCTGTTCGATCTTGATGACCGTGGCGCCGAGCTCGGCGAGGATCATGTCGGCGAACGGGCAGGCGAGCACGCGCGCGAGCTCGACGATGGTGACGTTCGACAGCGGTTTGACGGGCGTGTTCATGCTTGCTCGCCACGCGGCTGGCGGAAGCCGCGCATCATCATGTTCGTGTCGAGCGAAGCGTCGAGCGCGGTCTGCAGCGGCAGGTCCGCGACGCGGTGGAACAGCCGCTTGGTGGCCGTCATGGCCGCCGCGTCGAACGCGGCGAGGCGATCGGCAAGGGTGATTGCCGTATCGAGCATCGACGCGTCCGGCACCACGCGATTGACCATGCCGAGCGCCAGCGCGCGCGGCGCATCGAGCGCTTCGCCGAGCGACACCAGCTCGAACGCCGCCTTGCGGCCGACCTGCTTCACCAGATTCGCCATCACGATCGCGGCGACGATGCCGTGCTTCAGTTCCGGATAGCCGAGCTTCAGGCTGTCTCCCGCCACCACCATGTCGCAGGCCAGCGCGAGGCCGGCGCCGCCGCCCATCGCGTAGCCGTGCGCGGCGGCGATGACCGGCTTGCCGATCTGCGAGAACGCGCGGTGCAGGTTGGTCGTCAGATGCGCGCGCGCCAGCGCGGCCTGCGCTGCCGAGGTCGAATCCGAAGCATTCACGAAACCACCGAATTCGGTGACGTCCGCGCCGGCGCAGAACGCCTTGCCCGCGCCCGTCAGCACGATCGCGCGGATCGCCGGATCGCGGTCGGCCTCGTGCAAGGCGTCCAGCAGCGCGGTGGTCAGCGCGTTGTTCAGCGCATTGCGCTTGTCGGGGCGATCCATGGTCAGCACGCGCACGGCGCCGTGGTCGTCGATCAACAGACTCGAATTCGCATTCATGTAGGAGCTCGGTTTCGGGAGAGGAGGGCGACGCAAAGGCGCCGCGATGGAAAGCAGAGTAATGCAAGCTTCGTGAGTGAGTCAAATATTTGAGTGACGTTGATGCGTAAATTTTCAGATCCCGGATCGGTGTTTACCCGCTGCCAGGTGATATGAGATCGAGCTTCAGCAAGTTTGTCATTTGTTATGATTTATCGAGCAAGTTACTGAATTTAATGCATTAACTCTAGGTTATTCGAGTGCTCGATACATGGATGGTCAAGTGCCGTAGCGGGTGGGTTGCACGAGGATGGCTTCCGTCGAGTTGATTGACATTGTCTCTTTCGTTTGATTAGATGTGTTGCATTGTCACGCATCTAAGATGAACGACCGCGAATCATGTCCGACCTGATCCTCTGCGAATGCTTTGCCCGAGACGGGCTACAGCATGAACCCGACTTCATCGATACGGCGCGCAAGGTCGCGCTGATCGACAGTTTTGCCCGCGCCGGCTTCGTCCGCGTCGAGGCCACCTCCTATTCGAATCCGGCCGTGGTGCCGCAGTTCGCCGACGCGACCGAGGTGCTGCGCGATCTTCCGCGTCTGCCCGGCGTCCACTACAAGGCCACCTGCGCGAACCTGCGCGCGGTCGAGCGCGCGCTGGCCGATCTCGATGCCGGCTACGGCGCGAACGAGATCAGCCTGCTGGTGTCCGCCAGCGAATCGCATTCGCAGCGCAACCTGAAGCAATCGCGCGAGGATCAATGGCAGCGTGTCGAGGCGATGGCGGCGGCCGCCCAGGGGCGCTTTCGCCTGATCGGCACGATCTCGGTGGCGTTCGGCTGCCCGTTCGACGGCGAGATCGATCCGGCGTCGGTACTGCGCGACGTCGAACGCTTCGCGCGGGCCGGCGTGAAGCACGTCACGCTCGGCGACACCATCGGCACGGCCACGCAGGCCTCCACCCAGGCGCTGTTCGCGCAGGTGTTGCGCGAATTTCCCGAGGTGCAGGCGATCGCGCATTTCCACGACACGCGCGGCACCGGCATCGTCAACTACCTCGCGGCATACGAGGCCGGCGTGCGCTGGTTCGACGTCGCGCTCGGCGGGGTGGGCGGCCACCCGGCCAAGGTCAAGTACGGCGGCGGCGTGACGGGCAACGTCTGCACGGAAGATTTCGTCAACGTGCTCGAAACCATGGGCGTCGGCACGGGCCTCGATCTGGCCGCGCTGCTCGACATCTCGCGAGCCTGCGAGGACGTACTCGGCCGCCAACTGTCGAGCCGTGTCGCGCGCACCGGGTTCCATCCGGCGCTCGCGCAGCGCGTGGAGCAAGGTCATGTCTGACCCGATCGACACGCTCACCGCCTTTTCTCCGCGGATCGACTCGGCGTTCTGCCTTGACCACGGCTTCGCGTTGAGCGCGAGCGGCGACGACTGGGCCGAAGTGTCGTGCGACGTGTTCGCGCGGCACGTGAACCGTCACGGCAATGCGCACGGCGGGCTGGTGGCGGCGCTGCTCGACACGGCGATGGGCGCGGCCACCCGCGCCAGCGGCGAGGTCGACAACTTCGGCACGGCCACGCTCACCGTTTCCTATCTGCGTCCGGCGCGCGGCCGCCTCTGCGCCAGCGCCTCGGTGCTGAAACGCGGCGGCCGGCTTGCGTTCTGCGAGGCCGTGGCGCGCGATGCCGCGGGCGACATCGTCGCGACCGCGAGCGGCGTGTTCGCGATCGGCCCGTTGCCCGCGTCGACCAGCGAGCACGGCAGCGGCGGCGCCTAGCGTTGCGGATGTCCCAAGCCTTTCCCTTTCTTCGAACTCCGAACGAGGACCGATTCCATGTATCAGGATGTGCAGCTTTTTATCGATGGCGTCTGGTGTGACGGCGCCGAACGCCGCGCGATCGACGTGCTGAACCCGGCCGACGAAACCGTGCTGGGCCAGGTCGCGCGTGCCGAGCGCGCCGATCTCGACGCGGCGCTGGCGGCCGCGCAGCGCGGTTTCGCCCAATGGCGGCGCGTCAGCGCCTGGGAGCGCGCCGGCATCATGCGCCGCGCCGCGCAACTGCTGCGCGAACGCGCGGCCGAAATTGCCCAATTGATGACGCTCGAACAGGGCAAGCCGCTGGCCGAGGCGAACGGCGAGGCGATGTCGGCGGCAGACCTGATCGACTGGTTCGCCGACGAAGGTCGTCGTGCCTACGGCAAACTGGTGCCGTCGCGTATCGCGGGCTCGCGCCAGATGGTCATCAAGGAGCCGGTCGGCCCGGTCGCGGCGTTCTCGCCCTGGAATTTCCCGATCAATCAGGTGGTGCGCAAGCTGTCGGCCGCGCTGGCGGCTGGCTGCTCGATCGTGGTGAAGGCGCCCGAGGAAACGCCGGCCGCGCCCGCGGCACTGATTCGCGCATTCGCCGATGCCGGTGTTCCGGCCGGCGTGATCAATCTCGTGTTCGGCGACCCGGCCGAGATTTCCTCGTACCTGATTCCGCATCCGGTGATCCGCAAGGTGTCCTTCACCGGTTCGACCGTGGTCGGCAAGCAGCTTGCCGCGCTGGCCGGGCAGCACATGAAGCGCGTCACGATGGAGCTCGGCGGTCACGGGCCGGTGCTGGTGTTCGACGATGCCGATGTCGAGACGGCGGCGGCGCAACTGGCCGCGTTCAAGCTGCGCAATGCCGGCCAGGTCTGCACCTCGCCGACGCGCTTCCTGATCCAGCGCGGCGTGTTCGAACGCTTCGCGGATGCATTCGAGGCCGCGATCGGCAAGATCCGCATCGGCGACGGTCTGGCCGACGGCACCACCATGGGGCCGCTGGCCAACGTGCGCCGCCTGCATGCGCTCGAAGGGCTGGTCGACGACGCCGTATCGAATGGCGCGACGCTGCGCGCGGGCGGCAAGCGCATCGGCGAGCGCGGCTATTTCTTCGCGCCGACGATGCTGACCGACGTCCCGGCGGCCGCGAAGATCATGAGCGAAGAGCCGTTCGGCCCGATCGCGGTGCTCAACGCGTTCGACAGCATCGACGCGATGATCGACGAGGCGAACCGCCTGCCTTACGGGCTGTGCGCATTCGCCTACACGCGTTCGCAGCGCACCGCGCATCGCGTGATCGATGAAGTCGAGACCGGCATGCTGACGCTGAACCAGATCGCCATCGCGTTCCCCGAAGTGCCGTTCGGCGGCGTCAAGGACAGCGGCTACGGCACCGAGGGCGGCGCCGAGGCGCTCGACGCGTATCTGAATCTGAAGTACGTGTCGCAGCTCGACATCTGATCGGGACGGCACACCGCGCGACGGCTCGGGCCGTCGTGCGGCCACGCGACACGGCATGCGGCCGCGTCGCGTCACGCACATAACCATGGAGACGACACGATGAACCTGGAACGGCAGGCGATGCGTCGCGTGATGGGCCGGCTGATGCCGGTGCTGGTGTTCTGCTATCTGATTTCGTATATCGATCGCAGCAATCTGGCGGTGGCCGCGATCGCGATGAACCGGGCGCTCGGCCTGAGCCCGGCCGACTACGGGCTGGCCGCCGGCATTTTCTTCATCGGCTACGTGGTTTGCGAGATTCCCTCGAATCTGCTGATGAGCCGTTTCGGCGCGCGCTTGTGGATTTCGAGAATCATGCTCACTTGGGGGCTGCTGTCGGGCGCGACGGCGTTCGTGGTCGGCGCACATTCGCTGTTCACGTTGCGCGTTCTGCTTGGCATTGCCGAGGCGGGCCTGTTCCCCGGATTGATCTTCTACATCTCGTTCTGGTTCCCGGCCGCCTACCGGGCGCGCGCCTACGGGTGGTTCCTGCTTGCGATCCCGTTGTCGATCGTGATCGGCGCCCCTTTGTCCGCATCGATTCTCTATCTCGACGGCATTGCCGGGTTGGCTGGCTGGCAGTGGGTCTTCCTGCTGGAGGCAGTGCCGCCGGTGCTGTTCTCGATCTACTGCTTCTTTCGTCTGACCGACACGCCGCGCGACGCGGCGTGGCTGGCACCGCCGGAGCGCGACTGGCTGATGCGGCGTCTCGCTGCCGATGCCGCCCGAGCCAATGCGGCAGGCGGTGGCAACGACGGTCACGGTGCCGCCGCGCTGCGGGCCGTGCTGGCGCACCCGCGCGTCTGGCTGCTGAGTGCCGTCAACGTCGCACTGATCGCCTGCAGCTACGGTTGCGTGTTTTTCTTGCCCCTGATCGTGTCGGACTTCGGCTTTAGCCGCATCCAGACGGGCCTGATCACTGCGTTGCCGTTTCTCGCGGGTGCCGTCGCGATGGTGCTGTGGGGGCGTCGCTCCGACCGGTTCGACGAACGACGCTGGCATCTCGTCGCACCGCTCGTGGTTGCCGTGCTCGGCTTCGGCGGCGCGGCGCTGGCGAGCGGGGCGCTGCCGAAGATCGTCTGCCTTGGCGTGGCAGCGTGTGGCACGTTTGCCTCCCTGCCGCCGTTCTGGGCGATTCCGCCTATGTTCCTGCAACGCACGGGTGCGGCGGCCGGCATCGCGGTGATCAACACCATCGGCAGCCTGGCCGGTTTCGGCGCGCCTTATCTGATGGGTTTCGTCAAATACCGGACCGGCAGTTACTCGGCCGGCCTGCTCGTGATCGGCGCACTCGCACTGATCGCTGCCGCACTTGCGTTGCGCGTTCGCGCCGGCACGTCGAACGCGTGTCGCACGGCCTGAAGCCAGGGCCGTGCCAATTTCAATGACCTGGGTACACATGGACACATTCGATTACCTGATCGCGGGCGGCGGCTCGGCCGGCTGCGCAATCGCGGCAAGGCTTGTCGAGGCGGGCCACAGCGTCGCGCTGATCGAGGCGGGGCCGCGCGACAACCATCCATTCATTCATATCCCGGCGACCTTCTTCAAAATCCACGGCACGCGCCGGACCTGGATGTACCGCACCGAGCCGCAGCCGCACGTCAACGGCCGGCAGGTTTTCATCCCTCAGGGGCGCACGCTTGGCGGCGGCAGCTCGGTCAACGGCATGATCTACATCCGCGGCCAGGCCGAGGATTTCGACGGCTGGGCCGAGCAGGGCGCACAGGGCTGGGCCTGGCGCGACGTGCTGCCGTACTTCGTGCGCAGCGAGGGCAACGCGCGGTTCGGCGCGCCGCTGCACGGCAGCGACGGCCCGCTCAAGGTCGGTGATCCGCGTCACGTGCATCCGTTCTCGCGCGCATTCGTCGAGGCAGCCGAGCAGGCGGGCATTCGTCGGACCGAGGATTTCAACGGCACGCGGCAGGACGGCGCGGGGCTGTTCCAGACCACTACTTTTTCCGGGCGGCGCGGTAGCGCGGCGGCGACCTACCTGAAGCGGGTCCGTCGCAGTCCGCTGCTGCGTGTCGTCACCGATGCCGACGTGGTGCGGATCCTGTTCGACGGCCGCCGCGCGAGCGGGCTGCTGCTGCGCGATGCGAGCGGCACCGAACGGCGGCTCGCATGCCGTCACGAGGTGATCGTCAGTGCGGGCGGCGTGGGCTCGCCGAAGCTGCTGATGCTGTCCGGCATCGGGCCGGCCGAGCATCTGCGCGAGCACGGCGTGCCCTTGATTCACGATCTGCCTGGCGTCGGCGAGAACTTCCAGGATCACTTGACGGCGCCCGTCTACGGTCGGGCTCGTGCCGCGACCAGCCTGCTCGGACAGGATCGCGGCCTGCGTGCGCTCGCCCACGGCCTGCGCTATCTGACAACGCGTGCTGGCCTGCTCAGTTCCAACGTGATCGAGAGCGGCGCCTTCATCGACACGGCGGGGGAAGGGCGGCCGGACATTCAGATTCACACCACGCCGATTCTCGTCGGCGATGTCGATCGCAAGCCGCTTGAAGGCCATGGCATCACGATCGGCCCCTGCGTGCTGCGGCCGAAGTCGCGCGGCACGGTGCGGCTCGCCAGCCGCGACCCGGCCGCGCCGGCACGCATCGATGCCCGATTCTTCAGCGATCCCTACGACATGGCCGCGATGGTGCGGGGCGTACGGATCAGCCGGGCGATCTTGCGCGCGCCGGCGCTGCGAGCCTGGATCGACCATGAGCTGGCGCCGTCATCGAGTGACAACGTCACGGATGAGGCACTCGAACAGCACATCCGGACGGTGGCCAAGACGGTCTTCCATCCCGCCGGAAGCTGCCGGATCGGCACCGATCGCCTGGCCGTCGTGGATCCGCAGTTGCGCGTTCAGGGCGTGTCGGGCCTGCGCGTGGCGGATGCTTCTGTCATGCCGTCACTGGTCAGCGGCAACACGAATGCGAGCGCGATCATGATCGGCGAACGCTGCGCCGCGTTCGTGCTTGGCGCAGTTCGCCCGAAGCAAGGGTAAATCTCGACGCCAATTTGTTTTTGATCGTTTGACGTATGTGACTTTGTCACTTAATCTGGTTTTCAGGCGGCGACACGGGTGCAACACCGGCCCGATTCTCCCACCCCATTTTCTTCAGAGGTAGACGAGCGTCATGGAACACACTTCACTGCGGGATCGCGACATTGCCTATCAGATCCACCCCCATACCAACTTCGGCGCGCACGAAGCGGCCGGCCCGATGGTGATTGCCTCGGGTCGCGGCGTGTTCGTGACCGATGACGCCGGCAACGAATACCTCGAGGGCATGTCGGGGCTGTGGTGCACGAACCTGGGATTCAGCGAGCCGCGCCTGGCCGATGCCGCCGCGCGCCAGTTCGCCCGCCTGCCTTACTACCAGAACTTCGCCAACAAGGCGACCGAGCCGGCCATCCAGCTCGCCGAGAACCTGATCCGCCACGCGCCGGCGCCGATGTCGAAGGTGCTGTTCCAGAGCTCGGGCTCGGAAGCCAACGACACGGCGATGAAGCTGGTCTGGTATTACCACCACGGTATCGGCAAGCCCGAGAAGCGCAAGATCGTGAGCCGTCAGCGCTCGTACCACGGCACCTCGATCGCCACCGGCAGCTTGACCGGCCTGCCGCACATCCATCGCGATTTCAACCTGCCGATCTCCGGCATCGTCCACGTCAGCTGCCCGCATTTCTATCGCGGCGCCGAGCCGGGCGAAACCGAAGAGGATTTCTCGGCACGCCTGGCCGACGAACTCGAACAGACCATCCTGCGCGAAGGCCCGGACACGGTCGGCGGCTTCATCGCAGAGCCGGTGATGGGCACGGGCGGCGTGGTGGTGCCGCCGCGCGGCTACTTCGAGCGCGTGCAGGCCGTGCTGAAGAAATACGACATCCTGTTCATCGTCGACGAAGTGATCTGCGGCATGGGTCGCACGGGCCACTGGTGGGGCGCCGAAGCCTACGCGCTCGAGCCCGACATGCTGGTCAGCGCGAAGGGCCTGTCGTCGGCCTATCTGCCGATCTCCGCGCTGCTGATCAACGAGAAGGTGTACGCGGTGCTGAAGGCCCAGACCGCGAAGATCGGCCTGTTCGGTCACGGCTACACCTACGGCGGCCATCCGGTCTGCGCGGCGGTGGCGAACGAAGTGTTCGAGATTTATCGCGAGCGCGACGTGATCGGTCACGCCAGCAAGATGGGCGAGATCTTCCAGCGCAAGCTGCGCGAGCGCGCCGAGCATCCGCTGGTTGGCGAGGCGCGCGGCCTCGGCCTGATGGGCGCGCTGGAACTGGTCGAGGACAAGGCCACACGCGCCGCGTTCCCGGCCGAGCGCAAGGTGGCGGCGTCCGTCTCCGCCTTCGCGGCGCAGGCGCGCCTGAACGTCCGTCCGCTCGGCGATGCGATCTGCATCGCGCCGCCGGTGATCATCAACGAAAGCGAGCTCGACCTGCTGTTCGAACGGCTCGACACGGCGCTCGACGAAGCGCTCGCCACGGTGCGCGGCACGCGCTGAGGCGCGGGGCGCGGCAAGGCCGGGGCGTCGGCCCCGGCCACAACAGGATGCGAATCGGAGAAGCTTCATGAATCACACGCGTACTATTCCGTCGGTCTCGCGCGGCCTGATCGCCGCCACCGTCGCCGCGCTGCTGGGGGGCATCGCAGCCCCGGCGCTGGCGGCCGGCTCGGTCACCTTCGCCGGCTACGGCGGCGACTATCAGAAGAACATCGTCAAGGCGCTGATCAAACCGGCCGCGGAGAAGGAAGGCGTCGATCTGCGCACCGAGAGCCACGACGGGCTGGCCACCGTGCGGGTGCAGGTGTCGTCCGGCCGTCCGGCCTGGGACATCGTGCAGCTCGGCGCGGAAGAGTGCGCCACCGGCGCCGCGCAAGGCCTGTTCGAAAAGCTCGATTACAAGCTGATCAACCTGGACGGGATTCCGCCCGCCGCGCACGCCGACGACTGGATCGCCAGCAACTACTACTCGGTGGTGCTGGCCTATCGTACCGACAAGTACAAGAACAATCCGCCCAAGACCTGGGCCGATTTCTTCGACACCAAGACATTCCCGGGCCGCCGCGCGCTGGCGCTCCAGCCGCAGGAAACCATGGAAGTGGCGCTGCTCGGCGACGGCGTGAGCGCGGACAAGCTCTATCCGCTCGACCAGAAGCGCGCGCTGGCCGCGCTCGGGCGCCTGAAGCCCAACGTGGCCGCCTGGTGGACGACGGGCGCGCAGTCGGCGCAGTTGCTGCGCGACGGCGAAGTGGACATGGAAGCGATCTGGGGCAGCCGCGTCGCACCGGTCATCGCCTCGGGCGCGCCGGTCGGCTTCACGTTCAATCAGGGTTTGCTGGCCTACGCCTGTCTCGCGATTCCGAAGGGCGCGAAGCATGCGGCCGAGGCGCGCAAGGTGATCGCCGACGTGATGACCCCGCAGATCCAGGCCAACATCCCCGAAGTGATGCCGTTCTACGGCCCCGTCAACGCGAAGGCGTTCGACGTGCGCAAGTTCTCGCCGGACGTGATGGCGAAGGCCAATTCCTCGCCGCAAAACCGCACCCAGCAGGTGCAGATGAACGGTGCGTACTGGGGGCAGGACGACAACTTGCAGAAAGGTAACGAAGCGCTGCGCGCGCTGATCAGCCGCTGATTGCGGCGTGCGGACGACGCCTGCCCGCCGTTGGCGGGGGCGTCCAAGGTTTGAGAACGAGGTGGAAAGATGGCATCGCAAGTGTCGATCAGGAATGTCTGCAAGACCTACGAGGATTTCACGGCGCTGCGCGACGTGTCGCTCGACATCCAGGCAGGCGAGTTCGTCACGCTGCTCGGCCCGTCCGGGTCGGGCAAGACGACGCTGCTGATGGTGCTCGCCGGGTTCGTGCGGGCGAGCTCGGGCAGTGTCAAGGTGGGCGGTGAGGAGCTGCTGCTCAAGCCGCCGCACAAGCGCGGCATTGGCATGGTGTTCCAGAATTACGCGCTGTTTCCGCACATGACGGTGGCGCAGAACGTCGCCTACCCGCTGCGGCTGCGTCGCATGAATCGCGCGGAGATCGCCGAAAAGGTGCGTCGGGCGCTGTCGGTGGTGCGGCTCGACGATCTCGGCGAGCGCAATATCGCGCACCTGTCCGGCGGACAGCGGCAGCGGGTGGCGCTGGCGCGCGCGATCGTGTTCGAGCCCGACATCATGCTGATGGACGAGCCGCTGTCGGCGCTCGACAAGCAACTGCGCGAGCACATGCAGATCGAGATCCGCCGCCTGCACGAGCAGCTCGGCATGACCACGATCTACGTGACGCACGATCAGACGGAAGCGCTGACCATGTCCGACCGGATCGCCATCATCAACAAGGGGCAGCTCGCGCAGTTCGACACGCCCGATGCGATCTACGAGCGTCCCGCCAGCAAGTTCGTGGCCGACTTCATCGGCGAGACGGCGTTCGTGCCGCTCGACGAAGCGGGCGGCGCGTTCTCGGCCTTCGGCGCACCGTTCCGCACCCAGGCGCCGGTGCCGGACGGCACCGGCCGGCCGTGGCTGGCGCTGCGTCCCGACCGGGCCATCCTGCTCGACGCGCCGGTGGCCGACCTCAATTGCCTGCCCGGCGTGGTGCGGCAGCGGATCTATCAAGGCGATTCGAACCTGTTCTACGTCGATCTGCCGCAGGGCAACGAAATCATGATCCGGCGCGGCACGGGCGGCGCCGATGCCGGCGCTCCGAGGCTCGAACCCGGTGACAGGATCACCGTCGGCGTGCGCGCCGAGGACAGCGTGGTGGTGCGGGACTGATCATGAAGAACGCTACCGTGATGATGCGAGACCTGCCCGCCGCCGCGGCGGGCGCGGAGAATCAGGCCGCGCTGGCGCGCAGCCGCCTGGGCGAGCAGTTGCGCCTCGGTGCGCTGATGGTGCCGGCCCTGCTGATCGTGCTGATGGTGCTGGTCGCGCCGATCCTCTGGCTCGGCTGGCAATCGCTGCTCGACGTGTCGGGCATGCTGACGCTGTCGAACTACACGCGGCTGTTCTCGCCGCTGTATCGCAACGCCTTCATTTCGACCTTCGAGATGTCGGCGCTGGTCACTGGGCTCGTGCTGCTGCTCGGCTACCCGCTGGCCTACATGCTGTCGCAGTTGCCGGCGCGGATCGCGTCGATCTGCATGGTGTTCGTGGTGTTGCCGTTCTGGACCTCGACGCTCGTGCGTACCTATGCCTGGATGGTGCTGTTGCAGCGCAACGGCCTGATCAACACCTGGCTGACGGCGAGCGGGCTGATCGATCATCCGCTGCAGCTCGTCAACAACTTCACCGGCACCGCGATCGGCATGACGCACGTGATGCTGCCTTGCCTCGTGCTGCCGCTGTATGGCGCGATGAAGGCGATCGATCCGGTCTATATGCGTGCGGCGGCCAATTGCGGCGCGACGCCGGCGCAGGCGTTCAGGCAAGCCTATTTCCCGATGACGCTGCCGGGTTTGTCGGCCGGCACGGTGCTGGTGTTCGTGTTGTGCCTCGGTTTCTACGTCACGCCGGCGCTGCTCGGCGGCGGGCGCATCAACATGCTGTCGATGCAGATCCAGTCCGACGTGGCCATCTACGGCAACCCGGGCTCGGCGAGTGCGCTCGGCATCGTGCTTGTGGTCCTGACGATGATCGTGCTCGCGGCGATCGGCCGCCTGTTCGGCGTCGAACGCATGTATGGAGGGAAGTGAGATGCTTGGCTATGCAACCGACACCCAGGTCACGCACGCGCAGCGGCTCTGGCTTTACGTGTTCTGCGCGGTGGTGATGCTGTTCCTGATCCTGCCCTGTGCGATCGTCGTGCCGATGTCGTTCTCGAACGCCAGCTACCTGGAGTTCCCCCCGCACCACTGGGGGCTGCGCTGGTATCACGCGTATTTCTCCTCGGACGAGTGGCGAGCCGCCACGGGCGTGTCGCTGCGCGTGGCCGTCTCGGCCACGATCGCGTCGGTGATCGCGGGCACGGCGGCGGCCTATGCGCTGCGTGCGATCGAAAGCGGTTGGGCGCGCGTGCTGCGTACCGTGCTGATGCTGCCGATGATGGTGCCGTTGATCCTGGTGGCGATCGGCACGTTCTTCATCTACGTGCGTGCCGATCTCAACAACACGCAGATCGGGCTGGTGATCGCGCACACGATGCTGGCGCTGCCGTTCGTCGTCATCTCGGTCAACGGCGGCCTCGAGACCTACGATCCGAATCAGGAACTGGTCGCCCGCAGCCTCGGCGCCTCGCGGTTGCGTGCGTTCCTGACGGTGACGCTGCCGCAGATCAAGCTGTCGATCTATGCCGCCGCGTTCTTCGCCTTCATGACCTCGTTCGACGAGGTGGTGATCGCGCTGTTCGTGTCCGGCGGCGACAACGCCACGCTGACGCGGCTGATGTTCGAGGATATCCGCGATCAGCTTGATCCGACCATCACCGCCATCTCCACGCTGCTGATCTCGATTTCGGTCGTCTCGTTGCTGGCGTTGCAATGGGTCGGCGGCCGCCGCAAGGAGCGGGCTTGAGCGCGGCGCTCTGATAAAATATTTGACGTTGTCATGTAATTCCGCTCCTGCCGGGAGCGGGCATCGATGCGGGAGCGGAACGTGAGTACGTCGGACAAGAAGGCAGGGCGGCAGAAGCCGGAGACGAGCGTGGTGGGGCTGCGCGATTTGCGCGATCTGGTGTCCTTCCAGTTGCGGCAACTGTCGAATATCTACACCAAGGGCTCGTCGAGCTCGTACGAGCGCCGTTTCAACCTGACCATGAACGAATGGCGCTGCATCGCGCTGCTGCATGGGCGGCGCGGCATGTCGATGAACCGGCTCGCCGAGCATGCGCAGTTCGATCGCGGCCTGACGAGCCGCACCGTGCGCGGCCTCGAGGAGCGTGGCCTGGTGGCGCGCGAAGCCGACGAGAACGACGGCCGCGGCGTGGTCATCACGCTGACCGACGCGGGCCGCACGCTCGTGGCGCAGGTGTTTCCGGTGGCGGACGAGCGCAACGCGCGTTTGCTGTCGTGCCTGACCAAGGCCGAACGCGACCTGCTGCCCGGCATTCTCGAGAAGCTCACCTTCCAGGCGCGCGCCATGCTCGATCAGGAGCGCGAGGAAGCGGGCTCCACTGACGAAGACGACCGAGAGGCCGACGACAAGTCCCGAGGGCGCGCTTCCGGCTGAGCCGCGTGCCCACGCCGGTGCATGCCGGCTTTCTGCATGATCCGCGCGCCCGGGCGCGCGCTTTCCCGATGAATCGAAACGATTATCCGATGCGATAAGGGCGGCGTTCGCCCCTTCATCGGAATTCGAGGTCGAAAAATAGTTTCGTAGTACGTATCAAAAAAAGTGAAAGACAGAGTGTGAGCAGCACTCGGAACGGATTCATTCCAACGGAGATCGCAATGAAAAAGTGGATGGCGGCAGCGGCGGGCGGATGTCTCGTGGCGACGGGGATGGCGCATGCGCAGAGCAGCGTGACCTTGTACGGCCTGATCGACGAAGGCCTCAACTACACCAACAACGTGGGCGGCAAGCGGCTGATCGCGATGTCGAGCGGCGACACGCAGGGCAGCCGCTGGGGCTTGCGCGGCAGCGAGGATCTCGGCGGCGGCGCTGCCGCGATCTTCCGGCTCGAATCGGGCTTCAATCTCAACAACGGCAAGTTGGGCCAGCAGGGGCGGGCGTTCGGGCGTCAAGCCTACGTCGGGCTGTCCAGCGCCAGCTATGGCACGGTGACGCTCGGCCGTCAGTACGATTCGGTCACCGATTACCTGGCCGGCTTGACCGCGAACGGCAACTGGGGCGGCGGCGTGTTCACGCATCCGTACGACAACGACAATACCGACGACACGTTCCGACTGAACAACGCCATCAAATACGCCAGCCGCGATTACCACGGCTTCAGCTTCGGCGGCATGCTGGCGATGAGCAACGGCACGTCGTTCGGCCGCAACCGCGCCTGGAGCGCCGGTGCGCAGTATCAGAACGGGCCGCTCGCGCTCGGCGCCGCCTATCTGCAGATCAACGATCCGAATGCCGACGCGGGCGGCGCGGTGTCGATCGGCCCGAACGGCAGCCCCGACGGCAGCTGGACCGCGCGGCGGCAGCGCATCTGGGGCGCCGGCGTGAACTACACGATCGGCGCGACCACGCTCGGCCTGTCGTTCATCCGAACCGATCTCGCGAATCCGACCGACACGCAGTACGCGAATTTCGCGGCCAGCCCGACGCTCGGCGCGGCGTCGTCGATACGTTTCGACAACGTCGAGGTGAACGCGAAATACCAATTCGCGCCGGCCTTCTATGTGGGCGGCATGTACACCTACACGCGCGCGCGCTTCAATGGCACGTCGGGGCGCGGCGCTTCGCCGAAGTATCATCAGTTCGGGCTAATGGCGGATTACAACCTGTCGAAGCGCACCGACGTGTACGTGCAGGCCGCCTATGTGCTGGTGGCCAATGCGGCGTCCGTGGCGGGGACCGGCCTCGAATTCGCCGCCAATCCCGACACGGCGGGCCCGGCGTCGACCAATCGGCAAGTCATGGCGCGGATCGCGATGCGTCACAAGTTCTAAGCCGTGCCGGGTACGGCGCCCGGCGTGCGGTGCCGTACTTTTTGAATCGTTATGATGGTGGCGTCGCCGTTCCATCCCAACCCAACCGCAGCGCACGCCATCGACCATGAATCGCTCCGACCATGCCGGCCCCGGCGCCGACGACGTTCACGCGTTGTTCCGCGGCAACCTGCTTCCGCGCCTGGATCTGGTCACGCTGCGCCTGTTCATCGCCGTGGTCGAGGAAGCGAGCATCGCCAAGGCCGCCGACCGCGAGCATCTCGCGCCGTCGGCGGTCAGCAAGCGGCTCGCGGATCTCGAGGCCGCCGTGCGGGTGCCGCTGCTCGAGCGGCATCGCCGCGGGGTCAGCCTGACGCATGCGGGCGAGGCGCTGCTGTCGCATTCCCGCCGCCTGCTGCGCGACGTGCTGCGTCTCGAAACGGAAATGTCCGAGTTTTCGTCGGCGACGAAGGGCGCGCGCGGGCATATCCGCGCATCGGCCAACGAATCGGCATTGTTCGGCTTCTTCCCCGATTCGCTGGGACGATTCATGCGGGATTACCCGCATATCACCGTCGAACTGCAGCCCGACACCAGCACGGGCGTGGTGCGCGCCGTGCGTGAAGGCGCGGCCGACCTCGGGATCTTCTGGGGCGAGCAGGCCGTCGACGATCTTAACGTGATGTCGTGTTACGTCGACCGGCTCGTGGTGGTGGCCCCGAAATCGCATCCGCTCGCCAGCCGCCGCAAGATCCGGTTCGAGGAGCTGCTCGACCACACCCTGATCATGCAGGAGCCCTACAGTTCGATACAGGGCCTGGTGGAGCGCCTCGCCACCGCGGCGGGGCGCGTGATGAAATCGCGGATCCGCGTCGCGGGATTCGATGCGGTCTGCCGCATGGCCCAGGCCGAACTGGGCGTCGGCATCGTGCCCGACTATTTCGTGAGCGACCGCGCGCTGGCGATGCAGATCACCGAGATCGCGCTCGACGAGCCGTGGGCCAGCCGCCTGCACAAGCTGTGCATCCGCAAGGACGAGGAGATGCAGCCGGCCACCCGCCTGCTCGCCGATTTCCTGACCGCGTAAGCGCGGCGTCAGGCCGATTTCTGGCATCGCGGTTCACGCATCGAGCGTTCCCAAATACGACTTCAGCCGTAATTTTGACGCACGCAGACTGAGTTCCGTTCATGGATACCGAGCGGCCGGGCAACGCGTTTGCCCGTGGGCTGCGAGGACTGTACGGAGTTCGCGTGAGTTCATCTTCGATTCCGGCGCGCACCCTGTTCGACAAGCTGTGGGACGACCATGTCGTCCACGAGCGCGACGACGGGCAAACGCTCATCTACATCGATCGGCATTATGTCGGCGACGATCTTCCGCGCGACGTATTCGCGGGCCTGTCGCGCCGTGGCCTCGCCGTGCGCCGGCCGGACGCGACGTTCGCGATGGCCGACCACTACGCCTCGACCCGCGGCCGCACGCTGGGCGCTATCGTGGACGACGAGCGGCGCGAACTGGTCGAGGACCTGATCCGGTTCACGGGCAAGCATGGCGTCGCGATGTTCGGTCTCGACGATCCGCGGCACGGCATCGTGCACGTGACCGGCCCCGAGCAGGGGCTGACGCAGCCCGGCATGACGGTGGTGTGCGGCGACAGTCACACGTCGACGCACGGCGCCCTGGGCGCGTTCGGCTTCGGCATCGGCGCGTCGGAGGTGGCGCATGTGCTCGCCACCCAGACCTTGTGGCAGCGGCGCCCCGCGACGATGCGCGCGCGCTTCGCCGGCAGCATGCCGTTCGGCGTCACCGCGAAGGACGTGGCGCTGGCGATGATCCACCGGATCGGCGTGGCGGGCGGCGTCGGCCATGTGATCGAGTATGCCGGCGACGCCATCGACGCGATGTCCGTCGAGGCCCGCATGACGCTCTGCAATCTGTCGATCGAAGCCGGCGCGCGCGCCGGCCTGATCGCGCCGGACGACACGACGATCGCGTATTTGCGCGGCCGGCCGTTCGCGCCGCAGGGCGCCGCGGCCTGGGACGCCGCGGTCGCGCGGTGGCGCGCGCTCGCCACCGACGACGGCGCGGCGTTTTCGCGCGAGATCGCCGTGGACGTCGCGCGCATCGCGCCGATGGTCAGCTGGGGCACCAATCCCGCCCAGTCGACGTCGATCGGCGGTGCCGTGATCGAGCCTGCCGACATCGCCGATGCGGCATTGCGCGCGCGTTCCGTCGCGGCGCTCGACTACATGGGCCTGCGCCCGCTGCAAAAGCTCGAAGGCCTGGCGATCGACCGGGTCTTCATCGGCTCGTGCACCAACGGCCGCCTCGAGGATCTGCGTGCCGCCGCAGCCGTGCTCAAGGGCCGGAAGGTTCGCATTCCTACCTTGATCGTGCCGGGCTCGCGCGCGGTGCAGGACAGCGCGAATGCGGAGGGGCTCGACCGGATTTTCCGGGACGCGGGCGCCGAATGGCGCGAGCCCGGCTGCTCGATGTGCCTCGCGATCAACGGCGACGAAGGGCGCGCCGGCGAGCGTATCGCCTCCACCACCAATCGTAATTTCGTCGGACGCCAGGGGCGCGGCGTGCGCACCCATCTGATGAGCCCAGGCATGGCGGCGGGCGCCGCCGTGACGGGCTGCCTCGTCGATTACAGGAGCCTGCTCGGCCATGCAACCGCTTGATTCGCTGGAAGCCGTCGCCGTGCCGATGCCGGGCGGCGACATCGATACCGACCAGATCCTGCCGGCCCGCTTCATGCACGCGCGCCGCGTCGATTACGGCCGCTACTGCTTTCACGATCAGCGCTTCGATGCGCGCACCGGCGCGCCGCTGGCCACGTCGGTGCTGAACCGGCCGGAATACGGCCAGGCGCGGATGCTGGTGGTCGGGCCGAACTTCGGGTGCGGATCGTCGCGCGAGCAGGCCGTGCACACGCTGGCCGATTTCGGCATTCGCGTGATCGTCGGCACCACGTTCGGCGACATCTTCTTCGTCAACTGCATGAAGAACGGCATCTTGCCGATTCGCGCCGACGCGGCATTCGTCGAGCGCGCGATCGGCGAACTGACGATGTCGCCCGGTGCGGCGATGGCGGTCGATTTGCGGGCGCAGCGGGTGCTTGCCCCGAACGGCGCGGCCGCGACCTTCGAGATCGACGGATTTTCCAAGCAGGCGCTGCTGGACGGGACCGACGAGATCGATCTCACGTTGCGGCTCGTCGCGGAAATAGAAAGGTACGAACGGCGCCGCGGCGTGGTGTTGCCAGCCATGTGACGTGCGGGGCCGGTTGGTTGTGAACGATCGAACGGAATCTATATAGGAATGCATATGAAAGTTGCCGTTTTGGCGGGCGATGGGATCGGCCCGGAAGTGACCGAGCAAGCGCTGAAAGTCCTGAACGTGATCGCCGGCGACGGCCTGCCGCTCGAATTCGAGCCGGCGCTGGTGGGCGGCACGGCCTACGATCGCACGGGACACCCGTTGCCGCCGGAAACCCTGCGGCTTGCCCGCGATGCCGACGCGATCCTGTTCGGCGCCGAGGGCGGCTTCCAGTACGAGACGCTGCCGCGCGGGCTGCGCCCCGGCGACGCGCTGCTCGCGCTGCGCCAGGAACTGGATCTGTTCGCGAACTTTCGCCCCGTGGTGGCCTATCCCGAGCTGTTCGGCGCGTCGCCGCTCAAGCCGTCGTATATCGACGGGCTCGATCTGCTGATCGTTCGCGAGCTGACCGGCGACCTGTACTTCGGCGAACCGCGCGGCATCGTCGAGGCGGGCGGCAAGCGCGTCGGCATCAACACGATGCGCTACGACGAAGACGAAATCCGCCGGATCGCACACGTGGCGTTCCGCGCCGCGCGCGGCCGCCGCTCGCGCGTGTGCTCGGTCGACAAGGCCAACGTGCTCGAGTCGATGGAGCTGTGGCGCACGGTGCTGGAGGAAGTGGCGCGCGATTACCCGGACGTCGAACTCGAACATCTGTACATCGACGCGGCGACCATGTCGCTGCTGCGCGCGCCGCTGCATTTCGACGTGATCGTGACGGGCAACCTGTTCGGCGACATTCTGTCCGACGAGGCGTCGATGCTGACGGGCTCGATCGGCATGCTGCCGTCGGCGTCGATCGGCAACGGCAGGAAGGGGCTGTACGAGCCGGTGCACGGCTGCGCGCCCGATATCGCCGGCAAGGACGTGGCGAACCCGATCGCGTCGATCCTGTCGGCGGCCATGATGCTGCGCATGAGCTTCGATGCCGACGACGCGGCCACGCGCATCGAGCGCGCGGTCCGCCGCGTTCTGGCGTCGGGCTATCGCACCGCCGACATCGTCGAGCCCGGCACCAAGCGGGTGGGCACCGCGCAGATGGGCGACCTCGTGGTCGCGGCGATGGCCTGAACGGGCCTCGCGAATCGGGAACGGGACACAGGGAGACCGACATGACCCAAGCTCAACAACCTCTGGTGCGCTTTCGCGGCGTGGGCAAGAGCTACGACGGCGTTCACCGCGTGGTCGAGGGGCTCGACCTGGATATTCACGAAGGCGAGTTTCTGTCGCTGCTGGGGCCGTCGGGTTCGGGGAAGACCACCTGCCTGATGATGCTCGCCGGCTTCGAATCGCCGAGCGAGGGCGAGATCTGGCTCGGCGACACGCTGCTCAACACCACGCCGGCGCACAAACGCAACATCGGCATGGTGTTCCAGAACTACGCGCTGTTTCCGCACATGACGGTGGCGCAGAACGTGGCGTATCCGCTCACCGTGCGCCGCATGCCGGCCGCCGAACGCACCGCCGCGGTGGCGCGGGCGCTGGACATGGTGCAGATGTCGGCGTTCGCCTCGCGCCTGCCCGGCAGCCTGTCGGGCGGCCAGCAGCAGCGCATCGCGCTGGCCCGCGCCTTGGTGTTCAACCCGCGCCTCGTGCTGATGGACGAGCCGCTCGGCGCGCTCGACAAGCGGCTGCGCGAACACATGCAGGTCGAACTGAAGGATCTGCACGCGCGGCTCGGCCTGACGTTCGTCTACGTCACGCACGATCAGAGCGAGGCGTTGACGATGTCCGATCGCGTCGCCGTGTTCGACGCGGGGCGGATCCAGCAGATCGACCGCGTCGATGCGTTGTACGAAACGCCGGGCAACGGCATCGTCGCGAACTTCGTCGGCGACAACAATATTTTCGTCGGCCGGTTGCTCAAGGTGGACGGCGAGCGGGGCGAGGTGGGGCTGCCCGGCGGCGCGGTGCTGGCCGGCCGCGTGGTGGGCGCGCCGCGCGTCGGCGATGCGGTTCGCGCCTGCGTGCGCCCCGAACGCATCTCGCTGCGCACGCAGGCGGCGGCTTCGCCGGCCCCGGCACACAACCGGATCCGAACCCGTTGCGCGGGCACCCTCTATTTCGGGGACCACGTGCGCTTTCGGTACGAGCTCGACAACCAGGTGCCGGGTTTCGTGAAGGTGCCGCTCGACGACGAAGGTCTCGCGCGGATCGGCGGGGGCGACGAGGTCGTTCTGTGCTTTTCCGAACAGCACGTCCGGATCTTCTAACAAGAACGTTTCAGTCAACTGAGGTGGATACCATGCGTAAATCACAACGGATCGGCGCGGTTGCGCTCTCGATCGCCCTGCAATCGTTCCTCGCCTTCGGCGCGCAGGCGCGTCCGCTGGCGGTCGTCAATTACGGCGGCACGCTGGCGGATGCGCAGCAGGCCGCGTTCGTCGCGCCGTTCAAGGCGGCGACGGGCATCGACGTCACGGCCTCCTCGTATTCGGGCGAGCAGGCCAAGGTCAAGGCGATGGTCGACGGCCATCAGGTGAGTTGGGACGTCGTCGAGGTGGAATCGACGGACGTGGGCCGCGGCTGCGACAACGGCCTGTACGAACGGATCGACTGGTCGAAGCTGCCGGACGCCGCCAATCTCGACCCGGCCGCGAAGACGCGCTGCGGCGTCGGCCTGTTCGCCTGGGCCAACGCGTTTGCCTACAACACCAAGCTGCTGAAAACCGCCCCGGCCAGTTGGGCCGATTTCTGGGACGTCAAGAAATTTCCCGGCAAGCGCGGCATGCGCAAATCCGCGCGCGGCAATCTCGAGTTCGCCTTGATGGCCGACGGCGTGAAGCCGGCGGACGTCTATCGCGTGCTGGCCACGCCGGCCGGCGTCGATCGCGCGTTCCGCAAGCTCGATCAATTGCGTCCGGCGATCCAATGGTGGGATGCCGGCGCGCAACCGGCCCAGTTCCTCGTGTCCGGCGACGTGGCGATGTCGACCGTGTTCAGCGGCCGCATCGTGACCGCGCAGAAATCGGGCCAGCCGCTCGACATCGTCTGGAACGGCGCCATTTCGGATTACGACTACTGGGTGATCCCGAAGGGCACGCCGATGAAGGACGAGGCGATGAAGTTCATCGGCTACACGATCGCCGCGGATCATCAGGCCGCGTTCCTCGCCCGGCAGCCGGGCGGCCCGTCGAACGCCAAGGCGCTCGCGGCGATGTCGCCCGAGCAGCGCAAGAGCCTGCCCAACACGCCCGAGCACGCCGCGGTGGGCGTGGTGAACGATCGCGAGTTCTGGGACGAGCACGGCGACGATCTGGACCAGCGGTTCGCCGCGTGGGCCGCGCGCTGATCGGGTGCCGCGATGACGAATCCGTCCGGGAATTCGATGGCGCGGGCCACGCCGGCCGACGGGGCGGCCCCCCGTGCGGCGCGTGCGCCGCGCTCGGCGCGGAGGCGTCGTGTCGGCGG
>NZ_JAAGPF010000171.1 GCF_017104645.1 Burkholderia sp. Ac-20379
CGTTCATGATCGTCGCGTGCGCGCGACGCCGTGCAACACTGCGCCCGGCTCGTGATAGGGCCGGCGCGGTAACGGCGCGCGGCGCGGCGGCGAGGATGCCGCCGCGACCGCGCTCGACATGCAGCCCGAATTCAGCGCCCGTAGCTGCCGGTGCGCAGCGCCTGCGCGTCGTCGTGCGCCTCGGCGTCGCCCATCGGCTCGACCGCCACCGGCACGCGCCGCGCGATCGCGCACATCAGCTCGTAGCCGATCGTGCCGGACGCTTCCGCCACGTCGTCCACGTGCACCTGCTGCCCCCACAGCTCGACGTGCGAGCCGACCTTCGCGTCGGGGCAGGGCGTGAGATCGACGGTCAGCATGTCCATCGACACGCGGCCCACCACGCGCGTGCGGATGCCATCGACGGCGATCGGCGTGCCGGTGGGCGCGTGGCGCGGATAGCCGTCCGCGTAACCGCAGGCCACCACGCCGATGCGCATGGTTTGCGGCGCGGCGAAGCGGCGTCCGTAGCCCACGGTTTCGTCGGCCGCGAGGGTTTGCACGCCGATCAGCTTGCTGCTCAGCGACATGGCCGGCTGCAGCCCGGTGTCGGCGATATCGCGCGCGAGCCCGGTGGGCGACGCGCCGTACAGGATCGTGCCGGGGCGCACCCAGTCGCGGTGCGCGGCCGGATGCCAGAGCACCGCGGCCGAGTTCGACAGCGAGCGCTCGCCGGGCAGGCCCTCGGTGGCGGCGTCGAACACCTGCATCTGCCAGTCGGCCTGGCCTTCGTCGGCATTGGCGAAGTGCATCATCAGCGCGATCCGGCCGATCGACGGCGCGGCGGACGCGCGCGCCCAGGCGGCGCGGTAAGCGTCGGGCCGGAAGCCGAGCCGGTTCATGCCGGAGTTCATCTTCAACTGGATGTCGATCGGCTGCGACGGGCGCGCCGCTTCGAGCAGCGCGAGCTGTTCGTCGCCGTGCACGGCGACCGTCAGCCGGTAGCGGTCGGCGATGGCCACGTCGGCCGCGTCGAACACGCCTTCGAGCAGCAGCACCGGCTTGGTCCAGCCCAGCTCGCGCACGCGCACGGCCTCGTCGAGATCGAGCAGCGCGATGCCATCCGCCTCGGCCAGCGCCGGGTAGATGCGTTCGATGCCATGGCCGTACGCGTTGGCCTTCACCACGGCCCAGACGCGGGCCGAACCGGCGCGCCGGCGGATGATCTCGAGGTTGTGACGGACGGCGGCGGGGCGGATCTGGGCCAGGATCGGACGGGGCATGAGGTTCTCGGGCGGATTCGGCTGGGACGTGCGAACCAGCGGCGCGGCCTCGAACGGGCTTGAAGCCGGCACTGGATCGCGCATAACGATGAATTGGCAGTGATGAGCGCCATCATATTGGCTTTGAAGCAGTTTTATTTAATGTATTTGTCGATTTTTTGGTAAGGAGCGCCGGTCTGGCGGGCCGCCGCGATCGTCTCCGGCCCCGCAGCGGGAACGGAAACTGCGTGACCGATCGGACGGATCGGGCGCGCGGTATCGGTTGCCCGACCGATGGGCAGGCGCGCCGCGATGCGGCATGCTTGTTCGCTGCGGCAGCAAGGCCGGCGCCCATGCGGATGCGCCGTCCGGCGCCGCCGCGCCGCGTCCGCGGCAGCCTCACACGACGTTCATCGAATCGACGTAGAGTGTGAGGTTCCTCTCATCGCGATGCCGCTGAAGGAGCGACCCATGTCCCCGTCAGACCGCCCCGTCCGGGTTCCCGGCCCCGATCACCCGATTACCGTGTCGCCCGCCGGCGCGCACGTGCGCGTGCTGGCCGGCGGCGCGCCGCTTGCCGATTCGCACGGCGCGCTGACGCTGCGAGAGGCGAACTACCCGCCCGTGCAATACGTGCCGCGCGCCGATGTGGATCTCGCGCGCGTGGTGCGCAGCACGCACACCAGCTACTGCCCTTACAAGGGCGAAGCCACGTATTACACGATTGCCGGCCTCGGCCCGCGCGGCGAAAACGCGATCTGGTCGTACGAAGCGCCTTACGAGGCCGTCGCCCCCATTGCCGGCCATTTCGCGTTCTACCCCGAGCGCGTCGACGCGATCGAGATCGCGCCTTGATCCGTCCTTTCTCCGCGCTGTAACCGTCGCCGCCGCACGCGCGAACTGATGACCGGTTCCGGCGCGCGAACGCACGGTGCGCCACCCGCTTGACCGACGAAGCCTCCCGCTCGCCTGCGCGAGCGGCACCCATATCCCCAGGGCCCCACGATGACCAAGAACGAACTGACGGCGCAAGCGCTCGCGTCGACGCTGGAGCAGGACATCACCGAGGTTCGCCGCGCCAGCCTCGCGCTGGCCGCGCCGCTGAGCGCCGAGGACCAGGTGCTGCAATCGATGCCCGACGCCAGCCCCACCAAATGGCACCTCGCGCATACCACCTGGTTCTTCGAGACGGTGATTCTCGAACGCCGGCTGCCCGGCTACGCGCCGTTCGATGCGCGCTACGCCTTCCTGTTCAACTCGTATTACGAAGCGCTCGGGCCGCGTCATGCCCGGCCGCAGCGCGGGATGCTGTCGCGGCCCACGCTCGACGAGGTGCAGGCATACCGCCGCCATGTCGATGCGCATCTGCTTGAGCTGGTGCGCGGCGCGGATCTGCCGCTGCTGGTGGAGATCGCGCCGGAGATCGTGCTCGGGCTCAATCACGAGCAGCAGCATCAGGAACTGTTGCTGACCGACATCCTGCATGCGTTCTCGGTCAATCCGCTGCGGCCGGCCTATCGCGACGACGGCGGCGCACCGCGCCTGGCCGGCGCGCCCGAGCTGCCCGCCGCGCCGCGCTGGCTCGCGCATCCGGGCGGCATCGTCGAGATCGGCCACGACGGCAACGGTTTCGCGTTCGACAACGAAGGCCCGCGCCATCAGGCACTGGTGCGGCCGTTCGAGATCGCCGACCGGCTCGTCAGCAACCGCGATTACGCGGCGTTCATGGCCGACGGCGCGTATCGCACGGCGTCGCTGTGGCTGTCCGACGGCTGGGCCGCGGTGCAGCGCGAGGGCTGGTGCGCGCCGGCCTACTGGCAAGCGAAGCCGGGCGGCGAGAACGCGGCCGAGGCGGGCGGCGATCCGCTGGCCGGCTGGCTCGGCTTCGGCCTCGACGGCGTGCAGCCGCTCGAGCCCGACGCGCCGGTCGCGCACCTGAGCTTCTTCGAGGCGGCGGCCTATGCCGAATGGGCCGGCGCGCGCCTGCCCACCGAGTTCGAATGGGAAGCGGCGTTCGGCCTGCCCGGCATCGCGCAGATGCTCGGCAGCGTCTGGCAGTGGACGCGCTCGTCCTACGACCCGTATCCGGGCTTCCGCCCGCTGCCGGGCATCGCATCCGAATACAACGGCAAGTTCATGGTCGGCCAGCAGGTGCTGCGCGGCAGCAGCATCGCCACGCCGCGCGGCCACGCGCGCCCGACCTACCGCAATTTCTTCCCGCCGGCCGCGCGCTGGCAATTCACAGGAGTGCGCCTTGTACGAGACCTCTGACCTGTTCCGCGCGAACCCGGGCGCGGCGCGCCGCGCCCGCACCCCCAGCCCGTTCGGGCGCGATCTGATCGATGCGCTGGCCACCCGGCCGCGCAGCATCTCGCCCAAATATTTCTACGACGCCGCCGGCTCCGCGCTGTTCGACCGGATCTGCGAACTGCCCGAGTACTACCCCACGCGCACCGAGCACGCGATCCTCGAGCGGCACGCGGCCGACATCGCCGCGGCGATCGGCGCCGATGCGAACCTGATCGAGTTCGGCGCCGGGTCGCTGTCGAAGATCCGCTTCGTGCTCGACGCCTGCCTGGCCGGCGAGCCGCCCGCGAGCTACGTGCCGGTGGACATCTCGGCCGCCTACCTGCGCGACGCCGCGCTTGCGCTGCGCCGTCATTACCCCGCGCTGCCGGTGGAGCCGGTCGCGGCCGATTATCTACAGGCCGAATCGATGCAGGAACTGGCGCGCGTGCCGGACCGGCGCGTGGGCATCTTCTTCGGCTCGACGATCGGCAACTTCTCGAACGACGAGGCCGACACGTTCCTGCGCCGCACGGCCTCGTTGCTGGCGGGCGGCGGGCTGCTGATCGGCGTCGATCTCGTCAAGGACACGGCGGTCCTGAACGCCGCTTACAACGATGCGGCCGGCGTGACGGCCGCGTTCAACCTGAACCTGCTCGTGCGCGCCAACGCCGAGCTGGGCGCCGATTTCGAGCTCGCCCACTGGGCGCACCGCGCGTTCTACGACACGCATCTGCAGCGCATCGAGATGCATCTGGTCAGCCGCCGCGATCAAACGGTGCACGTGAACGGCCGCGCGTTCGAGTTCGTCGAGGGCGAAACCATCCACACCGAGAATTCGCGCAAGTTCACGGTGGACGGGTTCCGCGCGATGGCCGAGCGCGCCGGTTTCGTGCCGGGTGCGGTGTGGGCCGATCCGGCGGGGCTGTTCAGCCTGCACTGGCTCGTGAGCCCAGCGAAGTAACGGTTCGAGATCCGAAGCGATGGCGTGCGCCCGGCCCGCGCGGGGCGCACGCCCGAAATTCGAATTGACGTTCGGTGTGCGATCGATTTACGATGGCAGCCAGTTTCCGGGATAGACCCGGAGCACTTCAAACTCTTGAGGGAGCCTCATGAGCACGCAGTCCAAGCGCTTCGACGCGCTCGTTTTCATCGGCCGTTTCCAGCCGCCTCACCGTGGTCACCTGAATGTCCTGAAAGCCGCCTTGGCTCAGGCGCCGCGCGTTTGCGTGCTGATCGGCTCGACCGACCGCCCGCGCACCATCAAGGATCCATTCTCGTTCGACGAGCGCCGCCAGATGCTCGAATCGCTGCTCGACGACAGCGAGCGCGCCCGCGTGAAGATCGTGCCGGTGCAGGATTCCACCTACAACGACACCGATTGGGTGCGCTGGGTTCAGCAAGCGGTGGCCGGCGCGCTCGGCGGCGACGCCGCGCAGGCCAGCATCGGCCTGATCGGCCACGAGAAGGACGCCTCCTCGTACTACCTGCGCATGTTCCCGCAATGGCCGTTCGTCGAGATCGAGCCGAGCGAGGATATTTCGGCCACCGAAATTCGCGAGCAGTATTTCGCCGAACGCCCGAACAGCTTCGTGTCGTGGGCCGTGCCCGCGCCGGTGTTCGCGTGGCTGGAGGATTTCCACACGCGTCCCGAGTTCGCGCAACTGAAATCGGAAGCCGAATTCATCGCCGCGTATCGCAGGAAGTGGGCGGCCGCGCCGTATGCCGTCACGTTCGTGACCGTCGACGCGGTGGTGGTGCATTCCGGCCACATCCTGCTGGTGCGCCGCCGCAGCGCGCCGGGGCAGGGGCTGTGGGCGCTGCCGGGCGGCTTCGTCGAACAGGACGAGCGGCTCGACGCGGCCTGCATCCGCGAGCTGCGCGAGGAAACCGGCCTCAAGCTGCCCGAGCCGGTGCTGCGCGGTTCGCTGAAGGATCGCCAGGTGTTCGACCACCCCACGCGTTCGCTGCGCGGGCGCACCATCACGCACGCCTCGCTGTTCCACTTCCCGACCGGCGACCTGCCGCGCGTGAAGGGCAGCGACGACGCCGACAAGGCGCGCTGGGTGCCGCTCAACGAGTTCGAGACGATGCGCGACCGCATGTTCGAGGATCACTTCGACATCGCGTATCACTTCCTCGGCAAGCTTTAACCGCGGTTCTGTTTCATCGCCCGGCGCAAGCCGGGTGCGTTCGATCCGCCGGGACAGACCCGGCGGCCTTCCCCAGGTCCAGAGGAGCTCTGACCATGCAAGCCGATGACTTCGGCGGCCTCGCCGCGATTCTCGCCAATCCGATTCTCGATACGGATTCCTACAAGGCTTCCCACTTCCTGCAATATCCTCCCGACGCCACGGCGATGTTCTCGTACGTCGAATCGCGCGGCGGCCGCTATGCGCGCACGCTGTTCTTCGGGCTGCAGATGCTGCTCGAGACGCACCTGAGCCGGCCTGTTACGCACGCGATGGTCGACGAGGCGCGCGATTTCTTCGCGCTGCACGGCGAGCCGTTCAACGAGGCCGGCTGGCGGCGCGTGGTGGAGCGCTACGACGGCTATCTGCCGCTGCGCATTCGCGCGGTGCCGGAAGGCTCGGTGGTGCCGGTCGGCAACGTGCTGATGACGGTCGAATGCGACGACCCCGAACTGTTCTGGCTCGCGTCGTACGTCGAAACGATCCTGCTGCGCATCTGGTATCCGGTCACGGTGGCCACGCGCAGCTGGCACCTGCGTCAGACGATTCGCGCGTATCTCGAGCGCGGCGACGACGATCTCTCGCAACTGCCGTTCAAGCTGCACGATTTCGGCTCGCGCGGCGTGTCGAGCGCGGAATCGGCGGCGATCGGCGGCGCGGCCCACCTGGTCAGCTTCATGGGTTCGGACACGGTGCTCGGCGTGCTGGCCGCGAACCGCTGCTACCGCGAGCCGATGGCCGCCTATTCGGTGCCGGCCGCCGAGCACAGCACCATCACCGCTTGGGGCCGCGACGGCGAGGCCGATGCGTATCGCAGCGTGCTGGCGCGCTGCGGCAAGCCGGGCGGCATCGTGTCGGTCGTGTCGGACTCCTACGATCTGTTCGCCGCGCTCGACCTGTGGGGCGGCCCGCTGCGGCAGGCCGTGATCGATTCGGGCGCGACGCTGGTGGTGCGGCCCGATTCGGGCGACCCGCAAGCCATCGTGCTGCGCACCGTGCGCGCGCTCGACGCGTCGTTCGGCTCGACCGTCAACGGCAAGGGCCGCCGTGTGCTGAACCACGTGCGCGTGATTCAGGGCGACGGCGTCAACGAGGCCTCGATCGAGGCGATCCTGGCGGCGCTCGACGCGGCCGGCTATTCGGCCGGCAACGTGGTGTTCGGCATGGGCGGCGCGCTGCTGCAGCAGGTCGATCGCGATACGCAGCGCTTCGCGATGAAGTGCTCGGCGATCCGGCGCGGCGAGACGTGGCAGCCGGTGGGCAAGGACCCCGTCACCGATCCGGGCAAGCGGTCGAAGCAGGGGCGGCTGACGTTGCAGCGCCATCGTGCGACGGGCGACTATCGCACCGTGGCGCTGCCCGCGCAGTGGCGCGATCACACGCTCGAAGGCGAGTGGGAGGACGCGCTGCACACCGTGTTCGACACGGGGCGGCTGCTCGAGCAAACGACGCTGGCCGAGGTGCGCGCCCGCGCGCATGCCGGGGAGACGCAGGCGCTCGCATCGGGTTGAGCGGCGTTCCCGACGCAAAAAAAAACGCCGGCGCAGCGATGCTGCCGGCGTTTTTCATCGTATGCCGAACGCATGCCGCGAGCGCGACATATCGCGCGCTCGCCGGCGTCAAACCGAGCGCGCCATCCAGGCGCGGCGGCACGCCTGACGCACGCGCGCCGCGATCCGCACCAGCGCCAGCCCGTTCTGCGCCCACACGCCCATCCCGTAATCGCGCCCCGGCCCGGCCGCGCTCGGCAGTTGATCCGAGATGCCGGTCGGCTCGACCTTGCGGGTCCAGTCGGCCGTGCGAAACAGCATGTCCCACCACGGAAACAGCACGCCGAAATTGCAGCCGTAGGCCACGCCGGTGTGGCCGTATTCGACCGCATGATGGCGGCGATGGAACGCCGGGCTGACGATCAGCCGTTCCAGCAGCGGCCCGTAGGCGATCCGCGCATTGACGTGCTGGATGCTCTGCAACGTGTTGCTGACGGCCACCAGCACCACGTATTGCCCGGGCTGCACGCCAATCAGCAGCGCCAGCAGCGCGAAGAACGCGCTTTGCACCACCACGTCGACGAAGTGATTGCGGTCGTCGTTCCAGAACGACATGCGCTGCTGGCTGTGATGCACGGCATGCAGTTCCCACCACACGCCGAAGCGGTGCTGCCAGCGGTGATACCAGTAACCCGCGAAATCGAGCGCCACCACGTAGATCGCGAACGACACGAGCGGCTGGTCCGATACGCCCGGCCAGAATGCGTCGAGATTGACGTTCCAGATGCGGTGCACCTGCATCCACGTTTCCGCGTGATTGAACAGCGGTTGCAGATAGACGAAGAACAGCCCGTTCACCACGCCGAGCTTGGCGATCCACGTGTACCAGACATCGGCGCGCACCGGCCGCCGGTCGGGCCAGCGTTCGAGCGGCCGCCACGCCTCGAGCGGACGCAGCACGGCCCAGGTCAGCGCGATCTCGCACACGGCCACGATCACCCAGTACAGCGCGTCGTAGATGTCCTCGTCGTAGTCCATCAGATGCGCATGGAACAGCAGCGGCTGCACGAGATCGACGAACACGCCGGTTTGCACCGCGCCGATCAGGTTGTCGGCCGAAGCCAGCAGCGTATCGAGCATGACGGCCTCCGTCAGTCGGGGTTCGGCGCGTAGACGGGCGCGCGATCGGCGAAGAACAGCCCGTGCGGCGAGCGGCCCACGGCGATCGCGGTGACCAGCTTGCGCGTGCTCAGGTCGATCACGCCGACGTGGCGCGAGAAGCGGAACGTCACCCACAGGAAGCGCTTGTCGGCCGACAGCTCCATGTCGTCGGGGCCGGGCATCAGGCCGGTGATGTCGCCGGTGTTGGTCAGCGCGGTGTAGTCGAGCACGCTGATGGTGCTCTCCACGCGGTTCGTGACGGCCACGTGGCGGCCGTCGTCGAGCGAACGGAAGTTGTGCGCGCCGCGCCCGGTGTGGATCTTCTTGATCACCTGATGCGTGACGCAATCGACCACCGCCACGTCGTCCTCGCCGGTCATGCCGACCAGCAGGTAGCGGTTGCCTGGCGTCATCCAGAGGCCGGCCGGATCCTGCCCGACATGCAGGCGCCAGTCCACCGTCTGCGTCGGCAGATCGATCGCCACCACGTCGCCCGATTCCTGCAGCGTGACGTACACGGTGCGGTTGTCCATCGAGAACGTCATGTGGCTCGGCATCTTCTCGAGCGGCAGGCGCTTGGCGAGCGTGAAATGCAGCGGCGCGTCGTAGTGGTAGATGTCGACGCGGTCGAGCCGCAGCGCGTTCGTGACGAACCAGCGGCTGTCGGGCGAGAAGCCGAGCTGGTACGGATCCTCGATGTCCTGCAGCGTGCCTTCGATGCGGCCGGTGGGCGGGTCGACGAACATCAGGTTGTCGGACACCGAGTTCGCCACGATCAGCGTCTTGCCGTCGGGCGTGATCATCAGGTGATGCGGTTCCTTGCCGGCCGGCATGGTGGCGACGACCTTGCGCGTGGCTTCGTCGATCAGGTTGATCTTGGCTTCGCCCGAATCGAGCACGATGACGTTGTCGGCATGGGCGGCGAGCGGTGCGCCGGCGGCGCAGCACAGCGAGAGAAACAGCACGCGCAGGCGCGCGGCGGGGGAACGGAACATCTCGGACTTCCTGAAGCGGGCGTGAGGTAGGCAGGCCGTGCGGCGCGGCTCGGGCGAGCGCGCGCACGGCAGACGCGCAAGTTACCGGCGGCGTGTTCGAGCGTCCAATGCATTGTGCGGCTGAAACGATGCGCTGCGCGTATGAGTGGAACAATCGCGGCGTGCGCGCGCCGGTGCGCGTCGCGCGGCGCAGCAATGCGCGGGAAATCGAAGGCCGCGTGCAAGCGGATCGACGGCGCGGCGCAGGTTCGGCGCAAGCGCCGTTGAAAGTCGGCAGGAAGGATCGGGCGGCAATGGTTGCGTGCGCAACCGATGGCGCCGCGCGCCCGATGCGGGTTTCAGCGCAGCGTGCCGAACACGCCGCCGAGCGCGGCGCGCAGCAGATCGCCCGAGGTCGGCCGGCTCACGAAGCTCATGGCCGGCGCGTAGGTCAGCTCGAAAATCAGCGCGCCCACTGTTTCCGCTTCGATCCGCAAGGCCGGATCGAGCGCGAGCAGCCGCTCGCCGAGCGTGCGCCAGTGCGAGCGCAGCACGGCCTCCTGCGATTCGCGGAACGTGTCGGCGGGCTTGGCGTGGCGCGCGTATTCGAGAATCAGCAGCGGCCAGTTGCCTTCGCGCGAGTGCCGGTCGGCCCACGCGGCGATGCGGTCGATCGCGTCGGGCAGGGCGGCCGCGCCGTCGATCGCCGCATGCAGATCGGCGAGGCTGCGCTGGCCGTGCGCTTCCAGCACTTCGAGAAACAGCGCTTCCTTGCCCTGGAAGTTCGAATACACCGCGCCCTTGCTGAAGCCGGCCACTTCCGCGATGCGATCGAGCGAGGTGGCCGCGTAACCGTCGCGCGCGAACATCGCGCCTGCGACGTCGAGCAGCTTGATGCGCGTTTGCGCCTGACTTGCCTCGCGAGTCAGTCTTGCCATGCGTGTCTCCTGTGAAATAGGGGCCGGTTGAATGCCCAACAGTATACAGATACCATTCGGTATTCGAATCGATTGGTTAGTCCCATGTACAAGAAAGGAACGGCACTGGAATTGCAATTTTCGCCGCGTCGGTTGGCGGGCGAAACCGGCCAGCCGCTGCAGATCGAACTGGCCGCGGATGAGGCCGAACGCCTCTACCGCGCGCTCGACGCCTATCTGGCCGGCAATCCGGTGCAGGGCGCGGAGCCGCTCGTGGTCGCGCTCGACGATGCCGCGCCGCCGGCCGCGAGCGACGCCGCCGGGCAGGGCGGCGCAACCGCCGTACCCGCCGCGGCCGAGGCCGGCGCCGCGCCGGCCACCGATTTCCAGCAGTTCGTCTGCCTGATCTGCGGCTGGATCTACGACGAGGCGATCGGCGATCCCGAGCACGGCCTCGCCCCGGGCACGCTCTGGGCGCACGTGCCGGACGACTGGCGCTGCCCGCTCTGCGACGTCGGCAAGGAAGATTTCGCGCTGATGGCGTTCTGAACGAACGCGCCCCGAGCGGCGCGAGCGTCGTGCGTGCCGCCCGCGCGCGGCACACGACTCACGGCTCACGACGCCGAACGCGGCGCGCAACGCGCCCGTTCCTCTCCCCGGCGGTCCCTGCGCCCGCCTTGCAATTGCCTCGCTCATCGCCACATGTCTCAGGCGCTTCGCAAGCCGCTTGCGATCGTCCTTTAAGATGGCGGCACGGTGCCGTTTTGCCGTCCCCTTTTTCGAAGAGAGTGTCTCGATGAGCCAAGCACCCCGTCCGACGCCGGATTCCGCGCGTCCCAAGGCGCAGACGATCGCGCTCGCCGCGCTCTACACAGTGCTCGTTGCACTGGCCCTGTGGGTAATCCGCGCATTCCTGCCGGCCGTGGCCTGGGCGGGCGTGATCGCCATCGCGCTGTGGCCGGCGCTGCGGCGCATCGACGAAGTGCGCTGGCTGACCGGGCGCAAGACGCTGGTGGCGATCCTGCTGACCTCGGCGGTCGGCCTGCTGCTGGTGGTGCCCGTGGCGGTGGCGGTGGTGCAGGCCGCGGCGCAGTTCCACGACGTGTTCGCCTGGGTGCGCGACGCGCGCGCCAACGGCATTCCGCTGCCCGACGCGGTCAATCACCTGCCGTTCGGCGCGCAGCAGGTCAGCGCGTGGTGGCAGGCGCATCTGGCGCAGCCGCTGCACGCGCCGACCGGCGTGAAGGGCATGAACGGCGAGGCGTTCGTCAGCTACGGCAAGGCGTTCGGCTCGCACGTGGTGCATGCGGCGGTGCTGTTCGGCTTCATGCTGGTCACGTTGTTCGTGATCTTCCAGGGCGGCCCGCGCGTGTCCGATTCGCTGCTGCGCGGCGTGCGGCGCGCGTTCGGCGCGAACGGCGCGTCGCTGATCCAGCGCATGGCGTCGGCCATCTACGGCACGGTGACGGGCCTGGTGGTGGTGGGGCTGGGCGAGGGCGCGCTGCTCGGCGTGGCCTATGCGTTCGCCGGCGTGCCGCACGCGGCGCTGCTCGGGCTGGTCACGGCGGTGGCCGCGATGCTGCCGTTCTGCGCGCCGGTGGTGTTCAGCGGCGCGGCGCTCTGGCTGTTCATCGTCAAGGGCGCGGCCGCCTGGGCGATCGGGTTGGCGGTGTTCGGCTTTGTGGTGGTGTTCATCGCCGAGCACTTCATCCGCCCGGTGCTGATCGGCGGCTCGGCGCGGCTGCCGTTCCTGCTGGTGCTGTTCGGCATTCTGGGCGGCGCGGAAACCTTCGGCCTGCTCGGCCTGTTCATCGGCCCCGCGCTGATGACGGTGCTGACCGTGCTGTGGACCGAATGGATCGATTGAGTGCCCGAGCGTCCGAGTGCTACGCGCAGTCGGGTTTCTGGCGCGCTATTCTTGTGCCCGCAACCGTCCGGCGCCGCGCGCCGTTTTCAACAGAATTCAACATTCATGACCCCGAGGTGCTTTAGGATGCGTGGATGACAACCGACCGTGCCGTCCGGGTTCTATCCGGCATGCTGCCCACGCCCCCGCGTTCCTCCATCGCCGTGCTGCCGGTGGCCGCGAGCCTGCTGCTGTCCGGCTGCTCGTGGTTCGGCTGGCTGCATCCCTCGTTCTCCTATGCACGGCTGCCGGTGCCGAAGGCGGCGTCCCAGCACGGCGCGACCCAGCAGCGCGTGGTGGGCGCCGGCGGCAATCCGGCCAGCGTCTGGATGGTGCGCAGCGGGACCGGCGTTTGCTACAACTACATGCTTCAGCACGGCAACGAGCACCGGCCGTACTACGTGGTGTTCGACCGCCACGGCTTCGTCACCCATCATGGCTTCGCCACCTGCATGGAAGCCGATCGCAAGGGTTTGCTGCGTCACGCGGCACCCGCGGCTTGAGTGGCCTGACCCGCGGCTTGCCTCGAATCGCTTGCGTCGCTCGGGCCGCCTGAGCTCCCGGTAGCCGTTTTTCGAGCCGCCGGGCGGCGAGGGCCGCGGCCGGCGCGAGCTGTGCCGCCCGCGCCGGGCTTTCAAGCCTTTCGGGGCATCCAGATGGCCGGGGCGGCTTTCGGCGCCGAGGCCGCCCGGCCGCCCACCCACCCACCTCAAGCCAGCGTATCCACCACCCCGCCGTCCACGCGCAACGCCGCGCCCGTGGTGGCCGACGCCTGCTGCGAACACACGTACACCACCAGGTTCGCCACCTCCTCGGTGGTGGCCGGGCGCTGCAGGATCGAGCTGGGGCGCTGCGTGCGCACGAATTCCACCGCCACTTCATCCACCGTCTTGCCCTGCTGATCGGCGCTGTCCTTGAGCATCGTCTTGACGCCGTCCGACAGCGTCGGCCCCGGCAGCACCGAGTTGACCGTCACGCCGCTGCCGGCCGCGAGCTTGGCGAGGCCGCGCGCGATCGACAACTGCGCCGTTTTCGAAAATCCGTACTGGATCATGTCGGCTGGAATGTTCAGCGCCGATTCCGACGAGATGAACACCACGCGGCCCCAGTCGCGGTCGAGCATCGCCGGCAGGTAATGGCGCGAGAGCCGCACGCCCGACATCACGTTGGTCTGGAAGTAGTGCTCCCATTCGTCGTCGTCGATGTCGAAGAACGGTTTCGGGCCGTAGATGCCGGCGTTGTTGACGAGGATGTCGGCGTGCGGCGCGGCGTCGATCAGTTGCTTGACGCCGGCGGCGTGCGACAGGTCGGCCGCCACGCCCGACGCGCTGACGCCGGGCACCGACGAACGCAGCGCCGCGAGCGCGGCCTCCACCGAGCGCTCGCTGCGGCCGTTGACGATCAGCGTCGCGCCGGCGCGCGCGAGGCCGTCGGCGATCGCGTAGCCGATGCCGCCCGTCGAGGCGGTCACGAGCGCGGTCTTGCCAGTCAGGTTGATCTGCATGAGAAGGACTCCGGAAAGGGCGTTGTAACGAATGCAGGCGGCGAACCGTTGGCGGCCTGCGCGTGCATGGCGAACGTGCGTCAGGTTAGACGAATCGGCGCGCGTGCGTGCGCATGCCGATCCGCGGCTTGCCGCGCCACGGAGCCGGCAAATCCGGTGCCTTCGCGCGGGAGCAAAAAATATTTTGGATGACGCGGGAATAAAACGCGAGGTGCTCGTGTTCGCCCGTTTGTACCGCAGCGTTTCCTGGCTGATCAGGCGAACGAAGCGTTCCACTCCCCTAAATGACGTGTTTCCGGAGAAGTCTGATGAAGCTGAAATCCTTGATCGCCGCCACCCTCGCCTGCACCGCACTGACGGGCGCCGCCACGGCCTTTGCGCAGGACAACACGGCCGCCGCGCCGATCAAGAACGTCGTGCTGGTGCACGGCCTGTTCGCCGACGGTTCGAGCTGGGCCAAGGTGATTCCGCTGCTGCAGGCGAAGGGCCTGCACGTCACCGCGGTGCAGAACCCGACCACTTCGCTCGACGCCGACGTGGACGCGGTCAAGCGCGCACTGGCGCAACAGGACGGCCCGACGCTGCTGGTCGCGCACTCGTACGGCGGCATGGTGATCAGCCAGGCCGGCGACGATCCGAAGGTCAAGGGCCTCGTGTACATCGCGGCGCGCGCGCCCGATGCCGGCGAGGATTACCCCGCACTGACCAGGAAATTCCCGGCGGCGCCGGCATCGGCAGGCCTGCAATGGTCGCAGGACGGGTTCGGCAAGCTGTCCGAACAGGCCTTCGTGCACGACTTCGCGGGCGATCTGCCGCCGTCGGACGCGCGTGTCTACTACGCGGTGCAACAGCCGATCGGCAAGGCGATCACGATGGCGAAGACGACGGTTGCCGCGTGGCACGACAAGCCGACCTGGTACGCGGTGTCGACGGAAGACCGCACGATCAACCCGGATCTCGAACGCTTCATGGCGCAGCGCATGCACGCGCACACGATCGAGATTCAATCGAGCCACGTGTCGCTGATCTCGCATCCGGCTGCGGTCGCGAACCTGATCATCGAAGCGGCCGGCGAAGCGAAGTAAGCGTTGTAGCAAGCAGGGTATCAAGCCGGAATCGGTGCGGGTGCATCGATTCCGGATTTCGCACTCCGAACTATCAGGCGGGCGGCGCGACGCTGCGCATCCAGCGGGCGATGCCGCCCACCACCTGTTTCTCGATACCGAAATAGCCGTGCGGCGACAGCGAGCTGCACGGGTTCGACGATTGGGCCACGCCGCCCTCCACGCGCAGCACGGTGACCGTGGCGTGCGACATCGACCGGGCGATCTCGTCGGCGCGCGAAGGCGGCGCGACGGTGCAGGTGTCGTCGCGGTTCGCCACCACCAGCGCCGGCGCGCGCACGCGCTCGGGCCGCGCGTCGAATACCGTTTCGCCCGAATGCCCCACCACCGACACCGATTCGGTCAGCACGATGCCGGCCAGTTCGCCGTCGCGCGCGGCCGAGCCGGCCGCCATCGCCGCGATCGAGCCCTGGCTCGTGCCCATCGCCCACAACGGTTGGTCGGTCAGCGTGTGCGCGTAGTCGAGAATCTCGCGCAGCACTGACCGGTAGGCCTCGGTGCTGCGCTCGCCGCGCATCGATTCGCGGCCGATCGCATCGACGATCACCACGCCGTAGCCGAGCCGAGCCCACAGCTCGCGCGTGCGCACCACGAAGTTGTTGTCGTGGCGCAGCGCGCCGTCGCGCTCGATGCCGACGTCGCCCGCGCCGCCCGGAAACATCACGATCACGCCGCGCATCGGGCCCGCCGGGCCGTAGAACAGCACGCGCTGATGTTGGCCGCCGGGCAACGGCAGATCCTGTACGTCGCTGCGCGTGGCGAACGCGGGCGCGCCGCTGGCGGCGGCCGCCAAGGCGGGCGTCGCCAGCCCGAGCGCGTTCGCCTCGTCGCTGATCTGCTCGGCGCAAACCTACACGGTGGCGAACGCCGACCAGACCGACATGTTCGCGGATACGGTCCACCCGACCACGCGCCTGCACGCGCTGTTCGCGCAGTTCGTCG